>DKRJ01000018.1 GCA_002472145.1 Clostridiales bacterium UBA7285 | reverse complement strand
TTGAAATTGTATTTTATAAAAAAGGAAAAATGTGTAGATCAACGCATAACGGAAAAGTCAGAAAAAGAGAGTTTTATGCCATTTCCCCGGAAGACGCATGGTCGGGATGCCGGAGTACCTGTTTTCGGCGCCTGCCAGCGTCTCCGCCATTATCGCGAGCAGCGGATTGCGCTGGTCCGGTCTGGCGATGCCCAGCTGCTCCACGCTCATCCTTCCGTACAGCGTTCCCGGACTGTGGATCTCGACTCTGTCGCTGTAAAACACGATCTGCACCGGGGTGCCTTCGGTGTGGACGCTGTAATCGCGATGGATCAAAGCGTTCAGGATCGCTTCCCTGAGCGCGTCGACCGGGTATTCCGTGCGGTCTCTGCGCAGACCCGTCTTACGGTCGACGATAGTGTTCGTCTTCATGTTCCGCATGCAAAATGAAAGCGCCTCCTCGACCATCGCGGGGACAGGGCCTTCTATCCTTTTATTATCAATGAATCTTGCGTCGCGGTCGTCGATGTCGCCGATCTCTCTGCCCGGCACGGACACCGCCGTGATGCCAAGCCCCGGGAAAAATCCCTGCGGAAAGACCCCGAAATTCATCACCGCCGCGAGAGTGGGGCATCCGTTTCTGATAACGCCCAGCATCTCGTCCGCCTGCCCGGCAGGCAGTTGAGCCAGACCTGCCTTATTCAACTTCCGCTGAGAGGAATATTTTGCTAACGCTTCCGGATCGAGAGAATCTACCGAAGCCCGCCTGACAGGCCGTTCGTCATCGCGGACATGCTTGCGGAATGCCTCGTACGAGTAAAGTTCGTAATCCGTCATCGGAAGGTCTGCGTCCCCGACCCTGACAAAAGACCCGCGCGTCATCCCGGCGCCTTTATAGTAGCAGGGCCGCTCCGAAATATCGACAGCGGGGATCTCGGCCGAGCAGATCACGACTCCGTCAGACTCGGCGAGCGTGAACAAAGCCCTGACCTGCGGCTCCATCTGTCTGCATTGCTCGGTCACTTTTTGCTGCAGATCCTGCGGGTCGTAGACTCCGACCCTGGCGAACCCGTTCTTTTCGTCGATCCCGAAGATTATCACGCCGCCCTGATCCTGGTTGGAAAACGAGGAGAGCGTGTCATAAAGATGCCTCGGCACGCCGTCATGCGCGGCTTTCACTTCGATGGTCTGTTCTTCGGATTTTCTGGCGCAGACTCTGTCGACCAGTTCCAGCAATTCGTTCGGAAGCATGGCTGTCGGCTCCTTTCTTTGAAAATAATTTAGCATATTCTTTGCTAAAATCAAATTAGCAAAGAATATTTAGCGAATTATTTTGTTAAAATCTACATACTTCTACACATTTCGTTTTTCCCCATACTTTTACTCTTGCTAAATCTGATTATCTGATTATTATGATGATTAGATAGTTAGATAGTTAGATAGTTAGATAGTTAGATAGTTTGAGGATATCTATATGAGAAGTTTTGCCGGGAGGGAATTATGTTTCGCGAGAGCGTTCTGCCGGTGAGCGGAGACAGTTTTGAAGAAGCGCGGTCGTTGGAGCAGCAGCTTACATTTAAGGCGGCTTCGGCGGCATTTAAGAAAAGCAGGGTTGCGTTCGGGAAAAATCAGATGAGGTCGCTGCATCTAATTGCCGAAGATGGAGACTATACGAATCTGGGCTTGCTGTTATCGGACCAGTGCCCGTGCGTCACTAAGATCGCATTGTTCGAGGGGAGCAGTAAGACCATATTTAAGGACAGGTGCGAACTTTCCGGGTCTCTGCTTAAGCAGTTCGACGATGCGGGCGAGTTCATCGACAGGTGCAACAGGACGCGTTCAGAGTTTCCGGGCTTTCAGCGCGTGGACATCAGAGACTACCCGGTGGAAGCTGTGAGGGAAGCGCTTTTGAATGTTTTGGTCCATCGCGACTATTCGTACAGCGCCGCGCCGACGCTCATCAGCATTTTCGACGACAGGATGGAATTCGTATCGATCGGCGGGCTTGTGAGAGGTTTGAGCGTGGGAGAGATCCTTAACGGCGTTTCGCTGCCGAGGAATAAATATCTTGCCGACGTTTTTTACAGGCTGAAACTGATAGAGGCTTACGGGACCGGGATACCGAAGATAATGGAATGCTATGCCGGTTCGGCCCGCAAGCCTGAAATTAAAGCCACCGATAACTCTTTCCGGCTGATCCTGCCGAATGTGAATTACCGCGACAGCGGCGGGGGAGTCCGTGAGGACGCCTTCCGCTACTATACGTATTCTTCTTCTGCTGCGACGGAAATGGATCGCAAAAAGACTGTGATTGAACTATGCAGGGAAAGGGAAGTCGTCTCCAGGAGCGATGTTCAAACTGCCCTGGGCGTTTCGCAGTCGACAGCTATCCTTCTCCTGCGTGCGATGCTCTCCGACGGAACGCTCGTAAAAGAAGGAAACGCCAGGAACATCAGGTACAGGCTGAAATAAGAGATCAGTGTCCGCAGATAGAGGATGAAATAGCGGATCAGTGCCCGCAGTGTCCTTCGCCGTGTCCGCATGAATGCCCCGCGCTGTGCCCGCACTCGTGCCCTTCGCCATGATGGCCGCAGGTGGCACTGTTTGTCGCGGTGAGTTTTCCTTCGGCCAGTGCTTTTGCGGCTTCGTCTGCGCTGCCGCTTGCTCCGGCGTACACGGTTATTCCTTCCTCCGCGAGAGCGTCCTGAGCGCCCGGCCCGATGCCACCGCAGATCACCGCGTCTACGCCTGCCTCGCGCAGGAACCCGGCCAGAGCACCGTGCCCAGTGCCGTTGGTGTTAAGGACCGTGACGGGTGTTGCTTTGCCGCCTTCCACGTCGAATATCTTGAACGCTTCGGTCCTGCCGAAGTGCTGGAAAATCTCACCGTTTTCATAAGTTACAGCTACACGCATCGTTTTTTCTCCTTTCGTTTTAAGGCGGCGCCACTGTCCGGAGACAGAACTGCCGTACCGGTATGAGCCGCCCGCGATGACGAGGCGCCTGCCGTTCACCAGACAATCGGCGATCTTATACCGTGCGCGGTCGTAGATGTCCGTGACCGTGGTGCGCGAGACCTGCATGGCTTCGGCGCATTCGCTCTGCGTGAGGCGTTCGAAGTCCAGGAGCCTGATCGTTTCAAACTCGTCGAGATTCAGGACCACGCGCTCCCCGCGGCATCCGCCGTCCGACCGGTCGTCTTCCGGCCCAAAACCCGCAAAGCGCGGGCATCCGCCGATCACGCGGCATCGTTTAGGTCTGGTCATAGGTGCCTCCCTTTATTTCTGACATATGTCAATTATATATCCGCCTTAGTATAAAGTCAACGCCGCACGCCGCCTGCTCGTGCGCAAATGGACGAATAACTGGAAAGTGAAATAGGCGCGCATTAAAAAGGGACTGCCGCACTGATGAATCGATCCATCTCATGCGGCAGCCCCGGCAGTTTCAGAAGTTTCAGCAGTTTCAGAAACTTCAGCAGCCTTTCTTCTTCCTTCTCACGAAGGTGAGCAGAATTATCAGGAGTGCTTCAGAGGCGACGAGAATCGTGCCGTAAAGCGTGATGTCCGCTCTGTCACTGGTATCCACTTCGGATGTGCCGGACTTCTTATAGGTGTTGACAAAGGTGAGCGCTGCAGGCTTTTCGTCATTTTCCTTAGTTACGAAAGAGGCTGGACCGTCTCGGTCCCTTTGCTGATGGTCCTGACCTGTGGAAGTCATCGCGTCGCCGGTTGAAACAGTGAAATCAGATCCGTCCTGGACTCTGCACCAGCTGAACCACGCAGGAAGCGTGACGGCAGCCGTATTGCCCGTGACAGACTTATTCAGTGTGACAGTCAGACGCACTGTGCCGCTTTTGCTGCGGAACTGAGACGGTGTGACCGAACCGGATCCGTCGGACGCCAGAACGTAGCCGTCGGCGTCGAGAACAGAAAATTCCAAGATGGGAACGTCATTGTCGTATACAGGTGGCGTGGCAGGAAAAACCGCGGCAGAAAAAATCAATGCAGCCGCGAGTATTCCGGCAAAAAACTTTCGCAGGGATATTCCCGTTTTTTCGCGCATTTTCTTTTTCTTTCTGTTGTTTTTTCAAAAGTATTTTCCCCGGGCCCTGCCTGATAATGCGCCGGCTGGCCCGGGTCATATCAATAATAATATCAGTCTTTTTTAGTCAAATAAATATAAAGGCGGAATATTTTATTTTATATGAGTAAAAATTAGACAAATAATTACCAAATTACGAACGATGCTTGCGTTTTTTTATACAACATTCGGGCATCAAAAAAGTTATTTATGATACGTCTCGCCGCGGTTGATCTTAAAACTGCGATAGATCTGCTCCAGCAGGATCACGCGCATCATCTGGTGCGGGAACGTCATGTCGGAGAATGACAGGCGGAAGTCCGCGCGTGCTCTCACTTCAGGCGAAAGGCCGAGGCTGCCGCCAATGACGAACGCCACGTCGCTTTTGCCTTCGGTGGCAAGCGAGTCCATCTTTTCAGCCAGCGCTTCGGAGGAGAGTTTTTTCCCGCGGATCTCCAGCGTTATCACATACATGGAAGGGTCTATGCGCGAGAGGATCTCGGCGCCTTCGGCTTCTATGACGGCGCACTCCGCCGCTTCGCCTGAACCGGTCAGGCGCGACTCTTTAAGTTCGACGATCTTAGGACTGCAGTAGGCGGTGAGGCGCTTCATGTACTCGGCGCACGCGTCCTGCCAGTATTTTTCTTTTAGTTTTCCGATGCAGATTATTGAAACGTTCATATTTCTCCGTCCAGCAAGAAGTTGGCGACGTGCATCGCCGTGATCCCGTCGTAATTTCCGCCGGCGAATTCGTCCGTGCGGAGGACGTATTTCGGATAATTGTCTTAGATCTCCGCATCTGCGTTCCGATCATAGCTTACAGTTCCAACGTCTCACCCGGCTCGTCGCGCCTTAGCACGGTGATCGTGTAATCGCGGTTCTCGATCAGATCCTCGTCGTAGAGCCTGTTCCTGATGGACAGGTACGCGATATCAGGTGAGTTGTTATGCGCCGAAAGGTGGGCCAGAGCCACCCTCGGAGGGGCCGGGTTCTTCCGCTCGCGGATGACTTTGATCAGACATTCGGCGGCGTCGTCGTTGCTCAGGTGCCCGTGATCCCCGATGATCCTGCGCTTCAGTGAATACGGATAAGGCCCGGCCAGGAGCAGGTTCCGCTCGTGGTTCGCTTCAAGCACCAGCAGGTCCGCGTCGACGACCTTTGCGAATTCGTCGTCGCTCACGAACCCCGTATCCATCAGAAAAGCGGCGCTTTTCCCCTGAGCCGTCAAAGTAAATCCCGTAGGCTCGGAAGCGTCGTGCGACAGCCTGAACGGGTCGACCGTGACGTCGCCTATCCGGAATCTGCCGTTTTCGCAGATGAAAGCCATCTCGCGCCCCGGAGGGATGTAGTCCCCGACAGCGCGCAGAGTCCCGGGCGAGCCGTAGACGAGCGCGTTCTCGGCCTTCTTCACGACAGTCCGCACGCACTTGACGTGGTCTGAGTGCTCGTGGGTGAGCAGGACAGCCGAAACGTCCGGATACGAAAGTCCGAGCGCCTCCAGCCCCGCATTTATTTTTTTGCCGGCTATACCGGCGTCTATGAGGATAACGGTCCCGTCCGAAGCGAACAGATAGCTGTTCCCCGAACTGCCGCTTGAAAATGAACAAAATCTGACTGACATGTTTTTAGTATACCACACGCGGCGGAGATTGATATATGCCGCAGAACTGATATAATGCAGACATGAGTATTTTAAGGATGTACACTGACGGAGCGTGCTCCGGCAATCAGAACGAAAAGAACACGGGCGGCTGGGGCTGCGTCCTCGAATTCGGCGAGTACGGCAAAGAACTCCACGGCGGCGAACCTGACACGACTAATAACAGGATGGAACTTTCCGCCGTAATACAGGGGTTCCGTGCTTTGACGCGCGACGGCCTGACGATCGAGGTCTTCACCGACAGTTCATACCTGGCCGAATGCTTCAGGCAGAAGTGGTACGAGAACTGGCGCCGCAACGGATGGCGCACCTCTAAGAAGACGCCCGTCGAGAACCGCGACCTCTGGGAGGAACTGCTCTCGCGAATCGAAAAAAACGACGTCACGTTTTACCGCGTGAAAGGGCACGTAAACCTCGGCTCACCGTCAGCGGACACGGACGCTCTCTACCGCAGATTCAGAGAGTGGAACGGCGACGGGTTTTCTTTTGATGACTTCCGCAAGGTCACGGAGATGAACAACCGCGCCGACGAACTCGCACAGCAGGGGATCGACGAGCAGAAAGGAGACAGGAAATGAAATCCGCTATTACTTTTGATGATCTGAAAAAATTCGACAGGCAGTTCGATAAGGAACAGGCTAATGCTTTGGCGATGAACGCTTCCTTTAAGAACGGAATAGCCGACGCTGCGACGAACTACCGCGCGCACCGGGACAACCAGTTCGGCTTCTCGATCGAGATCGACGCCGGGGACCCGTGCAACCAGATGCATTCCGGCAGATGCTGGATGTTCGCTGCTTTGAACGTGATGCGCCTGGACGTGATGAAAAAGCTGAACCTCGGGAATACCGAACTTTCCCAGAACTACACGCTTTTCTACGACAAACTCGAAAAAGCGAACTATTTCCTCGAGAACGTCATCAAAACCGCGGACGAACCTTTAGACGGCAGGCTCGTGAGTTTCCTCATCGGGCCCGAACTCCTCGGCGATGGCGGGCAGTGGGACATGTTCCGCTCCCTGATCGCAAAATACGGAGTCGTTCCTAAGGACGTGATGCCTGAATCGTATAACTCCTCGAACACCGGCGACATGAACACGTATCTCACGATGAAACTCCGCGAATACGCCTGCACCCTGCGCACGATGCACGAAAAAGGCGAGAAGGACGCCGCACTCCGCAAGGAAAAAGAGAAGATGATGAACGTCATCTACAGGATGCTCTGCATCTCCCTCGGCAAACCGCCGGTGAAATTCACGTGGGAGACGAAGGACAAAGACGGAAAATACGTCTGCGTCGAGAACATAACGCCGCAGAAGTTCTTTGAGAAATACGTCGGCTGGAACCTCGACAACTACGTCACCGTCATCAACGCTCCGACCGCCGACAAGCCGTACGGCAAAACATATACGGTGCAGTACCTCGGAAACGTCGAGGGCGGCAAATACCCTGTCAAATACCTGAACCTCCCGATCGACGACCTGAAAAAACTCGCGATCGCGCAGCTGAAAGACGGAAAGATCGTCTGGTTCGGCAGCGACGTAGGCAAATTCTCCAACTCCAAGGACGGCCTTCTGACGCTCGACGCGTTCGACTATCAGACGCTTTTCGGCACGGACTTCCCGATGAACAAGGCTCAGCGCCTCGACTACGGCATGAGCTGCATGACACACGCGATGGCAATAACCGGCGTGGATCTCGACAAAGACGGCAGGCCTAAGGCTTGGAAAGTCGAGAACAGCTGGGGCAAGGAGAGCGGCAAAGACGGATACTGCGTGATGAGCGACGCGTGGTTCGACGAGTACACCTACCAGATACTCTTAGAGAGAAAGTACCTCTCCGCTAAGCAGAAAAAAGAATTCGAGCAGGAGCCTGTGGAGCTCGCGCCATGGGATCCGATGGGAAGCCTCGCGCTATGAATAAATTCGACGCCGTCGTCTTCGATATGGACGGCACCATACTCGACACAGTAAACGATCTCGCCGACGCGATGAATCACGCGCTCGAGGCCGTCGGATGCCCGAAACGTCCGGTGAGCGACGCCAGAAGGTTCTTGGGAAACGGCTATGAGCGCCTGATGCGCCTGGTCCTGCCGGAGGGCACCGAGGAGGCGGTTGTTCAAAAATCGCTTGCCGCGTTCCGGGAATATTATCTGGTCCACTGCAAGGATACGACAAAACCTTTCCCGGGCATCCGAGAACTGCTCGCCGCCCTTAAGTCCCGCGGTGTAAAGACCGCCGTCGTCTCCAACAAGATCGACGGAGCGTGCCGCGAACTTGCGTCGAAGCATTTCCCGGGGCTGCTGGACGCCGCGGTGGGCGAGCGTCCGGGCGTACGCAAAAAACCTGCGCCGGACACGGTTGAAACCGTTCTTTCCGAACTCGGAGTGCCAGAAGAGCGTGCCGTATACGTCGGTGACACGGAGGTCGACGTCGAAACGGCGCAAAACGCCGGGATCCCTTCGATAATAGTGACGTGGGGGTTCAGAGACAGACCTTATCTGGAGACTCTCGGAGCGGACGCGATGGCCGATACTCCGGAGGAACTCGCCGAAGACCTCGGCATCGCCGAATGCCTCGGAACAGGCGAGTGACCCGGGATCGCAGGATCCTCGGAACCGCCGAGAATCTCGGGATCATCTAAAACATGCGATTTAGCGGACAAAAAGTGTTGGTAAAAGCCGCTGTAGTCATTGATATTTAAATGATTACAGCGGCTATATCTTTTTTGAACAACTTACAGGTCGGACAAAAAGTGCTGGTAAAAAGCCCGTAGCATATTGATTTTTCAATGCATATTGATGCTATATCTTTCTTAGAAAGCGATTTTCGGAGGAAGATATCATGAGGTATGCGATTTGCCCTATTCGCGAATGACCACACAACAAAAGATCAGCGATTCGATGCCTACTTGGGGCGATGCCGTCGTCTGGAGTGAACTGCATAGGTCATCAGATTATCCTGCCTTTTGGGATTAGTCGACCAACACTTTTTGTCCGCTAACCCGCTTCTGCGGCGTATTTTTATTGTAGCCAGGAACAATAAACCCCCTTGTTTACTATCGCGACCATGGACGCAACTTGACAGCCCTAATTTTACTTCGTATAATATGCACACCATCCATACAGATGGTATACATATTATATATGGAGGCGAATCAAATGGTTGAAGAAAATAGTGAAAAATTAACCATTAACATTTCCGTTGTTGATTTGGGAAAAATCGACTATCTTGTTGATCAAGGTTATTATGCTAACAGAACTGATTTCCTTCGTACGGCCATAAAAGGGCTGCTTCGCAGTCACGAAGATTGGTTAAATAGAGAATTTATGACGAAAACATTAGACATTGGTATTGTACGCCTTTGTTCCGAAGATATAAAAGGAAAAGAACACCAAGATTATACTGTGCTTGGAATGCTGATTATTGATGAATCGGTGACATTAGATGATTTGAAGAAAGCGTTTCGTAGAATTAGGGTATTTGGTAAAGTAAAATGCAGCAGTGCAATCAAGGAGGCTTATAGCTTATAAAGAAGAATATCTGTCTAGGAAAGAACTATAGAAAACTGCTTATTGCAAATTGCATAAATCGTTTTGGGGATTCAATTGATGCGCTCGGTTGACGTGGCTTGTATATGCGGTAAACGGAAACTGATCGGCTTGCGCCGACCGGGATCACTCCTGCTCATCTTTGTTCCCGCCGCCCCGGTCCGGACCGCCGCCGCTTTTTTTCCATATAGGCAGCGAAAAATCGACGCGGTCATTGTGGTTCGTGCGGATGTTCACCTCTTCGCTGCGGAGCTTGGAAAACCTGATGTTCTGGCTGGAATACAGCCCGTTATATCCGGAACAGATGTAGCTCATCGCGCCTGCGATGGCGAACAGGTGCAGGTTGCTTATCCCGAAAACCTCTATCGCCAGGAACATCGGGGCGATGAGCGTATTGGTCGCGCCGGCGAACATCACCACCATCCCGACCGCGGCGGCGAATCCCGCCGGTATGCCGAGAAGCGGGCCGATCACGCAGCCGAAAGTCGCTCCGATGAAGAACGTAGGAACGATCTCGCCGCCTTTGAATCCGGCCTCCAGTGTCACGGCGGTGAACAGGATCTTCAGCAGGAATGCGGCTGGGACAGCTTCGCCCTGTTCGATCGCGCGCCCGATGACTTCGACGCCTGTGCCGTTATAGTCTCTCGTACCGACGATAAGCGTCAGAACTATGACGAGAGCACCTCCGACGATGATGCGGACGAATGAATTCTTAAAAAGCCTTCCGTAGAGTTTATCCGCTCCGTGGTATGCGCCGCACATCAGAGTGGAGACGAGACCGCAGAGGATGCCGAAAACGATCATTCTCAGCATGATGAACGGCTCCGGCTCGGGCTGAGTTATATCAAAATGCATCGGCTGAACGCCGAACTGCTCGGATATCCAGAGCGCGGACCACGACGCCAGGAAACACGGAAATATCGCCATCTCGTGCAGGGTGCCGACGTTTACGAACATGACTACGAAGATGGTCGCCGTGAGAGGCGTACCGAAAATGGCTGAAAAGAACGCGGCCATACCGGTCATGGTCGCAATTTTCAGATCGCTGCTCGAAAGCTTCGTCACGCGGCCGATGCCGTTCCCGAGGCACCCGCCGATCTGTAGAGCCGCGCCCTCGCGTCCCGCCGAACCGCCGCAGAGGTGGGTGAGGATAGTACCTGTGAAGATAGCGGGCAGCAGGGCGATCCTGAGGGGCGAACCCTCGCGGACCTTTTCGATCACCGTGTCCGTGCCCTTGCCCTCGAGTTTGAATCCTTTATATATCCCGACTATCGCAACGCCGGCGAGAGGAAGAAAATACAGCAGCCACGGATACCTCAAGCGGAGATCCGTTGCGCCGACCACGCCTTTGTTGAAAAGAGCGCCGGTGAAGCCGCACGCGATGCCGATCGCGACAGCCTCTATTATCCACAGTACTATTGCATTGGCGTATTTGAAGATGTATTCGGCCTGAGAAAATTTCCGCTCTTCCATGGCAAAATCACTCCGCGCGCTATTCTGTGACGCTGATCTCGATCTCGTTCCTGCCGTCGCCGATGCCGTCGAAGCAGATGTCGTAGTTCAGTTTGATGCTGCCATGCCCGTTCTCGTCAAAGTGCGAGTCGATGGAGTTGGTGAGTATCTCCATGTTCACGGAGCCGTAAGGCGTGCTGTACCTGCCGGTGACGCGCTTGCCCGGGGCAAATTCCATCTCCGAGACCAAAACGTTATCCGGGCGTTCGAAGCGGCGCATCCGAAGCGTACCGTCCTTAAGGCGGAGCGTAGTCTTGCAGTCGTCGTCGCCGAGCATGGATTTTTCGTCGTAGACGATGTACCGGGCGCTCCCGCGTTGATACATTTTGCCGTCGCTGAAGAATTCCATATCGTCGGAGCTGTCGCTGCCGTTAAATCTTTTTCCTGTTATCTTGATGAGTACGTCTTTCATTTCTTTCCTTAATATATCCGGCATGTAAGAAATCTTTCATATGTAAGAAATCTTTCGCGTGTTTAATATATCACGTATGCTTGTATTTCTTTCTGTTTTGCTTATATAGTCTACTATCAGCTGAAATTTCGCGCAAGGCAAAGTTGAATGGGGAAATCCTGCTGCGGCGTGAACGGGGAAATCCCGGCGTGGCGCGAATGGGGAAATCCCGCGGCGGCGCACGGCAGCATGTATTTTGACGATTTTGTCGCGATCCGCTCCCCGATTAATTAACCGTTTTTTCACAAATCAACCATATTACGGCGCTATAATTCCTTTAGTTTTTAGAAAGAGGTGGGCTTTATGGTTCTTTATGATGAAAAATTCGGGTACGGAGGCGAATCTTTCGGATCCTCTGAATCAAACACATCCGGCACGACCGGAACAGATACACAATCATTTTCAGACGGACCGGAAGCAGTCGAAACGACAGTGGACGCCGGTGCAGCAAATGCTTCCGCCGGTAATGACGACGCGGTAAAGACTTCCGTGGCGGATCCGTTCAAGGAAGAGCAGTTCGCGAACAAAACACGCATCTTCGGCAACGACGCCGAGGCAGCAGCGTCTTCCGACTTTACGGACGACAAAGTCAGGAAAGCGGCTCAGGAATACGTCGTAAATTCCGAAAGCGGATCAAACGGAAACACCGGATACGGCGGCTCCTACGGGACCGCGAATTACAGCGGCGGAAACTATGGCGGTGGAAGCGTTCCTCCGACCGGCGGCGGTTTCGGAGGCGGATACGTTCCTCCAGAAACACCTTCCGGCGGCAAAAAAGCGAAGCCGAAGAAACAGCCTAAGTACGTGACATGGAAGGCGTTCATCATCGTTCTGATAATCTGCATGCTTGCGACCTCGGGACTGACTGTGGGCGGTCTTAAAATATCAGGTGCGCTGAACGGCGGTGGCGAAACAACGGGCAGCACTGACAGCAGCACGAACAGCAGCTCCGGCAAAGAGGTCTCTGCAACAAACTACACACTCACAAAATCCACGAGATCGGATAAGTCGATACAGGAGATAGTTGCGCTTAACGAAAACGCGGTCGTAGAGATCAGGACAGAATCGATCTCAACAGACAGCTGGATGCAGAACTACGTTAAGGAAGGCGCCGGCTCGGGTGTCATCATCCAGAGCGACGGATACATCATGACGTGCAACCACGTGATCGACGGCGCTTCCAGCATCAAAGTCGCGCTCAAGGACGGAACGGAATACGACGCAACGGTCATCGGCGCGGATGATGTGACGGACATCGCGGTCCTTAAGATCGACGCTACGGGACTCACGGCGGTGACGTACGGAAACAGCGACGATATCCAGGTCGGCGACATGGCGGTCGCGATCGGCAACCCGCTCGGCAAACTCGGCGGCACGGCGACGGCCGGGATCATCAGTTCACTGAACAGAGAGATCGAGGTCGACGGTAAGATCATGAACCTGCTGCAGACAGACACGTCCATCAACCCGGGCAACTCCGGCGGCGGACTCTTTGACGGCTCCGGAAACCTCGTCGGCATAGTGGTCGCAAAGTCCTCCGGCTCGGATGTCGAGGGCCTCGGATTCGCTATCCCGATCAACACGGCTGCGCCTATCGCGGCTGAACTGATCCAGAACGGCAAAATCACAGGCCGCGCGGCTATAGGCGTGACCGTCCTCGACCTTACGTCAGCCGAGAAGGCGATGCAGTACGGCGTCAGGATGACCGGTATCTATATCTCAGAGATCACCAGCGACGAGGCAAAAGACGCCGGATTCCAGGTCGGCGACCTGATCTACTACGTCGAAGACACCGAGATCACATCAGCCGCCACGCTGCGCTCCATCCTCGCAGAATACAAGCCGGGCGACAAAATCAAAGTAACGGTCATCCGTGACAACGAGACCATAGAACTGGAGACGACGCTGGTCGAGTCGAACTGAGCCGGGGCCGACAGCGATGTAGAACTGATCATTCGTATCGAGAGCGACAAAGAAAATCGCGATTTCCCCCGGCTGCGGGAGCATGCGATATGTGGTATGTGCCCAAAACGGCATTTTGACAAATTCCTTATAGGGTTCCAATGATATTCTAAGGATGTTCCTATAGGAATACCAGAAAATCTGAATAATTGCACAATTTCGCCCAACAAAAAAGATGGTGCAGGGAATCAGGATCTGTTCCCGGCACCATTTTTCGTTTCCGAAAATGGACATATATTCCGTGTTTCCTTAGGATCAGGCATGACGTTCCTCGTTTCGGGAAATATTCTCCGCCGCAGCCCCCCTGTCTGACACTGCGGCGGGATCGCGCAACTGACGGGGCGGCGGTCGACCGAGGTCCGCCTGTCTGGCACCGCGGCGGGATCGCGCGACTGACGGCATTGCGGCATTGTAAATTCACCGTAAAATCCATGATGAAAAAATACGACAGCCCGAGTATAATTATTTTATAATTTTGATTTTATTCCAGTTTATTTATATTGTTCCGAAAGGAGACTCTGAGCAGATATGCTAAATAAGAAAAAAGCATATGAAGCAAAGAGCGCACGCCGCGCGCGGCGCGGTTTTGGCGCTGAAAAGGCTGTCGCTTTGCTGCTGGCCGTTTTCATGATCCTCTGCGCCGCGGGTTTTGCGCCTTTCCGCGCTGACGCGGACGGAGAAGGATCGGGCGGATCGGGCGGATCAGGCGGCATCGGCGAAACGCCGGCAGACTACGATCAGGCGGCGACGCTGAACGCTATGGTTATCTGGAAGCCTGCGGGAGCGAAACTTCCCGACGGCAAGATGCCTGTAGTGACTTTCGAAGTCTATGCGGACGGGGAATATGTCGAAGGGAAGGACTTAAGTTTCACCGACTCGTCTACCTTTGTCGCGTGGACTGCCAGCGTGCCTGACCATCTCCCGCTGTATAAAATAGACGGCGAGACGTACAAACGAATTAATTACACCTTTAAAGAAAAGCCGATAGAAGGCTTTCAGTCCGGCAAGATCTCCATTTCGACCTATGACGGCACGGACGAATACGGCCCCGGGATAAGCATTTCCGTGACAAACGTCTCCGAATCGTATCTTCACTCGAAAAAAGACATCACAGTGAGCGCCGCGTGGTCTGACGGCAACCCGGACGGCAAGACCGCGGATGTGGAACTGATAGCCGACGGCGAGCAAACGGGTAAGACTTTGACGCTGACAAAAGATAAAACTTCCGATGCTTTCAGCGGATTAAACGTCTTCCATACCGAGGGCGACAATTTCGGGGAAGGTATCGTATATTCGATCAAAGCCGCGTCCGACGGCTACGTCGCCTACGTCCTCCCTTCTGCCGAAAACGAGGACGAATTTTCCGTGAAATTCCTGCCGGAAGACCGCTTCTTCATACCGGTATCGCTGGAATGGTATCTCAGTTCCGAAGAGAGAATTCCGCTTACATCGACGGAGGTTTTGACGACCCGGCCGTGACCGTGATGCACTTCCCGCTGTTCGACGACGAAAACGTGGAAGTGTCGTACAGATACGCGATATTCGAAGTGCCTGCAGACGGATATACGTCCGGGTACACGATCAAAGCGTACGAGGAGACAAAAAACAATACCGGCGCGGTATATACGAATACTAAACAGAGCCCTGAAACCGTCGAAGTCATGGTCGATAAGGTCTGGCAGCTGAAGGGGACCGCTGTTCCGGACAGCGCTGTCGTTCAGCTGTATCAGGATGGCGCCGCTTACGGCAGCCCTGTGACTCTCGGTGAAAAAGACGTATGGACGCACACATGGACCGATCTGCCTAAACTCAGATCTGACGGTACGGATCACCTCTACACTGTGGAGGAACTGAACGTTCCCGACGGCTTCACGGCTTCGGTGCGCGTCGATTCGGTCGGGACGGGAGGCATGGATCTCACCGTAACCAACTCCGAAAAGCCTGAGGAACCGGAAAAACCTGAGGAACCGGAAAAGCCTGATACGGGCGACGCCTCGGATCTTCCTCTTCACGCGGCCATTGCGCTGGCTTCAGCCGGGCTGGCGGCCGTTCTCGCCATAAGACGCAGATATCTCTCAAGACAGGCTGAACCGGGGGAAATGAAGAAATAACTGAAACGCAGCGGCCCGGGACCGGTCCGTTCAGGAGGGATCATTTATGTTAGAAAAGTTGAACAGCCCGTTCATGTATATGATATGCGGCGGGATAATCGCTTTCGTCGCGGTGGTATGCGTGATATTTCTCGTGCGCTCCTACCGCGCCGGGAAAGCGATCGGCATGGACCCGAAGGTCCTGAAGCGCGCGATAACTTCCAGCGCCACGTTCTCAGTGCTTCCGAGCATAGGCATACTGCTCGGGGTCATCGCCCTTTCCGGCAGCCTCGGCATCCCGTGGCCGTGGCTCAGGCTCTCGGTCATCGGAGCGCTCCACTATGAAACGCAGATCGCCGAGGTCGCCGCGGAGCAGGTCGGCATAGGCAGACTATCCATAACGAGCATGACGCCGAAGGCCTTTGCCACCATAGCGCTTTTGATGAGCGTCTGCATCATGTGGGGCATGGTGCTGTCGATCTTCTTCAACAAAAGCTACCTTAAGAAACTGTCAGCGCAGAACGGCGCAAAAACTGAGAAAAAAAGCGCGTTAAGCGGTTTCGGCGACACGGCGATGGTCGCGATGTTCATAGGCCTCGTCAGCACGTACATAGGAAGCTACGTCGGAGGATTCGTCTCAGGGAACGGCCCCCTCACATTCAGCGGGGACGCGACTCCGCTGCTCGTCGCGATCGTCTCAGGCGCCGTGATGGCCGTATTCGTCTATTTCTCCGAAAAGAAGCATATCGTCTGGCTCGAGAGCTTTTCTATCGCGGGCAGTATGCTGGTCGGCATGATCGCCGCGATATTCATGTGAGGTGAGCCCTGATGGAAGATATGAAAAACACAACTCCTGCCCATGCAGCGGAAGCAGCGGCGCCGGCAGCCGCGGAAAAGACCGCGGCCTTTGATAGATACAACGGGAAGACCCACGTCATCGGCAGGATCACGACCACGGTCACGCTGATCCTTCTGATCGGCGCGCCGTTCGTCATCGGAACGTACCTCGGAGCTCTCCCGGACCTTAAAGTCGTCGGAAAAGCCATCGCTTCGGTCGGATTCATCTGGATGATCTCCAGCGTCGTCGAATTCCTCGTCTACACGCCGATGCTCGGCGCGGGAGGAGGATACCTGGCCTTTATCACGGGCAACCTCATCAATATGAAGATACCTTGCGCCATGAACGCCCGCGACATCTCCGGCGCCAAAGCAGGGACCCCGGAAAACGAGATAATCTCCACGCTCTCCATCGCCGCCTCGTCGCTCGTTACGATCATAGTTCTGGCGCTGGGCGTGCTGCTGCTGGTGCCGCTGGAGCCGATCCTGTCGAGCCCGACGCTGACGCCTGCCTTTGATAACGTGGTGCCTGCTTTGTTCGGCGCGATGGCGTACCAGTATTACCGTAAAAACATCAAGCTCGCGCTCATCCCGCTTATCCTGATGAGCCTGCTGTTCATCTTCGTGCCGTCGCTTGCGTCGTCTACCAGCATGATGATACTGCCGTCCGGCGCGATCACCATAATCATCGCCTACGTCATGTTCAGAAAGGGTGAGAAGAAATGACCCCGGGAACCGTTATACTGTATATCATACTGGCGATAGCCATATGCATCGCGGCGCTCCTTCTCATCGCGCTTTTTCGTACTCTCGCCCGCGGCGCAAAGTCTGCCGATTATTCGCCAAAGCATGACCAGCGGACGGAACAGAGGGCGGCGGAGTACGCGGAAAAACTCGCCGAGATGGTGAGATATGAGACCGTCTCGCACGCGGGTGAGCACGACCGCGAAAAGTTCCTCGGCTTCCACGAGGTCCTGGCAAAACTCTATCCGCGCGTGTTCTCGGATCTGGAGAAGATCGAGATCGACGGGAACCTGCTTCTTCACTGGAAAGGCAAGAGCGACGCAAAGCCTCTCGTTCTGATGAGCCATCAGGACGTCGTCCCGGCTGAGGGAAAGTGGACGCACGAGCCGTTCTCGGGCGACATCGCTGACGGAAAGGTCTGGGGCCGCGGGTCTTCAGACACTAAGTGCTCACTGATGGGATTCTTCCAGGCAGTGGAGGAACTGCTGGAGGAGGGATGCGTCCCGGAAAACGACGTCTGGCTCTCTTCGTCCTGCACGGAGGAATGGGCCGGCGACGGCTGCCCTAAACTCGTGGCCGAACTTAAACGCCGCGGCGTGAAGCCGTTCCTGGTATGCGACGAGGGCGGCGGGATCATAACCGATCCGATCGGTGGTATAAAGGGAAATTTCGCCATGGTTGGCGTTTTTGAAAAGGGAAAGGCCGACGTTAAGTTCATCGCCCGCGGCCACGGCGGCCACGCCAGCGCTCCGCCGGTAAAGACTCCTATCGACACTCTGGCGGCTTTTGTGAACGACGTGAAGACTCACGACCCGTTCAGGAAGAAGATGATCCCGGAAGTGGCGGCGATGTTTGAGACGCTCGCGCCTTACGCCTCGTTCGGACTAAGATACGTCTTCGGGAACCTCTGGCTCTTTAAAGGTCTGCTCACGCGCCTCATGCCTAAAATATCGGCGCAAGGGGCGGCCATGCTTGAGACGACGATCGCCTTCACGATGAGCAGCGGCTCAGACGCCGTGAATGTTTTGCCGCAGGAAGCCTCGGTCAGCGCGAACATGCGCTTTATCCCGCATCAGGGGATGGACGAGAGCCTGTTGATAATCAGGAAGAAGGCGGAAGAATACGGTCTGGAGACCGAGGTCATGCACGCGAACGACTACACCACGCCGACGGACTTAAACGGCGATGCGTATCTCTTTGTTAAAGATACGATCGAGAGGTCTTTCCCGGGGATCGTCGAGTCTCCGTACGTGATGACCGGCGCCACCGACGCTCAGTTCTATCAGGAGATATGCGACAGCGTGATCCGCTTTGCCCCTGTGATATACGGACCGGAACAGATGAAAGGGATGCACGGCATCGACGAGACGCTGGAGTACGCCTGCCTGCCGGGCTGCGTGGATTACTATAAAGAACTGATAACGGCGAACAAATAGCGGACCGGCGGTCCAGGCACAGTATATGGATCCGCATTGAATAATTAATGGATCACTGAAGCCTCGGCGCTGTCTTCCGGAGGTTCGTAACCGCAGATCTTCGAGACTTCCTTATTGGCGCGTCCAAAGTTTTTTCACAGCGGCATCTATTGCAATACGTCTCCGGCGGTGATACCTTTAAGGCATGAGCGACGGAGCGATCAAAGTCGTTTCAAATCAAAATATAAAGGTTTTATTCATTCAGGAGGTCATGGATTATGAAAATGGCATGGTTCGGAGTCGAGGAATGGTTAAATCCTATGGACTCCCTGGCAGAGGTCAATCTCGGGTCGAGCTGCGTCAAGGCGATGACGATGGACGAACTGTTCCGCGTCACGGGGCAGGACGAGGGGAAATTCCTCGATGAACTGTCGACTATGAGCCTTCACTATCATCACGGAGACGCGACCGGTTCACCGAGGATCAAAAAAGCCGTCGCGGAGACGTATCCGAAGGGAAACGTCAAGCCTGAGCAGGTCATGATGGTCCACGGCGGGACCGGCGCGAACGACATCGTTTTGATGGGGCTGCTCGAGCCGGGCGAGAACTGCGTCGTCGTCAAGCCTTCATATCAGCAGCACTACGACATTCCTAAGTCGATCGGTATCGACACGAGGATCTATCAGCTCAGCGAAGATAACGATTTCAAGCTCGATTTTGACGCGCTGGACGCTCTCTGCGACGAAAAGACGAAGGTCATCGTTTTGACGAACCCGAACAACCCGATCGGGACGTTCTTCTGGGACGAAGACCTGAAAAAACTCGTCGAACTGGCAAAGAAATACGACGCGTACATTCTGTGCGACGAGATCTACCGTGGGCTTTCGCGCGAGTACATGCCTTCCATCCTCGACTACGGATATGATAAGGCTATCGCCGTTTCTTCGCTTTCGAAGATGTTCTCGATGGCGGGCACGCGCATCGGCTGGATCGTCTGCAAGGATCCCGAGATGTATCAGGAATTCAAGACGAGGAGGTCGTATAACACGATCTGCGACGGCATCATCGACGAGGTCGTCGGCTCGGTCGCGCTTGAGAACTACGAGAAGGTCTGGGAACGCGCCCGCGGGATCCTGCTCCCGAATAAAAAGATCGTTAAGGAATGGGCCGACGCCCAGCCGCATTTCACGCTATTCAGCGATCCGATGGGAACGACGTGCCTGATGAAATACGACTACGACGTTGATTCCGAGACGTTTGCTAAAGACGCGATGGCAAAGGATAAGATCCTGTTCGTCCCGGGCGACTACTTCGACATGCCGGGAACGATCCGCATCGGATACGGCGCGTTCGGTGATCCCGAGGTGCTGAAAGCGGGCCTCGAGCGGTTCGACCGCTACCTCAAGGAGAACTGGGAATAGAAACCGCAGACCTCTGAAACAGCACCGTCTGCGAATAAGGATTTCGCTTAGCGCTATATAAATGTTTTTGCCGGCAGGTCGTGATTTTGCGGCCCGCCGGTTTTAACTTTGTTTGTATTTCCCTAAATCCGCCCCAAATAAAGCAAGTTATAATTATCAGTGCAGACAATTATCAACAAGTTAATACGTATTATTACATAAAATTCTGATTGCGATACGTGATATTACGTGTATAATTATAGGAAAGAAGCGGAATGAAAACAAGGGATCTGGTTAAACTTCTCAAAAAGTCGGGGTGCTTCTGCATTCGAGAAGGCGGAAATCATGAGATTTGGTATAGCCCAATGACCGGAATGAAATTCCCGGTCTGGAGGCACACGGGAGAGATCCCTACCGGTACTTTGGAGCAAATACTGAAAGCGGCGGGAATCAAATGAATCCACTGCCCGCAGGCGCCCGGACGGCTTTGCGAGATTGGCTGCGAGATTGAGGAAGGAGAACTGAAATGGCTGTATATATTTTTCCGGCTGTGTTCGAAAAGTCTAAAGACGGCATAAATGTGAGATTTCCGGACATCGAGAACTGCTTCACGTGCGGCTCTACGCTGGAGGAAGCCATCAAAATGGCGCAGGATGTCCTTCCGCTGATGCTGTGCGAAATGGAGGACGACCACACCGATATACCTGAACCGACGGATATAAAGTCGGTTGAATGTAAGAAAAACGAAGAAGCGTCTTATATTCGGGCCGACACGCTTGCATATCGTAAAAAATACAACACGCGCGCCGTAAAAAAGACGCTTTCCATCCCCGAATGGCTGAATGAAGCCGCCACGGCGGCGGGAGTGAATTTTTCTCAGATACTGCAGGACGCGCTGAAATCACAACTGGGGCTTTGACGGGTCAATACCCGACCGCCAGGCCGACTTTCGGATGACCGACACTCGGCATCAGTATTCCGTCAGCGGCTTCGTGTCCACCTCGGGGAATCCGGCCAGCAGAGGCAGAAGCGCGCGGATCATGATCTCGCAGCCTCCCGTGACTTCAGACTCCATATTGACGGGGAGCAGAGGCTCATGGAGCGATTTGCGCAGCAGGAGCCAGCCTTTGACGGAAGGATCGGTGAAGTTGATCCTGACGCCCTCATAGTTCGGCTCTTCGAGGCTGCAGCCCTTGACGTTGCCGGAAGAGACTACCCCCTTCAGGTATTCGATCACGTCGTCGCCGACGGCCGAAAACGCCGGAGAGTTTACCGGAAGCCTGAACTCGAGCGATTCCGCGGGCGCTTTCAGGTCTTTGATCGTCTCGGATATGCCGAGCCCCTGCTTTTTCAGCAGGGCAGTCTTTATCACTATCAGCGCAGCCAGGTACGCGCCGTCGTCCAGAAAATAGTTGTCGCTGAAAGCGGCGTGGCCGCTCGTTTCTATAGCTAAGGAGCACATTTCGCCGGACTCGTTTTTGGCCGCTTCATCGTTTAATTCCGTACCCTTGCCGATTACGTTGCGATATCCGCGGCGGTAGCGCAGGTGCTTCAGCCCGAGGTCCTGTGTGAGGAACTCGTTCAGGCCGCGGCTGGTGACGCTGTCCGTCACGACCGTTGAGCCCGGATGCTTCTCGGCCGCCAGGACCGCTGCCAGCGCGACGATCCCGTTCCTGCTGATTTCTTCACCGTGCTCGTCCACGGCGGAGACCCTGTCGACGTCGGTGTCGAAAATCAGTCCCAGATCCGCGCCGGATGATCTTACCGCTCCGTAGATCGACTTCATCGCTTCTTTGTTCTCAGGGTTAGGAATGTGGTTAGGGAATGTGCCGTCCGGCTCGAGGAACTGCGACGCCGATATGTCCGCCCCGAGAGGCGCCAGAACGTCGGACGCGTAAAATCCTCCGGCGCCGTTTCCCGCGTCCACGACGATCTTAAGACCGGCGAGAGGCTTCTCCGGGTCCGCGCCGATACTTTCGGAGATCAGACAGCGCAGGTGCGCGCTGTATTTATCCATCAGGTTTATCTTTTCGACCGATGCGGCGGGCGAATTGTATCTGTTTAAGTCAGCCAGCAGCGTGTCGGCTCCGGCAAAATTGATGATATCGGTGACGTCGCCTTTATCCAGGCCTCCCGCGGCACTGAAGAATTTCATGCCGTTCCTGTCTGACGGCATATGGCTCGCAGTGATCATGATCGCCCCGTCGCATGCGAATTCCGGGAATACGGTCGACATGAACATCGCCGGAGTGGAGGCGAGCCCTGCGTCGTATACTTTCGTCCCGCACGACGTCATCGCGCCGGCAGCGGCGTTCAGCAGCGTCTCTCCGGTCATTCTCGAGTCTCTGCCGATCGAGACCTTCAGGTCGGAAGCGTTTTTACCCGTTTCCATCCTCAGATAATACAGAAAGCCCTTTGCCAGGCGGGCAGCTGCTTCTTCAGTCAGCGCGTTCGCGTCCCCGGCAGAAGCCCCGAGCGCCACGCCGCGGATATCGCTGCCGTTTTGAAGTGCCGAATAATCGTGTGCCATATGCTTGTCCTCCGATACCTTTCTTATGCATATCGTAACACTTGAATGGTGCGCCTGCAAAGGCCGCGGGAAGGTCAAAGATAAAAAAGTGGCGGGAATCGCGAAAATGTAGTATAAATTAAGAGTACGCGTAAGATACGCACCGGTTTGGTATTTTTTGAAATCGAAAGGTTCGCGCGATGGAAAAACTTTTCAAACTGAAGGAACACGGCACGACGGCCGGCACAGAGATAACCGCCGGCATCACCACGTTCCTGTCGATGGTATATATCCTTGCCGTCAACCCGTCCATACTTTCGGACGCCGTGATGGATAAGGACGCCGTTTTCTCGGCTACGGTCATTTCGGCGGTGATAGCGACTCTGTGCATGGCCTTTTTTGCCAACTACCCTGTCGCGCTCGCTTCTGGGATGGGATTGAACGCGTATTTCGCTTATTCCGTATGCGTTCCGCTCGCAGCCGAAGGTGTCGAAGATCCGTGGAGGATAGCGCTGGCGGCTGTTCTGTGCGAGGGCATCATATTCATACTTCTCTCATTCACCAACTTCAGGGAAAAACTCGTGAATGACATCCCGCAGAACCTTAAATACGGCATCACGAGCGGGATCGGACTTTTCATAATACTGATAGGATTAAAGAGCGCCGGCATCGTCGTCACCGATCAAAGCACGCTTGTCACGCTCGGGGACATCGGCACGGCGCAGGCTGCTTTGGCGCTCCTCGGATTTGTCATCGTCGCCGCGCTTTATCATTTCAACGTTAAAGGGTATATCCTCATCGGGATCCTGGCCACGTGGGGGCTCGGCATGATCGCCCAGGCAACGGGCTGGTACGTCGTGGATCCGGAGGCGTCGGCTTATTCGCTCTATCCGTCCGTATCGGCAAAGGACTTCATCCCGTCGGCGCCGCTTTTGTTCGAATTCGACTTCGGATGGGTCGGGGACGGGCACCTTCTGAATTTCATAGTGATCGTCTTCAGTTTCCTCTTCGTCGATATCTTCGATACGGTCGGCACACTGATCGGCGTCGCGTCGAAGGGAAACCTTCTCGATAAAGACGGCAAACTGCCTAACGCAAAAGGAGCGCTCATGGCTGACGCTGTCGGCACCGTCTGCGGCGCGTGCCTCGGGACTTCCACTGTCACCAGCTACGTCGAATCGTCGGCCGGTGTTGCCGCGGGAGGGCGCACCGGTCTGACTTCCGTCAGCACGGCTGTCATGTTCGCAATAGCGCTTTTCCTGTCGCCGATCTTCACCGCGATACCGGGGTTCGCGACTACGCCGGCACTGCTCTGGGTCGGGCTGCTCATGATGAGTTCGATCAAAAAAATGACCTTCGAAGGCGACATCGCGGACGTAGCGGGCGGATTCCTCGCCGTCGTGATGATGCCTTTCACATATTCCATCGCCAACGGGATAATGTTCGGGATGATCGCCTGGGTGCTCCTCAAGCTGATCACGGGCAAGCAGAAAGATATCCCGCCTGTGATGTGGGTCGCGTTCGCGCTGTTTGCGCTTCGCATATTTACGCTGATCCATCCGGTGTCGCTTTAGGCCCGGCGCCGCGCCGGAGACGCCCCCGGCAGATGCGCGAAAAACGGTCCGGCACGCGGATGTCATATTTTTGAAAGAAGGTGTACTAATTGTTTTACGAAATGAAGATCGCCGGTCTCGACAGGAAACTCCCTCTCTGCAGGGTGAGCGATGATCTCTACATCGGCGCGTTCGTCATGTTCGGGGACGTCGAGATCACAAAGGCCGCAGCTGAGCAGCTGCTCGCGATGGCTCCTGATTTCGACGTGATCGTGACCGCGGAGTCAAAGGGCATCCCTCTCGCCTACGAGATGGCGAAGTTGGCCGGTTCCAAGCCTTACGTCGTCCTGCGCAAGGGCCAGAAGCTCTACATGCAGAACGTCATCGAGACGGAGGTGAACTCCATCACGACGGATCACGTGCAGAAACTCTGCCTCGGCCAGAACGAAGCCGATCTCATGAGAGGCAGACGCATTCTCATCGTCGATGACGTCATCAGCACCGGCGAGTCTCTCAGATCCATGGAATCGCTCGTAAACCAAGTCGGAGGAAACATCGTCGGCAAAATGGCAGTGCTTGCGGAAGGCGCCGCCGCGGACCGCAAAGACATCAAATTCCTCGAGAAGCTTCCGGTCTTCAACCCTGACGGAACGGTGAAAGACTGACCCAGGCACGGCAGTTCCGGTGCGCCCGATTGAAGGCACAGTGCGCCCGATTGACGGCACAGTGCGCCCGATCGACGGCACGGTGCGCCAGATCAAAAGCATAGTGCGCCGGCTCCCAGTGTTTTTTCTGAGCATAAAAATTTTCGCGCATAAAAGGAACTCCGCTTTGTTCAAGCGGAGTTCCAGGCGCGATGTTTATTTATTATTAAGAAAGAAAAGAATGGTTCAAAAGGAATTCCCCGTTTCCCTTTGACAACTATAATCTACCATCGGATTGTGAAGAAACTGTGTATACATGTTGCCGTTTTGATGTCTTATATAAGTCAAAACCGAGAAAGATTTGTAATAAGCGGGCTTCTTCCGACCGATCCACGTCTCCTCTATCCCTTTATGGCAAAGTAAATAACGCCGAAAATCGTCCCGATCGCGAACGCTATCAGACTTTTTAGAAGCGGATGCATGTGCTTTGACCACTTCTCGCTCTTTTCGCGTGTTTTTTCTTTATGCTTTTCGCCGAGATCGTCGACCCGCGCTATGTCGCGTGAAAGCGCGCTGTTACGCAGTTTTTCCGATGCCAGCTGACTGCGCAGTTCCCCGATCTCGTCGACGAGGCTGTTTTTCTCATCGGCCTCGATGGCCGCGGCTGCCTCGCGCTGCTCTTCTTCTATTTTTTCTCCGGTCCCTATTTTTACTTCGTCCATATGTTCCTCTGATCCGTCAGATCCGTCAGTTCCTGAGAGCCCATATTATCAGTTCACCGATAGCAATGCCGAATGCAAAGCAAGTTATCTCCAGGAGTATCCCGGAAATGTGAAGCGAACTTCGCGATTTTGTCTCGAAATACGCGGTGCGCTCGGCTTTGCGGACGTCGGCGTATTTCTTTTCAAGTTCCGCGCCGCTTTCACGCTCGGCGGCAAGCTTTGCCGACAGATCATCGCGGTACGCTTTCAACTCTTCGACCGACATCGCGGCGTAGTCGGGGACGTCGTCATCCGGGCCCTCACCGTCGTCATTTACGCCTCCCACACTGTCATCGCCGAGAGTATCGTCATCGTCGTCGTATCCCAGATCAGGCCCGCGGCCGCCCCGCGCCGGGAACGTAAATATGTTTCGCCTGTCATATATTTTCTTCATGTTCGTTCTCCGTACACTCTTGTGATTCCATTTATTATGATTAGGTCGCCAAAAGT
>DKRJ01000009.1 GCA_002472145.1 Clostridiales bacterium UBA7285 | reverse complement strand
TTCAATTTACAATCAACCCACATGAATAATTATTAACTCCGTGAATTTTTATTTACCGGCTTTTCGCTGCCGCATCGTGCGGAGTCGGTCGAAAGTGCAAAAATTATCATTGGATTCACATGATGTTCTCATGATGTTACAAGAGGGTTCCATTTTGCTAAAGGCGCGGACGGGCACACACATCTGCCGTGAGGTTTTATTCATTTTTTATGCGCCGGCAAGATTGCGCAGAACCGCACGCAGCCGCAAAACGCCCGCTGCCTGGCACCGCACGCGGCCGCTCGACACGTGCCGCAGAACGATGCCCCGGATTTTGCCTAAACCCCTCTCCGCGTGTATAATTACGATATGACGCGCGTGGCCCGTGAACTGCGGAGCGCGCGGAAAATCAGGATCACGAAAGGAGCGCACGGACCATGGGAAAAACGGAACAGATGTCGATACCGGGCATCGGAGCCTCGGAAGGCGCGGGAAGCGCACTCGGCGCGCAGGACCCGGGCAGCGGGGGCAGTGCGGGCAGTGCGGACAGCGCGTCCGAAAGCCCCGCGAACATGCCGCTGGCGGCCTGTATGAGACCGCGCGATCTCGACGAATTCGTCGGACAGACACACCTCCTCGGCGAGGGTAAAGTCCTGCGCCGTCTCATAGAGAGCGATAACGTCTCCTCCATGATCTTCTGGGGGCCGCCGGGCGTCGGAAAGACCACGCTCGCGCGCATAATCGCGAACAGGACGAAGGCCACGTTCATCAACTTCTCCGCCGTCACGAGCGGCATCAAAGAGATACGCGCCGTCATGCAGGAGGCCGAAAACAACCGCCTCTACGGCGCAAAGACCATCGTCTTCGTCGACGAGATCCACCGCTTCAATAAAGCCCAGCAGGACGCGTTCCTTCCTTTTGTCGAAAAGGGCAGCATAATCCTGATCGGCGCGACGACGGAAAACCCATCGTTTGAGATAAACAGCGCTCTTCTCTCGCGGTGCAGGGTCTTCGTGCTTAAGGCTTTGACGCCCGAGGAACTGACGACGCTCTTAGACCGCGCCATAACCGATAAAAGAGGCTTTGGCGATCAGAAGATAAACATCGAGCCGGAGATGATCGAGTCGATAGCGGAATTTGCCAACGGCGACGCCAGATCAGCGCTTTCGACGCTCGAGATGGTCGTCCTGAACGGGGAGATAGAGCGCGACGGGTCGATCACCGTCACGAAGGAAACGCTTGAACAGTGCGTATCCCGTAAATCGCTTTTATACGATAAGAACGGCGAGGAGCACTACAATCTCATCTCCGCGCTTCATAAATCCATGCGGAATTCCGATCCGGACGCGGCGGTCTACTGGCTGGCCCGCATGCTTGAGTCGGGCGAGGACCCGCTCTACGTCGCCAGGCGCGTGGTGCGCTTTGCCAGCGAAGACGTGGGGATGGCAGACCCGAGGGCGCTCGAGATCGCCGTTGCTGCCGCGCGCGCCTGTCATTTCATAGGGATGCCCGAGTGCACCGTGAACCTCACGGAGGCCGTCGTATATATGGCTTTGGCGCCAAAATCAAACGCATGCGACGTCGCTTACATGGAGGCAAAGGAGGACGCTCTATCGCAGCTGGATGAGCCGGTCCCGCTCGTTATCAGGAACGCGCCGACGAAACTCATGAAGGATCTGGGCTACGGCGACGGCTACCAGTACGCGCACGATACGGAGGAAAAACTGACGGACATGCAGTGCCTGCCTGATTCTCTGGAGGGCAGGGAATATTACAGGCCTGCGGATCAGGGGCTCGAAAAGAAATACGGCGAGCGCCTCAAGGCCATCAAGGAATGGAAAAAGAGAAAGAGAGAAAAGGAGAGAGACGAATGAGCAATTACACTGTGACGATCAAAATGAAGAACGGCGGGATCATGAAGGGCGAACTTTACCCGGACGTCGCGCCGATAACGGTCGAGAATTTCAAGAAACTCGCCGATGAAAAGTTCTACGACGGATTGATTTTCCACAGGGTCATAAGCGGGTTCATGATACAGGGCGGCGACCCGGAAGGCACCGGAATGGGCGGCTCCGAGCACTGCATCAAGGGCGAATTCGCGTCAAACGGCGTGAAGAACGACTTGAAGCATAAGAGGGGCGTCATGTCCATGGCGCGCACGATGGATCCGGATTCCGCGAGCTCGCAGTTTTTTATCATGCACGCGGATGCGCCGCATCTGGACGGCGAGTACGCCGCGTTCGGAAAGATCACCGAGGGGCTCGACGTCCTGGACGCTATCGCGGAGACAGTGACCGACTTCCTGGACAGGCCGCTCGAGGAGCAGGTCATAGAGACGATCACGGTGGAGAAACTTAATGGATAATACCCCATCGGGCAGTGCGGACAAGGCGCCGGCACCTAAGCTCTGGACCAAAGATTTTACAATAATCACATGGGGCACGGTCATCTCGATGTTCGGGAATGCGCTTGCCGGATTCGCCGCAAGCCTTCTCGTGCTCGACTACACCGAGTCTACATTCATGTACGCGCTCGCACTCGTAGTATACACTGCGCCGCAGATCATCATGCCTGTTTTGTCCGGCGCGATACTCGACCGCGTCTCGAGGCGTGTCACGATCTATACACTTGACTTTATCTCGGCCGGTATATTTTTTGCCGCCGCGCTTATCGTGCATTTCGAATTTATCGTAATGCCGCTCCTCGCGTTATGCTTGTTCATCCTCGGCTCGATCTCTAGCGTTTACCGCGTGGCGTACGACAGCTTTTATCCGCTCCTCGTGCCGGAGGGCTTCTTTTCTAAAGCTTATTCCATCGCTAGTATGCTCGAGACAGTCAGCGCCGTGATGGTTCCGGTCGCCGCTGCTCTCTATAATGCGGTCGGGATTGTGCCGATCTTCTTCATCAACGCTGCGACTTTCTTCATTGCTGCGGTCCTGGAAACTCAGATCGGCACCGGCTACGAGGGCTACATCGACCGTCAGAAGGCAACCGCAACAGAAAAGAGCCGGATGCGCCAGATGTTTGTGGACATCCGCGAGGGAATAAAATATATCACAAGCGACCGCGGCTTATCCGCAATAACGATCTACTTCTTTGCGACCACACTGCTCAGCGCACCGTCGCAGGTTTTGTTCCTCCCGTACTTTCGAGCTAATTATAAGAACGGCGAGTATGTGTTCATGCTGGTCATGGGATCGATGCTTCTTGGGCGTTTCCTGGGGGGCATCAATCATTATAAGCGCAAGTTCAAACCTGAAAAAAAATTCACCATTGCCATGATCGTCTACGTCGCGGTCTCGTTTACCGGCGGCTTCATGCTTTTCGTGCCGCTTCCGCTGATGGTCGCGATGGGGCTGCTCGAAGGAGTTCTCGGTGTCACAAGTTATACGATCAGGATCAGCGCTACTCAGTCATATGTGCCGGATGAAAAAAAAGGCCGCTTCAACGGCGCGTTCACTATGCTGAACACAGTCGGACTGCTGATAGGAGAGGTCCTCGCGGGAGCGCTGTCGTCCTTTGTGTCGACGCCGATCCTCATTCTGGTCTTGATGATGATAAACGCGGTCTGCGCCATCGTCGTGATAGGCGGCAGCAAAAAAGCGGTCAGCGCGATCTACAACAGAGAGGATTAGCCGCTCCGCCCGTTTTCTGTCCCGGCCCGCCTGATTTTCCCGCCTGATTTTCCCACAGGACCAGACTTGATTTATTTGCTATAATTTGTACAATATAGGACGGTTGGTAATTACATACGTACAGGTCAGAATGTGGCCATTTTATTAATGTCTGGAGGGCAGAGTCATGAGAGGGAAACTCTGGAACAGAATAATGGTTATCTTTTTGAGTCTGGCGCTCATTTTTCCTTTGCTGTACAGCGGGGGAATCAGCGCGGACGCGGGGCCGTCAGACGGGGGAGAAAACGATACGGTCGTTTTTTCAGGAACTGATGACGCAGTCGCGGCGGCAGGCTCAAACTTTGATCTCCTGAACGGCGTAAGCGCTTCAAGGGACGGAGCAGATCTGACTGTCCGTGTGACGGGCGTCACGGCATCAGGGGACGATGATTTCGTTTTCACAGACGGGATGAGCCGTCTGGATACTGTAAAAAAGGATGCCGTATACACGGCGACGGTAAAAGCGGATCTAAAAGCCGGAAAAGTGATCGTCGAGTGGACGAAAGACGGGGAACCGTTTAACGGGGAGCCCGCCATTGACGGGGAGCCGACCGACGTGGTGCCGTCCTTTGAAAATAAGACCGTCCCTCCGGAAACCCCTGAGCCTCCGGAGAAGATCAAAACCGGCGACAACGAAAATCTCGCAATGTGGCTGCTTCTGGCTGCCGTCTGCGCCGAGGCGGCATTCGCTCTGATCCGCAGGAAGTACGCGGATCGCTGATTTTCATTTAATGCGCCGGGCGAACGGTAAGCCGCATTGAAAAAACGAAAGGAATGTATCGGGAATGGGAAAGAAAGTACTTGTGATCGAGACGAGCCTCAGGCCGAACAGCAACTCCGACGCCCTCGCGGCCGAATTCGCGCGCGGCGCCGAGGAGGCTGGGAACGATGTGTCCGTCGTTTCGCTTAAGGGAAAAACCATCAATTTCTGCAGAGGCTGCAACGCGTGCCAGAAGACCGGAAAATGCGTCCAGTCCGACGACGCCGCGGCTATAGTCGACGCGGTGCGCGAAAGCGACGTTTTGTGCTTTGCCACTCCGATCTACTATTACGAGATGTCCGGGCAGATGAAGACGCTCCTGGACCGCCTGAATCCGCTCTTCGCGGGCGATTACAGCTTCCGGAACGTGTATATCCTGACGTCGGGAGCGGAGGAAGCCGACTTCGTACCGGCAAACGCGAAAACCGGCCTGCAGGGATGGGTAGACTGCTTCAGTAAAGCCTCGCTCTCCGGCATGGTCTTCGGCGGCGGCGCGGACGCTCCGGGCAGCATAGCCGGGAACAAAGCGCTTTCCGAGGCGTATGAACTCGGCAGGGAACTCTGATCCTTCGGGCTCCGGCCCTGCGCCTGCGGTTCGGGCTCCGGCCCCGCGCCTGCGGTTCGGACTCCGGCCCTGCGCCTGCGGTTCGGACTCCGGCCCTGCGCCTGCGGTTCGGGCTCCGGATCGGTTTTTGAATGATACGGAAAGGCAATCGATGCTATACATTAATCAGCAGCCGTTTACGAATGTGGAATATCGCACGAATGTGGAGGACCCCGACAGCGAAACAGCGAAAAAAGGCACTTTCGCCGACTCGGGGTGCGGGCTCTGCGCGGCCATGATGGCCGTCGACAGGCTCACGCTTGAACGCCTCTCCATGGACGACGCGATCAGGCTCTCATATGATACGGGGGCAAATCATAAGGTGGGGACCGACATGCAGCTGTACGGTCCCGCGCTCGCTGAAAGGTTCGATCTGGACTTTGCGACGTCCGACTCTGTCGAGGAAGCCGAGGAGTGGCTGTCAAAGGGCGGCTGCGTGATAATCAACGTCGGCGGAAATCACGACGACTACGTCGGAGTCCTCTCGGACATAGGACACTACGTCTTCGCGTTCGCGTGGACCGGTGAAGAGTTCATGATACTCGATCCGGCGTACCGCCCGGGTAAGTACGACGTCGAGGTCCCGGCGCGAAAAGGGAAAGTCTTTGACGACGATAAGATCCTGTACGTCAGGCCGGAGGTCATCAAAGAGGACACTGCGGTCAGAAGCCCGGCGTATTACATGTTCCGCCGCGCACGCCGCTGACCCCCGCTAAACGTAATATTTCTCAAATTCCGATCCGCACGGATTGCCGGGCGCCAGATATGCGCATCCGCCGGCAGGGTCCATGACGACGGAAAAATTAGTCGAATTGCGTCTGATCTCAGGCGCTTTTTCGTTTGCGTGGACGCATATTCCGCAGGGGAAACCGACGTGGTCGCGCAGCATCATCTCCATGTCCTCCGGAGTTATGCCTTCCGCGCTGGAGAGCAGTTCCTTCATGCGCTCCAGCCGCACGTACGTGCTGCCTCTCGAGGCGTGCGGGTATCTCAGCTTCAGGAGATCCCCGGTGAAATGGTTCGTGTGGACGATGATCCCGTTGTCCGGCAGGATGACGTCTGCTTCGTCGGAGTCCGATTCGATGTCGAGCGCGGCTCCAGTTCCGTCTCCGGACGTTATGAGCAGATTGCCGGCCGACAGCGGTTCGACCGCGCCGTGCTCATACGCCTGCGCGAGGAACGTTGATTCCAGGACGTACCGCATGCGCGCCCGCAGCGTTATCCCGCTCTTACCACCTGCGGCGTCACCGCGGTCAAAGGCGGGCAGAGCGTTTATGGTTACGGTGATCCCGGCGCTGTTCATGCCGACCCCGCCGATCAGTCCCGCCTCGGCGAACAAAAGTATGTCAGGCCTGCCGCTTCCCTTGTCATATCTGATGTGCACAGCCGTGAGGACAGGCCTCATGACAGGGCAGTAGTCCCAGTTCTGCCCGGCGAGCGGCGTCTCGGATCTCGTGCGCGACCCGAGCACGCTGAACGCCGTACATTCGTCAGGATATGAACCCGCCGCGTGCGCGCGGTCTGCAAGGATCTCGCTCCTGGCGTTTATCGTCTCTACGTCTCCGGCCGGAACGCCGGCGCCTGCCGCGATCCCACGCATTTCCTCGGCATATTCCGGCTTGAACGCGCGCGTCGCATCCGCGTACGGAGCAGCGAAAGAAACTGCCTCGCTCCACGAGAGCCCCTTCCTGTCTTCGAACAAAGCCCTGTACCCCGCGATCGTCTCCGCGATCTCAGCGGCGCACTGCCTGCCGTATGAAAGCCCGCGCTCGTAAGGCGAGCCTGATATCTCGATCTCTTTCATCCTCGACATTCCGATACACTTCCTTATCTGCCGCCCGTCACGCTGCCGGGCCATCTGCGATCTCTTCTATTCTACACGATATTTCCGGGTTTGGCGCCGCGTATTCCGGCGAACTGCGCGATTTATTTCAATAGATCAAAGCGCGCGCGGTGCGTTTGCAGGCGAGTGCAAATATTAAATAACAATAAATAAATATCCGCCTGCGGACAGGGACGCGAAAATAGGTTTTGGCCTTGAAAACATGCAATTCGGAGCGAAAAATATATTGCGGACCGATGATGTCCAGTGATATATTATTTGTACGCATATAAATAAAATAATTTACGGACGGATTGCGCGAAAAGGAGTGTCGATCATGAAAATAGGAGTAATAGGACCGCAGAAATCGGTAGATCTTATCGTCGGTTTTTCATACGGGCTGCAGCCGGGCGTGGAATTCGTCCCGCTGCCCACTCTGATCGATGACCTGACGGATAACCTCGACAGATGGCAGAAATCTTTTGACGGGCTGTTCTTCACCGGGTTCATCCCATATTCCAGGTCGTGCACGATCATTACCCCGTCCGTGCCGTGGGACTATTTTTCAAAAGCGAAATATTCGATCCTTATGACTTTGTTCGAGGCCGTTCTCGATAACGGGAGCAGACTGAGCAGCATCTCGTACGACCTACAGGAGGACGTGGACGCGAAGTTTTTAGGGCGCTTCCTCGGCAACATCGACGCGTCGAAGTGCAGGGTCTACTGCTTCGAGCCGTCCGACGCCGATCTGGCGCACGACGTCGAATACAGCGATCATGCGGCGGAATTCCACATCGAAAACATCAGATCCGGCAAGGCGGGGTTCTGCCTGACCGGAAGCGACACAGTGAGAGCAAAGGTGGAAGCGGCGGGCTGCAAGGCGTACTGGGTCGAGCCGTTCGAGAGCGAGATCAAGATCCAACTCACCGAATTCATACAGCGGTGCATGATCGCGGACAAAAACAGTGAGAGCGGCTCCGTTCCGGCCGTCATATCGGTGATCACCACGCTGAACAACGGCATAAACTACTCCGAGCAGAGCGATTTCGCCCTGAGCCGCAATGCGAATCGAACCATACACTCGATATACACTTTCTCGCAGCTCATAGGTGGGGCCGTGGAAGCGCATGCAAACGGCGCCAGTTTCATCTACTACAGAGACGAAAAGTCAGACCTCACGGCGGAGAACACCCTGATCCTCAGGCTGTTTAAGATGCTCCGCGCATCGGGAACGGATCAGAACATTTTCCTCGGGCTCGGGACGCATAAGTCGGTCGGGCAGGCAAAGGACAACTCGCTGAAGGCCCTGCGCATCGCGTCTCTCCAGCAGGTGCCGAGTTACTGCATGGTGTACGAGAACAGCGGGGTGCAGAGCATCGTCGGGCCTTTCACCTTTGACAGGACGGAAGACAGGGACGCGGGTGACGAAGGATCGTTCTCGCGCAGCGACGAGATATCCAGAGACACAGGCATCAGCGCCAGGTCCATACAGCGTATATCAGACATCGCCAGGCAGTACGCTCTGGATATGACAACGCTTTCTGATCTCTCCAGCCTCACCGGGATCGGTAAAAGCAACCTCAACCGCATACTGACCAGGCTCGAGGAATACGGCTACGTCGAGAACGCAGGGATCCAGCCGCTGTCAGGCGCCGGCAGGCCGCGCAAACTGATCAGGATCAAGTTCTGATATCGGGGCTTGATTTCGTGTTCGGGCTTTGATATCAGTTTGACGTCAGAACCCAGTTCCGGCCCCGGGATGTATAATAATAAACAATAAATATAATAATATACGATTCCCTCTTTATTTTTTCCATAAAATGATATGGTCGCCAAAAGT
>DKRJ01000028.1 GCA_002472145.1 Clostridiales bacterium UBA7285 | reverse complement strand
ACTTGTTATTGCAATTTACGAAGTAAGTTTGATTATATCTGCGCCTTAAATCGTCGCAGGAAGTAAGAATGAAGCGCGCCGTCCACTCGCGCCGTCCACTCGCGCCGTCCACTCGACGCAAGTCAGCTCAGTTCGCTGCTTACTATTTCGATCCATCAGGGGATGAATAAAAAAGAAGCGTGGGAAGAAGCGGTGAACATGCTGAGACTCGTTGGCATTCCTTCGCCCGAGCGGCGCGTCAAGCAGTATCCGCATGAACTTTCCGGCGGCATGCGTCAGAGAGTCATGATAGCGTGTGCGCTTTGCTGCCAGCCTAAACTTTTGATCGCGGATGAACCGACGACCGCTCTGGACGTCACCATCCAGGCCCAGATAATGGAGCTGATCGTTGATCTGAACAAAAAACTCGACATGGGCGTCATTCTGATCACTCATGATCTCTCCGTGATCGCTGAAACTTGTTCGCGGGTTGCCGTAATGTATCTCGGTCAGATCGTCGAGGAAGCGCCGGTCATGGATCTGTTCGACCACCCGATGCATCCGTATACCATAGGATTGATGAAATCCGTACCAAAGATGGAAGGCGAGCGCGCGAGGCGGCTGTATATGATCAAAGGCATGGTTCCTCTTCTTCAAAATATCCCGAAGGGATGCAGATTCGGTCCGCGTTGTCCTTTCGCGACAGAGCGCTGCTCTGAAGAGATGCCGGCGCTCGAACGTATCGGCAGCGGACGTGCGGTTCGCTGCTGGAATCGGGAAGCGGCAGCCGCAGGCGGAGTTCCGGCGCAGGCTGAGGAGCGAGTCAGCGGAGGTGTGAGTTATGAGTGACAATGTGATAATCGAAGCCAGGAATGTGTGCAAATACTTCCCAGTGCGCGGTTTGATCGGGAACACCAAACAAAGTGTCAAGGCGCTTGATGACGTTTCGCTTGACCTTTACGAGGGCGAAACCTACGGGGTAGTCGGGGAAACTGGCTGCGGCAAATCAACGCTCGGCCGTTCGATCATGAATCTCTTCCCGATCACTTCAGGGACTGTCAAACTTGACGGTGTGAATGAAAAAGAGATCGACAAAAAAATTCTCCGCGAAAAGATCCAGATGATTTTTCAAGACCCGTACACTTCGCTGAATCCGCGCCAGCGTATAGGTGATATCCTTCTGGAAACGCTGAATATCCACAACATCGGCAGCAAGGACGAGCGCATGGATGTCGTGCTGGAAATGCTGGGAAAGGTGGGGCTCCACTCGGAGCATTTCTATCGCTTTCCGCATGAACTTTCGGGCGGACAGCGCCAGCGTGTCGGTGTCGCGCGTGCAATTATCATGAATCCGCGCGTCGTTGTATGCGATGAACCGGTAAGCGCGCTCGATGTATCTGTAAGAGCCCAGATCATCAATCTCCTTCTGGACCTTCAGGAAGCGTCGAACCTCACATACATGTTTATTTCTCATGATATGAGTGTCATAAGGTATACTTCGACGCGGGTCGGCGTGATGTACTTAGGCCATCTCGTCGAGGAGGCTGAAACGGATGAACTTTTCGCCAATCCGTGCCATCCGTACACACAGGTTCTTCTTTCTGCAGTTCCTTCACCGAATCCGCACAGGAAGCGCGTCAGGAAGACGCTTAAAGGTGACCTGCCTTCGCCGCTGAATCCCCCGTCGGGATGTGTTTTTCACACTCGCTGCCCTATGGCAAAAAAGGAATGCGCAGAAGTCTGCCCGGCTATGAAGAGCGTGGGTAAATCTCACTCCGTCGCATGCCTGAACTATTGATGCGTGAGATGAGTGAAACTGCGCGGACTTCTTTTCTCCTGTGATCTTCTGATTTTCTAACCTTCTGATTCCGGGATGCGCTCGTACCGCTTCCCGGAATCGCTGTTTATGCCACGGAAAATGCCGGGCTCTATTCGGCGTGCATCATGTAGTACACGCACCCTCTCAGCCCTTCGCCCGTGGCTCCGGCGTGGTTGCATCCCCATTCTTCGCTGCCAAAGGCAGGTCCCGCGATGTCGAGATGGATCCACTTATCGCGGTACTCTTCGGGCAGGAACTTCGAAAGGAAAATGGCCGCGATCTGGGCGCCGCCCGGTTTGCCCGGAGCGGAGTTCTTAACGTCCGCGACGTTGGAATGTATCAACTTTTCGATGAAGGCGTTCGACTCGAGCACCGAATAGAGTTCGCCGCTCTGTTCAGCCGAGAGTTTGAATTCCATCATCTTATCAAAATCGCATCCGAGCACGCCCGTTGTGTAGGCTCCGAGCGCATTCACGCACGCGCCTGTCAGCGTCGCGAGGTCGATGATCTCGTGAGGGGAGATTTTGTCGCATGCCCATGAGAGACAGTCCGCGAGGACGAGGCGACCCTCGGCATCCGTGTTGTTGACCTCGATCGTTACCCCGGCGCGCGACCGTATCACGTCGTCCGGCTTATACGCGTCAGCGCCTATCATGTTTTCGGTGCATCCGAGCACTCCGTGGATCTCATACGGAAGCCCCAGTTCGGCCGCGGCGCGGATTATCCCCATGACCGTGGCGGCTCCGGCTTTATCGGATTTCATATCGCTCATCCCGGTGCGTGACTTCAGCGTGAGTCCGCCGGAATCGTACGTCAGGCCTTTTCCGACAAAGGCATATCTGCGCGCGCCACAGGCGCCGGACGGGATTTGCTCCGTGCTGCGGGATGGGTTTTGCTCCGTGCTGCGGCACGTGTTCTGCTCCGGGTCCCGGCTCTGTGATCTCTCGTTGTTCTGTTCCGGCACATAGGTCAGATGTATGAGCCTCGGCTCGCGCGGGCTGGACTGGCTGACCGCCAGGAACGCGTTCATGTTCTCCGCCCGCAGGTATTCCGGCCCGAAGACCTCGCACGTCACGGTCGGGTATGCACCGGCGAGTCTCTGTGCGTCTTCCGCCATCTTTGCGGGAGTGTAGTCCTGCGGCGGCTCGTTGGTTATGTCGCGCACGTAGTTCACGGCGTCCGCGAGGATCAGACCCTCAGAGATGCCCTTTGCGGCCGCGTCTTCCGCCCCTTCCGGAGCCGTAACGAAGACGTCGCGCACAGGGTACTGCGTTTTTTCGGTTTTGTACTTATCGAATCTGTATGCCGAGAGAACCAAACCCTCAGCCAGCGCGCGGGCGGTCTGCCTGATCTCCTCTGCGTCCGGATTTTCCGACGCGAGAGGAAGCGCCACGGACACGGCCGAGATGTCGTGGTTCGACAGCGCTTTTACTGCCCGGGCGGCGGCGAAACGCATCCCGTTATAGCGGTCTGACGACGGGTCGTCGAGTTTAACGTAAAGTCTGCGCTTCTCCGGGAGGTCGGCCACGTCTGCTCTGCCGAAACCGGCGGCTTTAAGCGCGCCCTCGTCCTCACCGTACGGCGCGGGGACGATGCGGGCTTCCGCGTTCCCGCGATCCGGCGCGGAGCAGAACACTACCTCGTAGTCAGCGCGTGTATCTGTTTTGTCTGATGTTATTCTCATTTCACTATTTACCGAACGTGCCGGTCCTGAAACCGTTGAATCCGGCGAAGACCGCGCTGTCGCCGAGTTCTTCCTCGATCCTGAGCAACTGGTTGTATTTCGCCACGCGCTCGGTCCTGCCAGGGGCGCCGGTCTTGATCTGGCCGCAGTTCATCGCGACTACGAGATCGGCGATCGTCGTGTCCTCGGTCTCGCCCGATCTGTGTGAAACGACCGCGGTATAGCCGGCTTTATGCGCCATCTTGATGGCTTCGAGCGTCTCGGAAACCGAGCCGATCTGGTTGAGTTTGATCAGGATGGAGTTGGCGCATCCGAGGGAAATGCCCTTTGAGAGGCGCTTCGTGTTCGTGACGAAGAGATCGTCTCCGACGAGCTGGACTTTGCCGCCGAGCCTGTCGGTGAGAAGTTTCCAGCCTTCCCAGTCCTCTTCGTCGAGTCCGTCCTCGAGCGATGCGATAGGGTACTTTTCGATCAAAGAAGCCCAGTGGTCGACGAGCGTCTCGGAGGTGAACTCGCGGCCGCTCTTAGGCTGTTTGTATTCGCCCGGCTTACTGCCTTTCCATTCGGAAGCGGCGGCGTCGATCGCGAGGACAAAGTCTTTGCCCGGTTCATAGCCAGCTTCTTTGATGGCGCGCACGATGTAGTCGAGCGTCTCCTCGTCGCTGGTGAGGTCAGGCGCGTAGCCGCCCTCGTCGCCGACTGAGGTGGCGTAGCCCTCTGCCTTCAGTATCTTGCCGAGCTTGTGATATACCTCAGCGCTCATGCGCAGGGCTTCGCGGAAGTTCGGAGCTCCGGCAGGCATTATCATAAATTCCTGCGTGTCGACCGTGTTGCCGGCGTGTGCTCCGCCGTTGAGGATATTCATCATCGGGACAGGAAGCGTGTTTCCGGAAAGCCCTCCGATAAAGCGATAGAGCGGGATGTCCAGGGACGCGGCTGCGGCTTTGGCGCATGCGATCGATACGGCGAGGATCGCGTTGGCGCCGAATTTTGATTTGTCGTCGGTGCCGTCCGCTTCGATCATGGCCTGATCCACGGCATAGATGTCTGAAGCGTCCATTCCGAGGAGGAGTTCATCGATGTCGTTGTTAACAAAGCCTACGGCTTTTTCGACGCCCTTGCCGTCGTAGCGCGCTTTATCGCCGTCTCTCAGCTCGAGCGCCTCGAATTCTCCGGTTGAAGCGCCGCTCGGGGATGCTCCCCTGCCGACAGTGCCGTCTTCGAGATAAACCTCTGCCTCGACCGTCGGGTTGCCGCGCGAGTCGAGTATTTCCCTGCCCAGAACTTCAACGATTTCTAGATAAGCCATGTCTGTCCGTCCTTTCAAATATTTTGATTCGATTTCCGTGCGTGAGCGTCAATAGCCGCGCGATTACATTATATGTTATTCCGACCTCGTCTTCAACGGGTCCCGGGGATGGGCGCACATGAAGACTGGCGGTGCTGGCGTGCATGGAAGTCCGCAGCATCGGGACACGTGCAGCCCGGGGACGGGCCTCTCCGCTTATTTTTCCCTGGATCGTATGCCTATCCTTATTTTCTTTCCGAATATGCCGCTGTGTCTGGCGGCATGCTTGCCGGACCTTGAAACCCGCGCAGGATGCTCATCCGCCGGCGCAGGATCAGTCTCGTGCGCAGGCGTATCGCCAGGCGCCGCACCGGCATCCTGTACCTCCGGCGCAGGCGTATCGCCAGACGCCGCCCCGGCATCCTGTACCTCGTGAGCAGGCGTATCGCCCGGCGCCACACCTGCATCCTGTACCTCCGGCGCAGGCGTATCGTCCGGCGCCGCCCCGCTTCCGCCCTCAGGCTCATCCCTGTGTGACGCATCGGCCTCGCGCGCAGGCTTTTTACTGTCCGCCGCGCCGGCCTCCAGTTTGGGCGATCCTGGCGTTCAGCCGGTCGATCTCACGCCCCTGAGCGAGCATGATCTCCAGCAGTTCGCGCCTGTTCAGCCGCTTCAGATCCTTCATGACCTTCGAGTCTTCACTTTCTGTTTTTGTCGCTTTTTCCATTATTCCACCGTCTCTCCGTCCGCGACGCAGCGAACCACGCAGCGTGTCGCGCCTCCGAGATTGCACGTGAAGAGCGTCAGATCCCATCTGGCGTTCTCGCGGCTGCTGTTCTTATAGTTTTCCAGAGCCCTCGATACCTCGTAGGGCTGAAGCGTCTCCCTGTTTTCGACCACGAAGCGGTATACCGTGCCGTTCACGGAAGTGAAGTGCACCTCCATGCCGATCCCTGCGTATCTGAGCGGCCCGAACTGGCTCCAGTAATTGTGGCCGCAGATCACCATGTCGCCTGTTTTGATCGATCCCGAATACCTGCACGGCGCGGTCGTGAGATTCGAATATTCCCATTCGCCGATGACAGGCATCTTCAGGTCCAGTTCAGGGACCTCTATGATCCCGATGCAGCGCTTGCCTTCGACTATGATATACGGTTCCTCTTCGATCGACGCGCCCGAACCGCCCGCCGCCCTGTCGATGATCTCGTCCTAAAGCGTACTCAGCACACGTTCGGCCCGCTTTTCGGCCATGTATCCCTCGTAGGCGTTCAGGCAGATCAGAAGTGCGCCCAGACACACCGCGACGATCCCCAGGACCAGCAGCATTCTGCCTAATTTGATTTTTTTACTCTTCGTCATAAGTCAGATCAAAGTTCAGTCGGATTCCCTTCCATACCAGTAATTATAGTACAAAAGCCCCGCGACGACTATGAAACATCCTATCGTCTCCCAGCTCGTCGGTATCTCGCGCAGGAATATCATCCCCAGCAATATGGCAAAAACGCATTCGCCGGACTCCCACGCCGAAACGTACAGAGAGTCGACGTATCCGAGGCACAGGTTAAGCACCGCGTGAGCGCCGATCTGGCAGACGAGCGTCAGTCCGACCAGCAGCAGGTAATCCTTTGCCGTATATCCGAGCGTAGGCGTCCCCGTCGCTATCATTCCGACGGCAAAACACGCCCAGCACGCAAAAAAACAGAGAAATACGTACGTCGGGCCCGGGACGTTCTTTCTGGCCTCGTTCCCGATCAGAAAATAGATCCCCATGAACACGCCGGCGGCGAACGCCAGCATATCGCCCTTGAAATTCCCGGACGAGAGCTGCCTGTAGTCGAGCCCGGCGACCATCACGCCGCCGATCAGCGCGATCAGAATGCCTGCGACCGGCCTGGCGCCCACGTGTTTTTTAAATATGAAGACAGTCACGAACAGCACGACGAGCGGGTGAAGCGCCGCCAAAACCACGGCACTGCCTATATTCGTCATCTTGACCGCGTTGAACCAGCTGAAAAAGTGCAGGAACAGAAACGCTCCCGACAGGAACGTGAGCAGCAGATCGCGCCTGGATATCGCCTTAAGCGTGTCTCTGTGCTTCGTTAAAACAGGTATCGCAAAGAACGGCAGCCCCATCGTGAGCCGCCAGAACCCGATCGCCATCGACGGCGCGGATATGGCTTTGCCGAAAATGCCCGACGACGAGCCCGCAACGACCGCGAGCACTACGATGATCTTTACGTATTTAGCGAATCCCGACCTGCGCCCGGAGCCGGCCGCTGTTTTTGTTTTTGTTTCCGTTTCTTTATCCATATTATTCGCACACTCCGTTGAAAAATGATACATCAGAGCAAAGCATTTTGCAAATGACTCAGGCGGGCCGCGCGCGTTGACATTTTGGCCACCCGACACTAAAATTGATTTGGCGGCGCCGGATAACGCGCCGCTTACACTTATTTTCCCGCGTTAATCAAAAAAGAGGCAGCGCAAAATGGCAAAAAGGAATGCAACGAACGATTACATCATCGATCAATTCAAGAAACTCGCTGCGATCCCGAGCCCAGGCGGGCGCACCGGCAAGGCGGCGGAATACGTCGCATCCGAACTCCGCTCCATGGGATACGACCCTGAGATCACGAACAAAAACGGCGTTCTCGTCTGCATCGGCGGCAAGGGGCACCCGCTCGTCATCTCTGCGCACTATGACATAATCGCCGGCATGATCACCGGCATCAAGCTGAACGGCCATCTCACGTTCACCAATATCGGCGGACTCGTGCCCGGCGCGGTATACGGCGAGAACTGCACCGTCCTCCCGATGTTCGGGGACAAAACGTACAGCGCGGCGTGCCAGCTCGACAACCCTTCGACTCACGTGAACATGAACCTGCGCGAGGTGCTCCCGACGTTCGATAACCTGGAGATCGTCCTGGACGAACTCGTCAGCACTCCGGAGGACGTTAAAGCCCTCGGCATCGGCACCGGAGACTTCGTCTGCTTCGATCCGCGCACGGTCGTGACTGATTCCGGCTTCATAAAGAGCCGCCACATCGACGACAAGATGGGCGTCGCGATCCTTTTGGCTCTGGCAAAGTCCGTCAGGCAGGGAAAGATCAAACTCGGCCGCAAGGTCACTTTCTTCTTTACGTCATACGAGGAAAACGGCCACGGCGCGGGTTCGGGCGTGCCGGCAGACACAGAGGACATGATCGCCCTCGATATGGGATGCGTTGGGATCGGTCAGGCCGGGGTCAGGCTCGCCGGTTCGGAAACGCTCGTTTCCATCTGCGCTAAAGACGCCGCCAGCGCGTACGATTTCTCACTGAACAAAGAACTCGTCGAGGCGGCAAAGAAGTGCGGCGCGGAGTACGCGATCGACTTCTACCCGAGGTACTCCTCGGACGCTGACGTAGCGATGAAGGCGGGCATCGACGCGCGCCACGCCTGCGTCGGGATGGGCGTCTACGCTTCGCACTGCTACGAGCGCACGCACATCAAGGGCGTAGAGAACACGTACAAGCTTTTCGCGGAGTATATATCGGAGAAATAAAGGAGAAATCAAGTCACGCAGAGAAAGACCGCCGGGCCGGACAGGTGATGGTGATATCCGTCGCCTATCCATGACCCGGCGGTCTTTATGCGTTTATCGCGCCTTATTTGCGAAGGCCCGATCCGGCTTTCCTGCGGCTCAGCGCAAGGATAGCGAATACGATGACCTCGATGCCCAGTATGGTGATGATCACGGTTCCCGCGCTTCCCGTGTCAGGGAGAGGCTGACCCTCGCGGTTCTTCACTATCATCGTATCATTCTGCTGTGTTGCTGCAGATGATGTGAAGATGACGTCGCTGCTGACGTAGATCTTCGCTTTGAGATCGTCCGTTACATTGTCACTGTAATAAGTATCTCTGGCGCTTTCGCGAGCAGTACGAATGTCTGAGAGGGCGGCCAAAACCTCCGGGTCGTCTTCGAACTCCTGCTTTGCAACGTATTCTCCGCAGCCGTCTACAACGATCTTGCCTTTCAAGGTATCTTCTAAAGCGGCATTCATAATTAATATATTTTCGTGAGTATCATACTGTACCGAAAAAATAAGTCAATACTTAATTTGTCAAGTATTCCCCATATTAATCGGATAAAAAAAGATTCTTTCGAACTCCAATCTCGCGAAAAAAGCGATTCCCACGTTGAAATTTCGCCATTTTTTCCGAATGGAAAAAGCGAACCTGTTTCGGTTCGCTCTGCGCTTTTCCCAATTAATCCAACAATTATTCTACTGGTAAATTAATTATTCCCCTTACAAAACATAATACTTGGCTTCCCTCCGGGGGTCGGCAGCCGCAGGCGACTGTCCGGGCAGCTGCATGTCGGCGTCCGGGCAGCTGCAGGTCGGCGTCCGGGCGTCAGCATGTCGGCGTCCGGGCAGCTGCAGGTCGGCGTCCGGGCGTCAGGATCACAGATCCCGGCTGCCCGCTCACAGATCCTCTATCACCGTATTGATCCACTTCCTGCTGCGCCAGCGCCACGTCATTATAAACCCCTTTACTGCCTCCTCCGCCTTTGTCAAAAGAAAGGTCAGGACGATAGGCATGTGCCAGACCGAGGCGCCGAGGAACGCCAGAGTGACTCCGACGAGCCATACGCAGCACGTCTCGGATATCGCGGCGAATCGCGTGTCCCCGCCTCCGCGCAGGATACCCGTGATTATTATCCCGTTATACAGTCCGAGCGGTTCGGTCACCGCGATCTCGATAAGCAGGATCAGCGTGCTCCGGGCGCCGGATGCCGACAGGTTGAAGACTCCGCACAGCGGGCGCGCCAAAGCGATCAGCAGCACGCAGACCGTGCAGCCGACGATGATGCCGATCTTGATCATATGCCTGGACAGCTGCCACGTCTCCTCTTTCTTTCCCTGCCCGAGCTTCTCGCCGACTAAAATGAGCGTCGCGTCGCCCACGCTGAATGCGCCGAACCAGAGTATGTTTGCGATGGCGTTAGCCGCCTGATACGCGGCATAGTCCGTCGTGCCTATGCGGTTGAAAGCGGCAGCGTACATCGACTGCCCGGCTGCCCATAGCACCTCGTTAGCGGAAGTCGGTATCGAGTTCCTGACGACCCTGCCGACGAGCCCTCTCTCCCAGCCGAAAAAACTCTTAAACGGCCCGCGATACGGGTTTTTGTTCGAAAACAGGAATCCCGCGTCTATCGCGATCTGCACTGTCCTGGCGAATGCCGTTCCGAGCGCGGCGCCCTGTACTCCGAGGGCGGGAGCGCCGAATTTACCGAAGATCAGGATGTAGTTCACGAGCGTGTTTGTAGAGAAGACGGCGATGTTAGAGATCATAGGCAGCCGCGTCTTCTGGGAGGATTTAAACGCCATCTCTATCGGTGACGCGACAGCCAGAGTCAGGTACTGCAGGCTGATCGTCCGCAGATATAGGCACGCCTCCTCAAGCACCGCACTGTCCTTAGTGTAGAACGAGAGGATCTGCTCGGCGAAAGCGTTGGAGACAACGAAAAAAACGGCGCCGATCCCTAAGAGTATAGTCCACGCGAGGCCGACGACCTTGCGGATGTTCGCGTAATCCCTCGTACCGTAGAACTGCGCCATGAAGGTCGCGCAGCCGCTCGTGAAGCCGAACAGGAGCAGGTAGTGTATGGACGTCAGCTGCTGTCCGACTCCGACCGCCGCCAGTTCGGTCTCACCGAGCGTGCCGACCATCAGAGTGTCGATCATGCTCAGCGTCGCCGAGATTATTCCCTGCACGGCGATCGGCAGGGCGATGCGCCATATTTTTTTGTTCAGTTCTTTCTTATCTAAAACAACGGTGCTCTGTGTCATTTACTCTCCGGTGGGTGCATCATAATAACGCGCTTGCCGGCTTCCTCGAGCATGTCGATGGCCATCTTATCGGGATAGCCTTCTTTGACGATGACCTTGTCGATGCCGGCGTTGATGATCATCTTAGCGCACGTGACGCAAGGCTGGTGTGTGATGTAGATCGACGCGCCCTCGACGCTGTGGCCGAGCGTCGCCGCCTGGATTATCGCGTTCTGCTCCGCGTGGACAGCGCGGCAGAGTTCCTGCCGCTCGCCGGAAGGGATGCCGAGCTGCTCCCTGAGGCAGCCGCCCATTTCGGCGCAGTGCGCCAGGCCGCGCGGCGCTCCGTTATATCCCGTCGCTATGATATGCTTGTCTTTTACGATGACAGCGCCGACGTGGCGCCTCAGGCACGTGGAGCGCGTTGCCGTGAGCTCCGCCATAGCCATGAAATATTCATCCCAGGAAGTGCGTTCGTTTTTCAAATCTGCCATGATATTCCTCTTTCGGATCCGTCAATTTGTTTCTAAAAGTAAATTTGTTTAAGGTACAGGCCGTTCGGCGGCGCTGTATGCCCGGCGCGGGTGCGGTCTGCCGCGGCTACGATCTCTTCCATCTCCGCTGCGTCCCTCTGCCCGAGTCCGATCTCCACGAGCGTCCCGACCATGATCCTCACCATATTATACAGGAATCCGTCGCCGGTAACAGTGAAGATCACGCGCTGACCGTCCTTCTGGCCGCAGCCGGAATGTGCTGCGGCGCCAAAGCCGGGCTCTTCGACTCTCCCTTCGCCGGTCTCTTCCGAAAGGTCGACCCTGGCCTCGGTGACAGTTCTGACCGTCGTTTTCCGCGGAGTGCCTCCCGATGTCTGGAAAGACGCAAAGTCGTGCGTTCCTGTGAGCGCTTCGCAGGCTTTGTTCATCGCCGGAACGTCAAGGGTGCCGTCGACGTAGTAGACGTAATTCTTTCGGAAAACGCTCGGCGTGCCCGTGTCCATGCGGTACTCGTACGTCTTCCCTCTGCAGTCGAATCGTGCGTTGAAGCCCGGCTCTTTTTCCTCCGCGGAGAGGATCCTGACGTCGGAGACGCGCGGGCTGGTGCCGTATCTGCCCTTTGCGAGATAGTTATTCAGCACGTACGGAAGTTTTTCGGTCGGAATGCCGGTGTCCGCCGTGAAAGAGCAGCACTGCGCCAGAGCGTGCACGCCCGCGTCCGTGCGGCTGGTGCCGAAGATCTCGACCTTAGTCCCGAGCGCGGCTTCAAGCGTATCCTCGATCGTGCCCTCGACCGTCCGCCGCCCCTCCTGCTTCTGCCATCCGCTGAAGGCGGTGCCGTCGTATTCCATTGTGAAAAGGTATGTTTTCATCATGCCTGCCTAAAGCTCTATTATCTCGAACTTTCCCCAGAAAAACGCAAGGTACGCCGCCGCGCAGACCGCGATATACGGGACCATCGGCAGCGAATCGGTCTTCTTTATCTTTTTCCTCGCCAGGAGCAGAACGAAATGCATCGCAGCCAGAACGGCAGAAGCGGCAAAAATAAAGATGACGCCGGAAACGCCGCAGACGAACCCGAGTGCGGTAAACAACTTGATGTCCCCGCCGCCGATCGCGTCCCTCCTGTATGTTACCTTTCCGAGCAGCTCGATCAAAGCAGTCACGCCGAATCCGATGGCTGCCCCGAAGAGACTGTCCTGCCAGTTCCCGTGATACGGGATGAACCCGAGCCCGCAGACCGCGAGCAGTACTATGAACTGATCGGGAACGATCCTGTAGAGCTTGTCCGCTATGGCCATTTCCAGCAAAAACCAGATCGCTGCGCTTGCCATTATCCCGAACTGCCAGTCTTCCTCGAACATTGTGATATTCAGCACCACGAAAAGCCCGGAGAACAAATATCTCCACGGCGAACGCCTGATGCGCTGCCTGTACGGGTCGTCATCCTCTTTCAGCGGCTCGCCGTAGTCGCGAAGCCATGACTCAGGTATTCTGTTGAAGATCCAGACCGCGCCGTTGCCTTCCAAAAATCCGAAGAACCCACCGGCGACCGCGAGTATCACTCTGATCAAAATCGATGCTGTCATCAGCCGCCTCCGTTCCAATATGCTAACACAGTTCTCAGGGGATTAAAAGCCGCGGGTATGGGGATCCCGGTCACCCGATCATCCGGAGCGCTATGACGTCGTCAGCGTTGATGACCGTTCCGTCCTCGAATATCAAAGCCCTAGACGTATCGTCTATCGCCTTTACACGTCCGGCAAAATATTCCACGCGGCCTCCCGCCTTGACTTCATCAGGAACGAAGTAAGCCGCTTCGACTTCAGGAAGCGCGGGGCCGTCCGGCGCGTGGCATTCCCGCGCCGGATCTCCGGCGGCGTGATCGTCGTGATCCGGGCCACTATGAACGACCGCACCGCTCAGCGCAGCGGCTATCTTCGACAGTTCCGCGTCGAGCGCAGCCAGCTCGTCGGTGCTGAGTTCCGGCCTGGCGTCAGTCTCCCGCGCCGTCTCCGCGACAGCGCCGCTGTACCCGTCGAGCGCGTCGAACGGCAGGAACTGGGCGGCCCTCGAAGCCGTGCTCATAGGCGCGTGATGCCTCAGCTCGTATGCCGGCAGATTGATTATGTCGTCGTATTCTCCGGAGGCTCTGCGCCCGCTTCTGCTGTTCATGCCTTATGCCCGCCTATCTGATTGTTGCGGTCGATCGTCGTCGCGCCGTCCTCGAGGTCGCCGGCTTTGATGATCGAGTTCTTTCCGAATTTCTTTCGTATATCGAGGATCGCGCTCTGGATGTCTTCGTCCTTGCGGTCGCTTTCCTCTGCGGACGGACCCGGACGCCCGCCGCCTGCCGCGCCGCTTCCAGAGCCGCTTCCCGTGCCGGAGCCCGTTTCTGCGTCCGCGGCTTCCATTTCGGCAAAAAAGTCGAGCTGCTTCTCGCTGTCGTCTCTTTTTTTCACCGGGACCGTGACGAATATCCGCCTGACCGCCAGATCGCGCGGCACCATCGAATCAAAAGCCCTCTGCGCCGCCTCGCCTAAGGCTTTTGCCGACGACGTCAGCCTGCCTATCCTCTCCGTGCTGTGCACGGACGGCGGGACTTCCTTTCCGTAATAGTTGCGGGCGAGTTCGACCTTGCGCGTTACGCCTTCGGGGACGCGGTCGAACGATATCCCGACCGAAACGCTGCCAGTGACGTATCCTCCCGCGGTGAGCTGGAGCGCGACGGCGTCGGCCATCTCGCGGACCACGTTCCTCGCCTCGTCGAAAGCGTACGGCCTGGAGAGCACCTGACCCTGTCCGACGCTCTTTGCCTGCGGCCTGTATGCTTTGATGTCCGCGATCGTGACAGGCTCGCGCCCCCACGCGTGGTCTATGAGGAGCTCGGCGTTGACGCCGAAGAGTTTGAACAAAAAATCCTCGTTGTGGAAACTGTTATCCTCGCCGACTGAGCACCTCGCGACGTCTCCCATCGTGCGCATTCCGTTTTTTGCCAGTTTGCGGGCGGTCCCCGGACCGACGCGCCAGAAGTCCGTTATCGGCTCGTGATCCCAGAGCTGCTCGCGGTAGCTCATCTCGTCCAGTTCGGCGATCCTGACGCCGTCTTTGTCCGGAGGGATGTGTTTGGCGACGATATCCATCGCGACCTTTGCAAGGTACAGATTGGTGCCTATGCCCGCCGTGGCAGTTATCCCGGTCACGGAAAGGACGTCGTGGATGATGCGCATGGCCAGTTCGTGCGGCGTGCACGCGGCTGTCTGAAGGTAGTCGGTGACGTCCATGAACACCTCGTCGATCGAATAGACGTGGATGTCCTCAGGCGCCACGTATTTAAGATAAACGGAATAGACGGCCGTGCTGCATCTGATGTAGTGCGCCATCCTCGGGCACGCCACGATGTAGTCGACCGCCAGAGACGGGTCGCGCGCGAGTTCCTCTGCGTCGGTCGATCTGCCCGTGAAAGCGCGGCCTCTGCCGCTCGCCCTCAGGGCCGCCAGCCTTTCGGCGTTGATCTCGCGCACCTTCTGAACGACTTCAAAAAGCCTCGGCCTTCCCGGAACTCCCATCGCTTTCAGGGACGGCGAGACGGCGAGGCATATGGTCTTTTCCGTTCTGCTCTCGTCGGCGACGACCAGATTGGTCGTGAGCGGGTCGAGGTCTCTCTCGCCGCATTCCACCGACGCGTAGAACGATTTCAGATCTATTGCGATATATGTGCGGTTTTTCAATTCTCTGCGCCTCGCTGTAGCGCCGCATCAGTCACGCCGCGCGGGCGTATCATTTCCGTTCCGCGCAGGCGTTTCGTTTCCGTTCCGCGCGGGTGGCGCGGGATCTCCGCCCGGCCGCGGCAGCGCGGGCGGCGCGCCTTATTTTCCACCGCGGGCATTTTTGTCGCGCCTCTGCATCTCCGCGTTGTGATCCAGAAGCATCTTCTGCTTCAGGTCGAACAGCTTCTGCGAGAGGTCGACGTAGTACGTCTGAGGCCTGTCGAAACGCAGCATCTCAGGCCAGAGCGTTTTGATCTGCTCCGCGCAGAATTTTTTGATCTCGTGCACATTCGGGTTTTCGTAGACGAGCCTGCCGTGGTCAAAGATCTGCCTGCGGATGTTCACTGCGTGATAGTTGTGGAGCGTCTTGCGCTTCCAGATCGCGTTAGGGTCGAAGATCTCGTAGCTCTCCCAGTCCTCGATGACCTCTCCGTCCGTCGTTATCACGTCCGCGAGAGCCTCGCCCGTCGTTTTGTCGAACAGTCTGTAGAGCGTCTTGAAGCCCGGGTTCGTGATCTTCTCGACGTTCTCGCTGATCTTGATCTTCGGGATGATGACGCCGTCCTTCTCGACAGCGCTCAGCTTATACACCCCGCCGAAGACAGGCTCGGATTTAGCCGTGATGAGCCTTTCGCCGACGCCGAACGAATCGATGCACGCGCCCTCTCTGATGACGTCGCGGATGATGTACTCGTCCAGCGAGTTGCTGATCGTGATGGTCACCTCCGGCAGGCCCGCGTCGTCGAGCATTTTACGGGCTTTGCGCGTCAGGTACGTGATGTCGCCCGAGTCGATCCTGATGCCCATTTTAGCCGGCTTCATTTCCTTAAAGACCCTGATGGCCGCCGGAAGGCCTGATTTCAGGACGTTATACGTATCTACGAGCAAAACACAGTTTTCCGGATATATCTTAGCGTACGCCTTGAACGCCTCGTACTCGTCAGGGAACATCTGCACCCAACTGTGCGCCATCGTCCCGAGCGCCGGGATCCCGTACATCTCGTCCGCTATGGTGCAGGCCGTGCCCGCGCATCCGCCGATATAGGCGGCTCTGGCTCCGTAGATCGCGGCGGCAAAACCCTGAGCGCGTCTGCTGCCGAACTCCATCACCGGACGCCCCTGGGCGGCGCGGCAGATGCGGCTTGCCTTCGTGGCGATAAGGCTTTGGTGATTGATGATCAAAAGCAGCATCGTCTCGACGAACTGAGCCTGCATAACAGGCCCGCGCACGGTTATGACAGGCTCGTAAGGGAAGATCGGCGTTCCTTCCGGCACTGCCCACATGTCGCATTCGAATTTAAAATCCTTCAGATATTGCAGGAATTTCTCGCTGAAGCAGCCTTTGCCGCGCAGGAACTCGATGTCCTCCTCGGTGAAATTCAGCGCCTCGAGGTAGTCGCAGACCTGCTGCATCCCCGCCATGATGGCGTACGATCCGCCGTCCGGAACGACCCTGAAAAACAGGTCGAAGTACGCTATCTCATCCTCCATTCCAGATTCAAGGTATCCGTTCGCCATCGTGAGTTCGTAAAAGTCCGTCAGCATCGTCATGTTGTCTTGTGTGATCATCTTTTTCTCCTTGTCCGGGGCAGCCGGGCTGAAAATTACCTCCCGCGGCGAAGCACCTGCCCCGCGCGCGCTCCTGTGTGCTTCCCGTTTTCCGCGGCAAGCGTTCCGTTTACATATACGCGCCTGATCCCCTCGCAGACGGCGATCGGTTCGTCGAACGTCGGGGTGTCCTTAAGCGCGGAATAATCGAACAAAACAAGGTCCGCCGCAAAGCCTTCCTTTATAAGGCCTCTGTCCTGCAGGCCGATCCTCGCGGCAGGCATGGACGTCATCTTTCTCACGCCTTCTTCGAGCGTAAAGAGTCTGAGGTCCCTGGCGTATCTGCACAGCACCCGGACAAAAGTCCCGAACGACCGCGGATGTGGAACCGTTCCGCGCTCCAGCGAAAGTGCGTTCCCGTCCGAGCCTATCATGACGTAAGGCTTTTTCATGACGAACTGTACGTCTTCCTCGCAGATGGCGACGTTCACCTCTCCCGCCCTGTCGTCTGTTCCGAGCAGTATATCAAAGCAGGCGCTCGCCGGGTCTGTGCCGAGTTTCCCGGCGATCGTGACCATGTCAAGCCCTTGAGTCCATCGCCATTCGTCGGCTTCCGCGTACGCGACGGAGATGTCCTGCCATCTCCCCCTATGGCTCTCGTTTGCCTCTTCGGCCAACTGCCTGCGGGTTTCCGGGTCTCTCAGCCGCGCGAGCATTTTTTTGACGCCGCCCTCGAATGCCCTGTTCGGGACGTTGCTGTCGAGTGTGGTCGCCGTGGCGGTGTACGGATACTGGTCGCAGCGGACGTCTGTGCCACGGGCGCGGGCAGCTTCGATGAGTGCGGTCGATTCTCTGACCTTGCCCCAGTTCGCGCGCCTGAGCGCCTTATGGTGTGATATCTCCAGCGGTGCGCCTGATCGTTCGGCGATCTCTATGGCTTCCCGCACTGCCTCGATCAGGCCGTTCCCCTCGTCGCGCATGTGCGTGGCGTAAAAAGCGCCGTATTCGGGGAGGATGCGTGCCAGTTCGACGATCTCGTCCGTCCCCGCGAAAATCCCCGGCGGGTATATCAGTCCTGTGGACATGCAGAAAGCTCCGTCTTCCAGCGATTCGCGGAGCAGGCCCTTCATCGTGTCCATCTCGCTCTTTTCCGGCGCGCGGTCGTCAAAACCCATCGCGGCGATCCTGAGGGATCCGTGTCCGACGCCGAGGCAGACGTTAGTGCTCGGCTTTACGTCTTTTTCCAGGTGTTCGGCCAGGTCTGCGATGCTCATCACAGACGGCTCAGTTCCCGTGACGTATGTGGCCAGGAGTTCGGCTTTTTCCTGGTCCCGGCTGACCGGGACGGTGCTCAGGCCGCAGTTCCCCGTGAGTTCGGTCGTCACGCCCTGCAGTATCCTGCTCTCGTTCAGCGGATATTTTCCGATCGTCTCGTCGCTGTGCGAGTGGATGTCGATGAAGCCCGGAGCCAGATACATGTCGCGGCAGTCGACGGTCTCGGCCGCCTCGACGCGTGCGTCCAGGTGCCCGATCTTCACGATCCTGCCGTCTTTCACGGCCACGTCGCCCCTGTACCACGGCGCTCCCGTGCCGTCGACGATCCTGCAGTTTTTAAGTATCAAATCATACATCGATTTCTCCCGGCGGGCGGTCACGAACAGAATGCGGATATAATTCGGCGGGCGATCCCGGTCAAAAGCAGGAAGCCGCCCGCATGATAAATCGCTGTATTCGGTTTTGGCCGGAGCCTTCGCTCCGCGCTTTCGCCGTGCTTTCGTCCAGCTATCGCCGTGCTCTTCAGCCCCGGCAGTTATCTTTTGTTCGACGCGTTCAAAACGTCTCTGATCTTATGCTGAACCATGCGCGTGATCGCATCGCGTCCCGGCCCGAGGTATTTGCGCGGGTCGAATTCGGAAGGCTTTTCGACGAGGACTCGCCTGATCTCGGCCGTCATCGCCAGACGCAGGTCAGTATCGATGTTCACCTTGCAGACGCCCCATTTCACAGCCTCGCGGATCATGTCCTCAGGCACGCCCTGCGCGCCCGGGATCTCGCCGCCGTACTCGTTGCAGCGGTCCACGAATTCCTTCAGGACCGTCGAAGCCCCGTGCAGTACGAGAGGCGTTTCCGGCAGCATCGAGTGGATCTTCTTCAGACGCTCAAAATCCAGATACGGTGTGCCCTTGAACTTATACGCGCCGTGGCTCGTGCCGATGGCGACCGCGAGAGAGTCGACGCCGGTGCGATCTACGAATTCGACTGCTTCGTCAGGATCGGTGAAACTTGCCGAGCGCTCGGAAACGTGCACCGCGTCCTCAACGCCCGCGAGTCTGCCGAGTTCCGCCTCGACGACGACACCGTGATCGTGCGCGTAGTCGACGACTTCCTTCGTCATCGCGATATTCTCCTCGAACGGATGCTTCGAGCCGTCGATCATGACAGACGAGAACCCGTCCTCTATGCACTTTTTACAGATATCAAAGTCCTCACCGTGGTCGAGGTGCAAAACGATATCGAGCCCGGTGTCTTCGACTGCCGCTTCGACGAGTTTGATGAGGTACGCAGGCTTTGCGTACTTGCGGGCTCCCGCGGAGACCTGGAGGATCAGCGGCGCGTTTTCCATTTTAGCCGCGTCCACTATGCCCTGGATGATCTCCATGTTATTCACATTGAAGGCGCCGACTGCGTAATCGCTGTTCAACGCTTTGGCGAACATTTCCCTGCTAGTGATGATTGCCATTATTACCCTCCGATCATGCCGCGCGCCGCTCAGGCCGCGCCCATTACCATTTTGACTATATCTTCCTGCGTCGAGCCCGCCGGGAACACGTACGTTCCCGCCAGGACTCCGTAGTTCACGCCTTCCTTTACGGCGATGTCCTCAAATTCGTCGTATGATGAAAACAGTCCAGCGTCGACAAGTGCCTGCACGGCTTCGGTAGCGCTTCCGCTCGGAACGGTGATCGCGAGGTTGTTCTTCAGGACGCCTTTCTCCCAGATCAGTCCGTCGTTCAGGTTCGTTCCGCCGTCAGAAACGTATTCGGAACTGCCGCCCTGCGTGCTGTCGGTGTTCGTGTTTCTGTCGGTATTCGTGCCGCCGTCAGTCGTTCCGCCTTCGGTCGTGCCTCCGTCGGTGCTTGTGCCGCCGTCGGTCGTGCCGTCGGTGTTCGCGTTTTCGCTCGTCGTAGTCCCGTTGTTCCTGGCGATCTCTTCCGCCGCGAGTTTCGGGTACTCCATGATGACGTTCACGCGCCAGTAGATCACTGCCGCAGCCACCAAAACAATCAATAGCACTACGAGTATATCGTTATGATCATAGAAAAAATCTTTGATTTTCTTCAATTCCGGGTCTCCGCTCCTGCTTTTCGAGCGCATATCAAAAACACTAAAATCAAGCCGAATTGCACCTTTAATGTATCATATTTCGGGCCTGACTGCAACGGCACGCGGGGCGGATGAAGGGGATGCGCCTTGATACGATGCGCTGCGGTATGCGCCTCGCTATGGTATTCGTCTCGCTATGGTATGCGCCACGCTATGGTATGCGCCTCGGCGATTTTTCTTATAACGCCTTTTGTGTGGGTATTATGTGGAAGTAGTGTTACCATGATGTTCCTATGATAATTTTTGAGTACTTTAATAATTCTGACATACTTCCTCTCTGGAAACGGCGGAATACCAGGCCTCTAATCGGCAGCATGCGATCGCAAATCGGCAGTATGCCTGATCGCGAATCGGCAGCATGCCTGATCGCGAATCTGTTGCGTGCCTGATGAAATATCATTTTCCGGCATCAGCGGGGCGTCGCTCGGGCAAAACGCAATGCGGTGCGTCAGGATGTTGAAAAATAGCGCAAAACCGGCGATGTGGCAGATAGGTGGCAGGAGGGTTCCCATGATGTTAGAATCGTAACACGAAAAGACACTTATGGACTTTCACCAAATGCGCATACATAACAGCAGTTCCAGCGTTTGCGAGAGCGGCTGTGCGCGCGAGACCCCGGCAAGCGCAAGACCCCAGCGTTTGCGAACGCGGCTCCCCTCCGCTGAGGCCCGTTTTGTGGTATATTAGAAAAAATGAAAGAAATCAACATCGGCAAAAACGAACAGGGTCAGCGGCTCGACCGCTTCATGCGCAAATACCTGCCAGAAGCCCCGCTGTCATACATCTATAAAGCGATCCGCAGAGACGTAAAAGTGAACGGCCGGCGCGCCGCGGAAGGAACATTTCTCTCCGAAGGCGACGTCGTCACACTTTACGTGCCCGAAAGCGACCTCGATCGGTACACGCGCCGCAGAGAAGTCCGCAGAGCAAAACGCACATTCGGCATCATATACGAAGACGAAAATGTTTTGGCCGTCGATAAGCCGGCAGGGCTGCTGACCCACGGCGACGCGCACGAAAAAAAGAACCACCTGACGAATCAGGTCATCGACTATCTCATTCAGAGCGGCGATTACAATCCGCGCGCAGAGAAAACGTTCACCCCGGCACCGGCAAACCGCCTGGACCGCAACACTTCCGGCCTCGTGCTCTTTGGCAAAAACGCCCCCGCGATCAGGGAACTGGACCGCCTCATCCGCGAGCGCGGCGCGGTGAACAAAATCTACAGCGCGATCGTTTCAGGCGAAGTGCGCGAGACGCTCTACCTGCGCGGCTTCATATCAAAGGACGAAGGCACTAACAGAGTCACCGTCCGCGGCGGCGACACCGGTCTGGAAGCCGAGACGATCGCCGACCCGGTAATTTCCGCAAACGGATTCACCCTTCTGAGCGTGCGCATACTCACAGGGCGAACCCACCAGATCCGCGCCCAACTCTCGCACGCAGGCTTCCCGATAATCGGCGACCCGAAATACGGCAGCAGCCGTGCCAACGCGTCGGCAAAGCGGCGCTTCGGCCTGACTTCGCAGCTCCTGCACGCCGGAACGCTTGAATTCAACGTATCCGATGGTATACTGGAATATATGGACGGCAAAACATTTTCCGCCCCGCTGCCGGAACGCTTCGCGGCGATCGAAAGGGAGATTTTCGGCACGGCGCAGGCAGAATGAACCGGACGCCGCGGCACAGTCGGCGCCTTGCGGCACGCGGACGGGAAACGGAAAATATGCGAAAAGAGTACTGACATTTGGCACAGACACCTGTAGAAACACCTGTAGAGACACCTGTAGAGACACCTGCAGCCGAACAAAACAAAAAGCGGCGCGTCACCGCCGTCGGCCGGCGCGGTAAACACGCACGAAGGCAAAGCCTCAGGGAATCCGCGGTCGAGTGGTTCCGCTGCGTGGCGGTCGCCTTTGTCATTGCTTTGGTCGTCATGCAGTTCATAAAGCCGACTCTGGTCAAACAGCACTCGATGGAGCCGAACTTTTACTCCGACGACTATCTGCTAATCAGCAAGCAGGCCTACCGCCTCTTCGGCAAAACCCCGGAGCGCGGCGACGTCATCGTCTTCCGCAAGGCCGAGGGCAGCGATTCCAAACTGCTGATCAAGCGCGTGATCGCCCTGCCCGGCGAAACCGTGAAAATAGAGGACGGCAGCGTCTACATCAACGGCGAGCTGCTGATCGAGCCGTATACCAAAGCCACATACACGAGCGGCGACCTCGAAGCGGTCGTCCCGGAGGAAAGCGTTTTTGTGCTCGGCGACAACAGGGCCGTCAGCATCGACAGCCGTTCGGAGAGCGTAGGATTCGTCTCCTACGACAGCATCGTCGGCAAAGTTTTCTTCAGGCTCGGACCAGCCGATCGCGCGGGCCGCATCAAAAACCCGTTTACAGACTGAAATGACAGAAAACAACAAAACAAATACAACAGAAGAAAACGCCGGCGCCGAACCGGAGACCGCAGCCGGCGCCGAACCGGAGACCGCAGCCGGCGCCGAACCGGAGACCGCAGCCGGCGCCGAGCCAGAAGCGGCCGGGACAAAGGCGCCCGGGGCACCGGATGCCGCGCCTTCCGAATCCACCCAGGGCAGCGGATCCGAGACACCAGAAGTCGGCCCCCGCACTGCGAGGCGCAGGCGCAAAAGAGCCGTGCTCGACTTTGTTCGCGACATGGCTGTCGCGTTCCTCATAGCAATCGTCGTAGTACAGTTTTTCAGGCCTACCGTCGTCCGCCAGTCTTCGATGCTCCCTAATTTCGAGGACGGCGATTACCTCATCGTGAGCAGACAGGCATATAAACTCTTCGGCGGAGATCCGGACCGCGGCGACGTGATCGTCTTTGACTCGCACCGCAAGTCCGAGGACGGCAGCGAAAAGTACCTGATCAAGCGCGTGATCGGCCTCCCGGGCGAAACGATCACCATAACGGGAGGCACCGTCTACATCAACGGCGAGGCGCTCGACCAGAGTTACACGATGGATGGAACGACATCAGGCGAAATCATCGACTACGTCATCCCGGAAGACACGTATTTCTGCTGCGGGGACAACAGGCTGAACAGCCTCGACAGCCGCAGCGAAGAGATTGGCGTCGTCTCGCGCGACAGCATTTTCGGCAAGGTCGTCTTCCGCCTCTACCCGTTCTCAAAGTTCGGGACGATCATGGATCCGTACGAGGACTGATACCCGGCACATGGATCCGTACGAGGACTGATACCCGGCACATGGATCCGTATGAGGACTGACCACCGGCAGGCCCCGCGCCGGAATCCCTTGAACCCCTTACAGGAGTACACATAAATGGCAGAAAAGAAGCCTATCAAGCTCGTGGCGAACAACAAAAAAGCCCGCCACGATTATTTCATAGAAAGCACGTACGAAGCAGGCATTGTTTTGACCGGCACCGAGATCAAATCCATCCGTCAGGGCAAGGTCTCCATCAAAGAGAGCTACGCGCAGATCGTAAACGGCGAGATGATCATCTACGGCATGAACATCAGCCCGTACGAGCAGGGGAACCGCTATAACGTGGATCCGCTCAGGCCGCGCAAGCTCCTACTCCACAGGCGCGAGATATCAAAACTCGCCGGCGCCGTCTCGCGTCAGGGCTATACTCTGGTGCCTCTGCGCGTCTACATCAACGAGTCCGGCCTGGCTAAGGTCGAGGTCGCCATCGCCCGCGGCAAGAAAGAGTACGATAAGCGCGACAGCATCGCCAAACGTGACGCCAAGCGGGACATCGACCGGGCGATGAAGAAGCGCCGCTAGTTATTATTCGAACCGTTCATCCCGCTCCATAAAAAAGTCCCACCGTGGCCTGAATCAGACGGCGTGATCTGTTTTGACGTCAGGAAAAATCCAGTACACCGCGACAGCCACATATAAAATAAACGGCAGGATCGAAAAGTAGTTAGAGAGCGGGATCGCCGCGATGTATCCGATGACGGTGAGGAGGCTTCTCCTGTCGCCGCCGATCAGTTTAAGCAGATTGGTTTTCCTGCCGTTCGCCCGGGCGACGCTCAGAGCAAGGATGTGATAAGCGATGGCCGACAGCAGCAGGATCCCGCTGTATGACATGCCCGGAGCGCCTTCAAATCCGGCTTTTGAGATCCATGACGTTGCGAACGGAATCAGGGAAACAAAGAAAAGCCAAAGAAGATTGGCCCAGAGTGTGCGGCTGCTGATCTTTTCGGCCGCGGATATCATGCGGTGATGGTTCACCCAGTAGATGCCGATATAGAAGTATCCGATGAAATAGGCGCAAAGCGTATGGATATTTCCCGAAAGGTCTGCCCATGTATTTCCTTCCGGCGCGCTCCTCCTCGTATTCATCCGATTCCCATTCCGATCTGAGGCCTGTTTCATCGCCGTACGTGATGAACATCTGCGTCGGCAGCGAATTGCTCCCGCACGCCTCGATCACCTCCAGGCTGCCGTCCACGGTCGCCCCGAGATAGTAGTGGTCAGGCTCGACGCCCAGGTTGGCTCTCAGGTTTTCCTCGGAGTTTTCCGCCTGCAGACGGTCGAACACACTCAGAAAAACGTCGAGATCGAGGCCCTTTACCTCCACCTCCGTAACGCTGGATTTCCGTTTCCCGCCCGAAAGCCGGATCACCGCGCCAGTGGCCGCATTGCAGATACGCACCTGGCCGCTCAGTTTTTCTTTGACGGCGTCGGAGCCCATTTCCATTTTTTCGTCGGTCAGGCGCGCCAGCATCGCATCTGCGTCAGCCTCATCCATCGGCGGTAGCGACAGTTTCCTTTCGGCTTTTCTGACACGTCCGATAACAAAGCGATCCATCTCGCCTTTTGAGAGATACTTTCCGTCGATTTTCGCTTCTATACGGCAGTCGCCGCACTGAACGAGCACGATTTCCCCGGTTTTTCCCATTTGATCACCTGTACTTTCTCCTGTATTCGCCCAGATATTTTTCGATAACAGACAGAATACGGCTGCACTCGTCGATGCTTCTGCCGTCCAGTTCGTTCATCGCGTCCGCGATTTCCCGGTACAGGTCGGCGTGGAGCTTCTCGTGCGCGTCAAAAACACGGCGGCCGTCTTCGGTCAGTTTCAGGATCGTCTCCTTTTCGTTGTTGTCCCTTCGGGTTTTGACGAGGAGGCCCTTCCTGATCAGTTTGCCCGCCATCTGCGAAACAGCGCCTTTGGTATTTCCGAGGACGGCTGCCAGGTCGGTCACGTTCGCTTCCGGATGCTTGCCGATGCATTCGATCAGGTGGATCTCCCCCAGAGGCAGAGACCCGATGTCGTCCAGGCGGATCAGCCCTTTATGCATATCGTTGATCTCTGTGGAGATGCGCTGAAATTGCTCTATGAAACTCTGAAGTTCATAATCATTCGTGGTCTTCATACCTCGCATTGTATAGCATCTAAACAAAAACGTCAAGCGTCGTCGGTCTCCGATGAACTGGCGAAGACGCCGGGCTTCATCCGCTCAGAGCGCTTCTCTTCGGTGAGCACCAAAAACAAACTGCTGTCGATGTCGGTCTGTAAGGATGAGGAGTGCGTGAAGAAGTGGCGAAACGATCCGGAGCACCGCAAGTGCCAGAAGGCGACGCGCGACGTGTTCTGCGAGGGTTTAAAGATCACGGTGGCTACGCCGGTCCGCACATACACTCTGACCGACCGCGAGGACGCGCCTGAGGACTCGAATGAGTATTTCGGGGTGAGGAAACAAAAGTAGTGCGGCAACCACATGTATATGCCATGTGTACTCGCGTTAAAATTGGCTATATGCGTCATCTTCTATATGCGTCAAAACCGTGGTTTGGCGTTTTTACCGTAGGGTTCTTACCGCAGGTTCTCGTCGAATACTATGTGCCAAAACCGTGTTTTGGCGTTTTTACCATAGGGTTCTCGTGGGATTACGGTGATATTCCGCTGGTCACATTTTGTTATCGGTAGATTCTGAATTAGGCGCTAATTCGCTTTTGTTATTTTACCTCGCAAGATATGTACTCTTCGGCATGATCAAAAATCCCCATTTGCCGCTATATTGCAACGGTTTGCGGATGTGCGATAATACCAAGGGGGCCAGCAGAACATTATGGTATTCCGCTGGCCACATAAAAAGTTGTTCAGGCGAAACGCCGGAAAGGGGTGCTATACCATATGAACGACGACAATTATACGAAGTTTTCGATAGACCTTTCGGTAGTCGATCTCGGGAAGATCGAGTATCTGGCCGAGCGGGGATTTTACTTGAACCGCGCGGAGTTCGTAAGGACCGCGATAAAAAATGAGCTCTTAAAGCATGAGGATTGGCTCGATCGCGAGATCAAGACCAGAAAAATGGACGTCGGGATCATAGATCTCCGGAAAGAGGATCTGAAAGCGCTGAAAGAACGGCTTGGATCGCCTTACCATTATTTTGTCATCGGACGCCTGCGCATCGATCCGGCCATAACGGCGGATGAAATGCGCTGGACCGCATACAAATTAAAAGTTTACGGCAAACTCGAATGCAGGCCGGAGATACGAGATTACTATAAAAATACTGCGTTCCTCGTCTTTTGGTGAGGCACAGATCTAGCGAAGCGCACAGATCTAGCAAAACGTATGCCGCTATGCGATATCGTGAATGATCATGCCGCTGACGGGCTTTGGCGCGAAACACGTGGACTTCGGAGGCATCGCCAGTCCCGCTTCCGCGACCGCCATGAATTCGCTCATCGTCACCGGCGGGATCGCGAACCCCGCTCTCATGCGCGTGGACGCTTCCTTCTGCAGGTCTTCGAGACCGCGCATCCCGTTGACAAAACCGAGCCTGCCCTCGCTGTTCGCGTCGTCGATCCCGAGGATCCCTTTGAAAACCTTTTCGCGCAGGATCGAGATGTTCATGCGCTCGACCGGGTTCCCGTCCGGGACCGCGCCAGTGTACGTCAGTCTGTACCACGTGCCGCCCGTCACCATCGTGAATTCGAGGTACTTTTTCGGCGCGGCAGGCGTCCCGCCCAGCTTCTCGACTTTGAACGAGTTTGCTTCGAGCGCCGCGATAAACTCGGCGTCGCTCATGCTGCCAAAATCTCTCACCGTGCGGTTATAGTCAAATATCGTCATCTGCGTAGGAGGGAAAACGGACGCGAGCAGTTTACGCGCCTCCGGTCCGCCGCCGTTGTCAGCGTACAAAGCCGCCGCGGCGATCCTGTGATGTCCGTCGCAGACGTAGAGTGATCTGGTCTTAGAAAAATCGTCGCAGAAGGCCTTTATCCACTCCGGGTCCGATACGCGCCAGATCTCGTGTGACGTGTCGCCGTCCTGAAAGCGGAACATCGACTCGTGGGACGAAGCCCATCTGCAGGCCGGAGTAAAGTCGAAATTTTCCGCGTGGTACGTGAGCAAAACCGGCTCGGCGTTGATCCCGCAGATGCGAAGCTGCCGCATCTGAGCGAAAGCCTTTACCTCCTGAGTTTTTTCATGCCGGAGGATCCTGCCGTTCTTATAGTCCTCGACGTCGACACAGCCGACGATCCCCGTGTAGTCGCGCCCGCGGAAGTTGAGCCTGTAGACGTACAGGGAATTCTCTCCGTCGCGTTCTAATATTCCTCTGTCCTCGAATTCGTTGAACTTTTTCCGGCTGCGCGAAAGACAGCAGCTGTCGGTGTCGTCAGGCGCGTTCGCCTTATCCGCTTCGCTGCAGTCGTATTCCGGATGTGTCACATGGAGAAAACTGATGGGATTGGATTTGGCTTCAGCCTGCGATCTGGCCAGATTGGCGGCGTTTTCGTGGCTGATGAAAACTTTATTCACATAAGCGCGAGAGGGATGCACCCCGCGGAACGGATAGAGACTAGGCATCGAATATTCTCCTTAAAGTTCCCTGACCCGGCGTTTCAAAAGCCGGAGGACGCGCGAACCGGCGCGCCGGCGCACTATCAGCACCTGCGCTGCGGCGTTTCGCCCTTCATAACTTCAACGATAGAATACTATTTTCTGCCCCTTCAGTCAATCGGTTGTGAAAAAATTGTCGTTATTTTCTTATTCTATCTGCCAAAAAAATAACTCGCCGAAGTAAGATATTTTTAGTCAAATCACAATTCTCAGATAGATGTACGCGCTGCGCCATCGGCGCGGCTTGCCATTTCGCGGTCTCACGCCGGATGCCGGCGCGGCTTGCCATTTCGCGGTCTCACGCCGGATGCCGGCGCGGCTCGCGCACCGCTCGCACGCCGCGGGAGCGCGGCTCTAATTCATGTTGACTTCCCGCCAGCGCGGCTCGATGTAGTTTTTTGCCGCTTCTTCGACGGCCTCGCACACTGTCATCGCCTCGCGCAGATCGGCTCCGACGCAGATAACTCCGTGATTCGCCACCAGGCAGGCCTTTCGGCCGCCGAGAGCCTTCACGATGTTCGACGCAGCCTTGAATGACCCGCTGCGTGCGTAATCCGACACATATATCACGTTCCCCGCGATCTCTGCCAGAGACTTATCTGCAATGGAGAGCGGCACACGGGCGGCCGCGAAAATAGAGCAAAACTTAGCGTGGGTATGGATCACGGCTCCGACGTCGGGGCGTGCCGCGTATATCTTCGCGTGGATGACTTTGTCGAGCGTAGGATTGGCTCCGGACTCGGTGGTCAGGGTTTTGATGTCCATCTTAGTTATGTCGAGAGGGGCCAGGCTGTCGTAATAGATCGCCGCGGGCGTCGTCAGGATATAGTTCTCCGAGAGGCGCACGGATAAGTTGCCGAAGCTACCGAGGACGTAGCCTTTAGCGAGGAGCATTTTGCTGTACTCGGCGAGCATGTTTCTGTATTTCGTCTCTTCGATGCGCATTTACTCCCTCCCGCCGGACTCGCGGCCTCCGGGGCTGCTTTTTTCATCGGACGCGGATCTGCCGGTTTCGCCGGATCCTCCTTGCCCGCTGCCTGCCGGTCTGTCTTTTCCCGCTGACGTGAATCTGCCGTAAATATCGTGCGAGAACATCTCGCGGTAATCGAGTATGTACCCGACGCGCTCGCTCATCGTGGCGTAGCGGCTGATAGGCTTGCCGCCGCCGAGAAGTTCGGCCTTAAGAGAGACTTCGGCGGATTTTTCGAGTACGGTCATACCGACAAGCGCTTCATATATATTGCGGCCGACGGCGACCGCAAAACCGTCCTGATACCCCGGGCACGGCTTGACAAGGGCAGCGGCTGCCGACCTGAACGCCGACGAAAGCCTGTTCACCCTGCGCGTGACCACCTGGATATTGCGCCCCAGAAGCTGCGCGGTCTCGTCGAGCTGCGCGACGATCCCCTGATCGCGCCTGATCAGGATCTTGCAGTACGGGGTGAGGCATTCGATCATGGCGCTGTAATCGTCCAGCGTCGCGAAGATGTTCTTTTCCGGGATGTAATTGAACGTCACGTCCTCTACGTCGTCCGCGCCGATGTTAGAAAAATCGGCGTCCCGCGTCGTAGCGAAAATATGCCGCCTGTATTTGACGAAGATCCGAGGCCCCGAGACCTCGTAATCGAGCCGGGTCATCCGCAGTGCATATTCCTTTATCATTCCCGCGACGTATCCGCGCTCTTCGATCATTTCGCTCATTTCTGCCTTCCCGCAGCGCCGGCATCATGCCCCGCGCTCTCCGCATCTGCAGCGCCGGCGTCAAACCCCGCGCTCTCCGCATCCGCAGCGCCGGCGTCAAACCCCGCTGCGGCTACCTTGCCCTTCTGGCGCGCTTCTCCGCGCGCTTCTTTGCTTTGGCGGCCTTCCTGCCGTCCTTGAACCTGAAGAATTTCGTGACCAGTTTATCGATGTACCTGAACAGGCCTTCCGTCGCCACGAGGAACAAAGCCAGCAGCATCGCGGCTTCGAGCGTGATCGCGCTGATACCGAAGACCTCCGGCGCCAGGATGACGCAGAGCATCATTCCGGCGATCAGCGCGGCTATCATGGTGACGTGCACCTTATTAGGCGGCTGCGAAACCTTTCCGAGGAACAAAAACCCGACGAGCGCGACGAGCATCGCGGACGACGTCGAGATGCACTCGGAGTCTATATTGAACACTTTGCCGAAGATCACGAGCGCGCTGACGGTGATGAACATCGTGACGCCGGCCGGAGCCGCCATCCGGAACACGTTCCCGAGGAAGCGCCCCTTGATTTTATCGGTATTCGGCTCGAGCGACAAAACGAGGCTCGGCATGCCGATGGTGAACATGCTGATGAGCGTGATCTGCGACGGCTTCAGCGGATACGCGACGACGTTGATGACCGAGAAGATCGCCAGCAGTATCGAGAAAATGTTTTTCGTCAGATATAGGGATGCCGTCTTCTGGATGTTGTTTACGACCTGGCGGCCTTCGCGCACGACGTCCGGCATCCTGCCGAAATCGGAATCCATCAGCACCAGCTGCGACGCGTTGCTGGCCGCCTCGCTGCCCGAAGCCATCGCGACCGAGCAGTCGGCGTCCCGAAGGGCGAGCACGTCGTTCACGCCGTCGCCCGTCATGCCCACCGTTTTCCCCAGTTTTTTCAGCGCCTTCACGAACAAAAGCTTCTGCTCCGGGGTCACCCTGCCGAAAACGGTGAACCTCTGCACCGCGTCGTAGATCGCGCGCTCGTTTGTCAGTTCGCGCGCATCCACATAGTGGTCCCCTCCCGGGATCCCCGCCGCCACGGCCGCCATCGAGACGGTCGCCGGGTTATCGCCGGAGAGTACTTTGATATCGACGCCGTTTTCCGCGAAATACCTGAAAGTTTCCTTAGCGTTCTCCCTGACCGGGTTGATCAGGAATATCAGGGCGATCGGAACGACGCGGCCGGCTATGACGCCGCCGTCCGGCATCTGCTCGGTCCCAGCGAGCGCCAGCACGCGGAATCCCTTTGCCGCGTAGTCATCGATGAAATCGGCGTATCTGCCGTAGTCGTCCGCAAGGACGTATTCCGGCGCGCCGATGACAAAATTCCCGCTCGCGAACGACACGCCGCTGTATTTATATTTTGACGAGAAGCCGAGAACGCTTAAAGGTTCGCGGCCGCTGCCGTTTGCGAACCTGTCCTGAAGCGCCTCCATGGTAGCGTTGTCGGGCGCCTGGCAGCCGACGACGTCTGCGATCAGAGATTCTACCTCAGAGGACGGCGTGTTTTCGAGGAGCACGGTCATGCCCTCGACCCGCATGGTCGGTTCCGTGATGGTCCCTGTTTTGTCGACGCACAGAACGTCGACGCGCGCGAGGGACTCGATGCACTTCATGTTCTGGACGAGGACCTTTTTATATGCCAGTTTGACAGTGGAGACGACCATCGCGATGCTGGCCGTCATGTAAAGGCCCTCCGGGATCATTCCGATCACTGCCGCGACCATCGACGTCACGGCGGAACTGAATGAGTCGTGAAGGACGTGCAGTTCCTGATACAGCAGGAGCGCGCCGACCGGGATGATGATGACGCCGATGACTCTGACGAGCCTGTCGAGCGAGCGGATCATCTCGGACTGCTCGTACGATTTTTCTTTAGTCGCTTCGATGGTGAGTCTGGAAATGTATGAATCGCGGCCGACTGCCGTGAGCTTAGCCGCGCACTCGCCGGATATGATGAAACTCCCGGATAGCAGCTTATCGCCCTCGCGTTTGGTTATCTCGTCGGATTCGCCCGTCAGGAGCGCTTCGTTGACCTGAACTTCGCCGTCTAAGATCTCGGCGTCCGCGGGGATCTGATTGCCGGAGCGCAATATCACGACGTCGTCTATGACGAGCTGCTCGGTCGGGACCTCGGTCTCGCGGCCGGAGCGGATGACGCGGGACTTTTTCATGTGCAGGAATCGCATGCTGTCGAGCGTCTTTTTAGATCTGATCTCCTGGAAGATCCCGATGCAGGTGTTTGCGATCGCGATGAGCATGAAACTGATCTGGGACGTGCCGGAGCCGGCGATCACGAGCATGACCGCGAGTATGACGAATATGAGGTTGAAGTACGTGAAGACGTTATCCTTTATTATCTGCTTCACGGTGCGCGTCGAAGGGTCCACCCTGACGTTGTTCTGCCCGTTTTTAAGGCGCTCCTGTACTTCCGCCGTTGTAAGTCCTTGAATTTCCCGCATTTATCCTTTGATTGTATCTGAAGCCCGGCGGCCGGCGGCCGCTGCTCCGCTGATGCGCCGGCCGTTTACGAGGGCCTGCGGCCCGGCGGCCGGCTGCTCCGCTGATGCGCTGGCCGTTTACGAGGGCCTGCGGCCCGGCGGCCGCTGGTCCGCTGAAGCGCCGGCCGTTTATGATGGCTTGCGGCCCGGCGGCCGGCTGCGCGTCCGCCTTTTTACGCCTGCACGCTGTCCAGGTACGTCCTGAGTTCGTACAGGTATTCCTCTCCCATTTTCGAGAGATTCGTGTTTTTTCGCACGACGTAGCCGATGTCCATGACGCCGGTCGGGTTGTCCTCGTCCTGCTCGAACGGTATCGCCAGGTAGTTGTCGCCGTTCAGGTCGTTGCACACTATGCCCGAACAAAGCGTATACCCGTTGAGGCCGACCATCAGGTTCAGGAACGTCGCGCGGTCGTTCGCTTTGATCACTCTCGTATAGACGTTCGTCGAAAGTATTTCTTCCGACAGATAAAAAGAACTGCCGTCGCCCTGCTCGAACGAAAGGCACGGGTAATCGGCAAGCTGTGCGAAGGTGATCGACTTTTCGCCCGCGAGCGGATGCGATTTACACAGGTATACGTACCACTCGCAGTCTATCAGATGGTGGAATTCCAGTTCGTACTGGTCGAGGAGCTTCAGGATCGCCTTCCGGTTAAAATCGGAAAGATACAGGATCCCGATCTCGCTCCTCATGCCGCTTACGTCCTGCATCACGGACTCGGTCATCGTCTCGCGTATCGCGAACTCGTATTCCGAGGTGTCGTAGTGCTTCACCATGTTCACGAATGCCCGGACGGCAAAGGAATAATGCTGCGTGGAGACGCCGAATTTCTTTTTGACGTTCAGGTCTCCGAATTTTTCGAGCATGTCCTCGTAGCGGCCGTAGACCTCCCGGGCGTATGAAACGAACTCCGTTCCGCCCGCGGTCAGAGTGACGCCCTTGCCGTTTCTGTTAAATATCTCGAATCCGAGTTCATCCTCGAGCGAGCGGATCGCGCGCGACAAAGAAGGCTGTGAGATGAAGAGATTCTCAGCGGCTTTATTGATCGAGCCCGATTCCGCTATCTCGATGACGTAATGAAGCTGAACTAATGTCATTAAATGAAGTTTCTCCAGTTATACGCCGCGGCCACGAACAGCCTGATGCCCTCCCAGAGCGAGGAGATGACCGCTTCTTCGCGGCTGCTGTGCGAAAAGTCGCCCATGACGCCGCACTGGCTGAGTACCGCTTCGCCCTGCTGAGAGACGTACGACGCGTCAGAGGAGCCGCCCGAGAAGATCGTTCCCGAGATGTTCCCCTGGATGGTGTCGCTGACCGCCTTCAGCGAGTTATATGCTTTTACTACAGGCTTTGTCGTCTCGAAAGGTTCGATGGCGCTCACGAGCTCGAGTTCGGTCTTTGCTCCGCGTACCGCCGGCTTTTCGCAGATCTTGCGCATCCTGGTCTCGACCTTCGTTACGTCGGATTTGGTCTTTACGCGCAGGTCGACGGCCGCCTCGGCGAATGCCGGGATCTGGTTGACTGCGGTTCCTCCGTAGATCTTATTGACGCTGACGGTGAAGTCTCTGTCGGCGCCTCTGGAGGTGAGCGCCTGGATGTCGACGACTTTGCTGGCCAGTTCAGCTACCGCGTTCACGCCTTCGTCAAAGTCTTTGCCTGAGTGCGCGGACACGCCGTACGATGTGAGCCTGTATTCGTAGCTCCCCATTCTGCCGATGCAGATCTCGCCGTTTTTGTTGCGCTCGTCCATGCAGAAGCAGACGAGGATGTTTGACGTGTGCTCGCGGATGATGTTGACCGTGTCGCTGCCTTCGTGGCACGCTTCCTCATCGCCCGCCAAAACGATCCTCAGAGGCGATTCTTTGAATCCCAGCGATACGAGGGCTTTGATGACGTAGAGCGCCATGACGATGCCGCCCTTGCATTCGGTGACGCCCGGGCCGTAGACTTTATCGCCTTCGACGCGGAAGAGTTCGCCGTTCCAGCTGCCGCTGGAGTATATCGTGTCGTAATGCGCTAAAAATACGATCGGACGGGATGAGCCGTCTTTATTCGTCTCGGCGACTATGACCGGCGCGCTGGCTCCTCCGGCTTCGATGATCTCGCTCTCGAGCCCCGCCTCGGTAAACGTTTTGTTCAGGAACTCGGCCTCTCTGCGGAGATTCTCGATCTCGCCGTGCCTGCCCTCCATCTCGACGAGTGCTTTATAGAATGCCATCGCCTCGTCTTTATGGCTTTCAATGTAGGTGTTGATCTGGTGCATCAATTCTTCGGTGATTACCATGGCGTGCGCCTCCTGTCGTAAATTAGAAGTGTGCTTACGGTTGATAAATGATTGATTATTTCAGGGCCGGCTGGCCGGCACAAAAATCTCGTTTGATATCTTTATTTTACCACTCCGCGGGAGAAATAACGACGGTATTGACGTTCGGCCGCGATTATTTATCGGCCGCCGCGAAAACCCGCCTCCGCGGGCACCTGCCGCCGCGGGCATCCCCGGCATCCGCGGTCCGCGATCACTTTATTACCGCCGCGATAACTTCTTTTGCGAACGCTTCGATCTCAGGGCTCTCGTACGCTTCCATACCGCCCTCGTCGCACGCTGTCGCGAGCGCCGGGTCTATTGGCAGCTTAGCCACGTTTTTCACACCGTATCGGGCGGCGATCTCGTCGATGTGGCTGTCCCCGAATATCTTATGCTCCGAGCCGCAGTCCGGGCAGCGGTAGAACGACATGTTCTCGACGATGCCCAGCACAGGGATCTTCATCATCTCCGCCATCTTCACGGCCTTTTCGACTATCATACCGACGAGCTGCTGAGGCGAAGTGACGATCACGATACCGTCGACCGGCAGCTGCTGATATACGGTGAGCGCTACGTCTCCCGTTCCCGGCGGCATGTCGACGAACATGACGTCGATGTCTCCCCACGCGACGTCAGACCAGAACTGGGTGATGACGCCTCCCAGGATCGGCCCGCGCCAGACGACCGGATCGCTCTCCTTTTCAAGGAGCAGGTTTATCGACATGACCTCGATCCCGTTTTCGGTGACGGCCGGAAAGAGCATGGTGTCGTTGCCTCTGGCCATCTCGTGGAGTCCGAACGCTCTCGGGATGGACGGGCCTGTGATGTCCGCATCGAGCACAGCCGTGTTCAGCCCGCTCTTTGAGGCCGCGCGGGCCATCATCGACGTGACAGACGATTTACCGACACCGCCCTTGCCGCTGACGACGGCGATGACTTTTTTGATATTGCTGAGAGAGTTCATCGGCGCCCTGGTGATGCCGCCTTCTCTCTCCGCACATTCAGCGCCGCACGAACCGCAGTCGTGATTGCATTCTGCCATTTTGTTTCCTCCCTTATATTTCTATTTCTGTGAGTTTGAATTTTCTTCCGCCGGATCCGTTCCGGCGTCCGGGCTTTGCGGCTGTTCCGGCATCCGGGTTTCGCGGCTTAGCGGCCGTTCCGGCGTCCGGGCTTCGCGGCTGTTCCGGCGTCCGGGCTTAGCAGTTGTTCCGGTGCCCGGGCTTCGCAGCTTCGCGGGCCGCGCGCTGCGTCAAAACATTCCCAGCGATTTAAACAGGAATATCCACAGGAGCATCGTCCCGCATGCCAGCATAGACGACATGATGACCGCGTTACCGGCGAGCGTGGCATCGCTGTCCATCGACTGCGCCATGGTGTATGACGAGATCGCTGAAGGAGCGGCAAAGACCCCTATCAGCGTCACGAACTCTATATCCCTGATCCCGATGAGAGCAGCGGCCGTCAAAACAAGTCCCGGCACGACGACGAGCCTCCCGATAACGGCGATCCACAGATTGCGTCCGCACTCCATGATCTGCGAGAACTCGAACGAGATCCCGAGGATCACGAGAGCGAGCGGCGTCGCGACTCCGGCCATATCATCGAACAGATCGTCGATGACCTGCGGGAAATCGATCTTAAAAGCCGCACAGATCAGGCCGCAGACCGCTCCGATGATGAGCGGGTTTTTGATTATCTGCCTGGCGACCTCGAGCGGCTTAGGCCTGCCGCCCCTGAAAACTTCGAGCGTAACGACCGCCAGAACGTTGAATATCGGGACGACGACCGCGACCATGACTGCCGTAGTGGCGAGGTTTTCGCCGCCGTATATGTTCAAAGCTATAGGCAGGCCCATGATGACGAAATTGCTGCGGTATATCGCCTGGATCATGGCGCCGCGGGTCTTAGGGCTCTTAGTGGCCTTAAGCGCGACGGCCAGCGCGCAGACGTAAACCACGGCGATCGACGCGAGCGTGAATCCCATGAATCTACCGCTCACGGCTCCCGTGAGCTCGCTGCGGTAGATGTTATCGAACATCATGACCGAGAAGAAGACCTTAAACACCATGTTGTTCAGGTGCCGGTTCTCCTCCTGCGAGATGAGGCCCGCCCTGCGCACGATCATTCCGACGGCTATCAGGATGAACATCGGAAGGACCGCGTTTATCGATACGACAAAATTCTCAAGCATTCTCTAAATATCAATGCCTCGCGCTTTTGCAGCGCGCCAGGTGTACGGATCCGCGCGGGCGCTTCTGCGCTATGCTCTGTCCGCAAATCCCCAGAACGGGCAGGACTTACACTCCGGGCGGCCCGGTTCGTCAGGCGAGCAGGCGAGCGGCAGCAGAATGATGTTCGGCACCAGTTTGTCCCCGAGGAGGGATTTCAGCCCCGCGATCTGGCACAGCGTGCCGATGAATTCGACGTGCTTCCCGGCTTTGGCGAGGCGCATCGTCTCGCGGTAGACCTTAGGCATGTCGCGCTTGTAGTATTTGTCGTCGTACTCGTAGTACCGTTCAAAGTGCGGCAGTTCCGGGGTGTTGAAATACAATGGGCAGTACAGGACGCAGTTGTTGCATTTATCGCATCCGCCCTCTTCGATCTCCGGATACTTATATCCGTTCTCGTTTTCCTTCATTTTAATGGTGCGCAGTTTGCACCCGACTACGCATGCCGAGCAGCCGTTGCAGTTCGGCACGCGATCAAGAATCTGCATGAGATGAGCCTCCTCTCCGCGCTCGAAGCGCGGCTAAAAAGGCGCATAAACGCCTTTCTGTTTTTTATATTTACATTATACACATTTCACTCGAAAATTAGAACACCGGACGCGCGGGAAATGCGCAGGGAAATGCGGAAGAAAACGAGGAGGGAGACGCGCATGAAACGCGCGGGAAACGCACTGCAGAGATCCTTGCAAAGTCTTGACCCGCATTTTACGAAACCCACGCCGCCGCAATGCTATAATCAGCCTGAGATCAAAATTCCAAAAACGTTAAAAAATCAAAGAAAGAAGGGGTATTCGTGAAACATAAACGTTTAGCATCCGCGATAGCAGCGATGGCCGTCGCGGCGGTAGTGTTTTGTTCGACGACATTCCTGCCGGCGGATTTCCTGCCCGCTGCACCCGGATCCCCGGGCGAAGCGAACGAAGTCTACGCGGAGGGCGAACTCCCGGCAAGCGGGAACTGGGGCGACTGCACCTGGGATATCGACACAAATGGCGTCCTGACGATCCACGGCGGCTCCGGGACTGCAAAAACCACCAGCGTAGGGTTCGTCCCTGGGGAGAATACAAATCGAAGATAACAGCGGTCAAATCCGAAGGGCTGATAAAATGCGGATCGAGCATTGTCGGTCTGTTTTACGAGTGCCCCTCGCTCAAGACAGTTGAAGGGCTCGAAGGATGGGACGTTTCCTCGGTGACTACCATGCACGACCTGTTCGGGCTCGACATGGCGCTGAAGAGCATCTCCGGCATGGAGAACTGGGACACCTCTTCCCTTAAGGATATGAACAGCATGCTGTACCACTGCGGCAGCCTCGAAAGCATCGCTTTTCTCGAGAATTGGGACGTGTCGAAAGTGACGGACATGCACTCGCTCTTCATGAACGACAGCGCGGTCACGGATTTCTCTATGCTGAGGAAATGGAACGTCAGCAGCCTTTTGTCCGCGGTCCAGTTGTTCGTCAACATCAAAGTTCACGATATGTCGTTCATCGCGGACTGGGATCTGAGCAGTCTGGATGACGCCTACCGCATGTTCGATTCGTCCGGGATCCAGAAGATCGCGTTCAACGATACGTTCCGCGTACCCGCGACGTCGAACAAATTTCATGGCAAGATCCTGACGTTCGCCGTTTCGTCCAAGACCATTTCCGGTAAGGAAAGCGATTACACGTGGGGTCTGGACTCTGAAAACGCGCAGATGAAATACACCGCCGACGAACTCACGACCTATGCGATGAATAATTCCATGGCCGGGACCTGGTGCGTCCAGGCTAAACCGGTCACGACCTGCACCGTGAAGTTCGACTCTTGCGGCGGATCCGGAACTATGGCGGATCAGACGTTCTCTGTCGGCGAGGAAAAGAATCTGGCGGCAAGCACCTTCAGGCGCGCCGGATATCATTTCTTCGGGTGGTCGACCGCGCAGAGCGGAACCCGCAGCACCTCTTACAGCGACAAAGAACTCGTAAAGGACCTCGCGGCAGCAGGAGAAACGGTCACTCTCTACGCTCAGTGGCATAAGCTGCAGGCGGTCGCCAAAGTCGAGCCTTCCTGCACGGAAAAAGGCCGCGAAGCATATTATCACTGTTCCGAGTGCAATAAGGACTACGCCGACGCCGAGGGGACGAGAGTGGCAGCCGATCTGACGACGCTGGACATTCCTGCGCTTGGGCACGATTTCGGCCAGTGGCAGGTGACGAAAGAGCCGACCGCCGCCGAAAAGGGCGAAAAGCAGCGCGTCTGCTCCAGGTGCGGATCCGTCGAAAAGGCTGAGATCGGGCTGTACTATTTTCGGAGCAGGACTTTAAGGAGCAGGGCTTTAAGGAGCAGGACTTTAAAGCCCTGCCCTTTTTAATATCAATGTCAGCCCGCTTTTTCAGATGCATCTGATCTTTAATACTGTCGCGTCTGTCGCGTCTGCATTGCCAACACCGCCCGGAAAAACTATAATTATTACAAAGAGCCAAAGACGGCGGAACCACTATAATATATGAGACATCAGGAGACATTTCCATGAAGACGATCAGAATGGGACTTATCGGCTATGGCAACGTCGGACGCGCGTTCGCCCGCATGCTGAAACGCAGAGAAGACTACATACGCGGCACGTTCGACGCTGAGGTAGTGATCACGGCTATCTCCAGGAGCACGGGCTCCTGCGTCGCCTCGGGCGGGACCGGGATCGACAAAGGCGCAGGCAGCGGTAAAGGCGCGGGCAGTTGCGAAGGCGCGGGCAGCGGCAGCGTCGCAGGCATCGACATCGACAAACTGCGCGACTCGGACTTTGATCCGTCGATCAAGCCGCTGGACGTCATAAACGGCTCATACTGCGACGTCATAGCCGAGCTCACGCCTCTGAACATACGCACGGGAGAACCCGCGATAACGCATATCCGTACCGCCCTCGAAAACGGCATCCACGTCATCACGGCAAACAAAGGCCCGATCGCATGGGCATACAGGCCTCTGCGCGACCTGGCCCGCGAGCGCGGCGTGATGTTCCTGCACGAAGCCACCGTCATGGACGGCATCCCTGTCTACAACCTCGTGCGCGAAAACATGATGGGCTGTAAGATCACCGAAGTTTCAGGCATCCTGAACTCCACGACCAACTACATCCTGACCGAGGTCGCTAAGGGCGTGCCTTTCGATGACGCGGTGCGCGAAGGGCAAAGGCGTGGCTTTGTCGAAGCCGACCCTTCCATGGATCTGGAAGGATACGATGCCGCGGCAAAACTCACGTCGCTGATGAATGTTTTGATGGACGTCTTCATCACGCCTGACGACATCGACAGGACCGGGATCGGCGGAATAACAAAGGAAGACATCGAGCGCGCCGCCGCAGACGGCATGAAATACAAACTCATCTGCCGCGGACGCATGGAAGGCGGGAGGCCGGTCGGCACCGTGAAGCCAGAACTCGTTCCGAAGGACAGCCTCTACGGGACGGTCGACGGCATCGGCTCATGCGTTACGGTCACGACCGATCTGATGGGCGCCGTCACCGTAGTACAGCACGTCTTCGAGCCTGAGATCGACCAGACCGCATACGGAGTCCTCAGCGACCTGCTCAGGATACTGAAAGACACATCGCAGGTTTTCGCGATCGATCCCGGCAGTGCGAGAGCGTGATCGCAGGTCTACCTCTAAAATTCTACTATAAAAAGTTGAAAAACGACGCCGCAGGTGCTATTATACAAAGGCAGCGTGTCCGGACGTCGCATCCGGGCATCGCGCTGAAGCAGCTTGTCCCGGTAGCTCAGGGGATAGAGCGTCGGTTTCCTAAACCGTGCGTCGGGCGTTCGAATCGCCCTCGGGACGCCACCATAAAACCCCGCGTCGATACGGCGCGGGGTTTGGTTTCGTGTCTTTTTCTACATCTCCAGACTGTTCTCGTTCAGCAGGAAATCAAATATGTTCATCACCGTGACTCCGTCCTCGCTGTGCCAGACTCGCGTATTAGTTCCCGTGACGATGATCTTTTTAAACGAATCCGGGACTCGGACCAGAGACTCCTCCTCCTGCTTTAATTTTTCGGCGTCAGGAACGGCGTAAGCCGACTGGACGTAGTATCTGCGGCTCCCGAGATTGGCGACGAAATCAATTTCCAACTGTTTTTTCACGCTTCCGCCATTTTCTTTTGCTCCGGCGTGCACGTTCACCACTCCGACGTCGACGGAAAATCCTCTGCGCAGCAGTTCGTTATAGATCACGTTTTCCATGAGGTGAGTTTCTTCGAACTGCCTGAACTCCAGGACCGCGTTTCTCAGCCCGGTATCGCAGTAGTAATATTTTGACGGGGTGCTGATGTATTTCCTGCCCTTCACGTCGTAGCGCTCAGCTTTTTTGATAAGGCACGCATCGCACAGATAGCCGAGATATTCCTTTATCGTCTGAGAGGTGATCGCGCCGCGCCCGCTGCTTTTAAACGTGTCTGCTATCTTCTGCGGGTTCGTCAGGGAACCGACGGCAGAAGCCGTTATTTTCATCAGTTCCTCCATGCCGTTCAGTTTCCTTATCTCGTAGCGTTCGTCGATGTCTTTCAGGTAGATCTCCCGAACCAGAGAATCCAGGTAATTCACCTTCTGCTCTTCGTCCGCCAAAGCCAGGACGCGCGGCATTCCCCCGTAGGTCAGGTAATCGGTCCAGGCAGACTCAACCGAACCATTGTATCCCGACATGAACTCGGCAAAAGAAAGAGGAAGCACGCAGATCTCGTCCCCGCGCCCGCGGAACTCGGTCAGCACGTCTGTCGAAAGCAGTTTCGAGTTGCTGCCTGTCACGTAAACGTCCACATTGCGCTTTTTCAGCAGCGCGTTTAAAACCCCGTACAGCCTTACGTCAGAATCTTTGTTTTTTAATTCTTCGCGCGATATCGCCAGCTGTACTTCATCGAGGAAAATGAAATACTTTCCTTCGCCTTTGATCCTTTCCCGGAGATGATCGTACAGCCGATGCGGATCTCTGTACTCTGCGTTTTCAACGTCGTCGAGAGAAACCGTGATTATGTGATCCGGAGAGACGCCCCTTTTTATCAGTTTCTCGTAAAACAATTCGAACAGCAAAAACGATTTGCCGGCTCTTCGAACGCCGGTTATGACTTTTATCGCGCCGTTATCGATCCGTGAGGTCAGTTTTTCAACGTATCTGTCTCTTTCTATTTTCATGATCAAGGTCCGCCTTATTTTAGATTTTTGGACATATGTCCTTTTTTCTAAAATAACATTCGCGCATCTCCTGAGTCAAGTCTATTTCAGATTTTTGGACATATGTTCTTTTTTCTAAAATAGATAGCAATCCTGTGTCGCTGCCCCGCGTCGCTGCCCCGCGTCACTGCCCCGCGTCGATACGGCGCGGGGTTTTCTCTTACCGTTTTACCGTGTTTCGCAGCGGCTCACCGTTCAGGTATCTCTTCAGGTTCCCGGCGGCGATCCGGAAGATCCTGTCGCAGGTCTCCTCTATCCTGAGACCGCCTGCCGTGTGCGGTGTGATCAGACACCGCGGCTCTCTCCAGAGAGGGCTTTCGGGCGGCAGCGGCTCCGGTTCCGTCACGTCCAGCGCAGCGCCGGCGATAGTGCCGGCTTTCAACGCCTCCGCCAGAGCGCCCGGATCCACGGCTGTGCCGCGTCCGCAGTTCACCAGATACGCCCCCGGTCTCATCAGCGAGAGGCGTCTCTTGTCCATGATATGATACGTTTCGGACGTTCCCGGCAGGCACATGGCCACCACGTCCGCGCTTTTCAGCAATTCGTCCAGTTCGGAGATCGGACGGACTTCGATGGATCCGGCGTTTGAAGCCTCATCTCCCGTACCCGCGCATGCGCCTGAGGCGCTCCCGGTCCCCGCAGCGGCTTCTGCTCCGGCGGTCGTCCCGTCCACGTGCCGTCTCAGTCCCGTGACGTGCGCGCCCAGTTCCGCGCAGTGCCTCGCGTACGCTGTACCGATGTTCCCGAATCCCAGTACCAGCACGTTTGCGCCAAAGAGCGTCCCGACGCTTTCCACGTCTGTCCACTCTGACTTTAACTGACTGTCCCTTAAGGCCGGCAGTTTCTTTAGCAGGGACAGCGTAAGAGCCAGCATGTGCTCGCTGACGGCCGGCCCGTAGGCCCCGACGGCAGACGTTATCACCACGCCGTCCTGCACGAGCCCCGGTTTCAGCAAAGCGTCGACACCGGCGCTTTGGGCCTGGATCCAGCGGGCCTGCTTTGCCGCACGCAGTTCTTTTTCCGAAAATGATCCGAACAAGATTTCCGCGTCCGTGGCAGCACTTAAGGCGCCGCCGTTCTCGCGAGCCGGGTCGTCCGGGTCAAGCCAAGCGAACTCCGCCCCCCGGGCGGCTTCTTCCAGCATCTTCCTGCGCCGCTCGGTCAGCGGCATCGATACGACGATCTTCATCTCTATCTATATCCCCCGACTGTTTTCTTCATGGACGGTACGTCAGCTTCACGAGTTCCACGAGGACGTCTGTCATCTTTTCCATCGCCTGCACTGAGATGTACTCGCGCACGCTGTGGAAGTTCTGGCCTCCCGTGGAGAGGTTCGGGCACGGCACCCCTTTATACGACAGCGCCGCGCCGTCGGTGCCGCCTCTGATCGGGACGACTTCAGGCTTCACGCCGCAGTCCGAAAACGCCTGCTTCGCCCGGTCGATGAGTTCCATATGCGGCAGGATCATCTCCTTCATGTTGTAGTAGCTGTCGCGCAGGTCCAGATCCAGGACGTCGCCGTACTCGAGGTTGATATATTCGACGGCCTTTCTCATCAGGTCCTTCATGGCCTCGAACTTCTCGCGGTCGTGTTCGCGTACGATGTATTCGATGTGCGCCTCGCTGACCGTGCCCTCCATGCGGTGCAGCAGGTAGAAGCCCTCGTGGCCCTCGGTGTACTCAGGCCTCTGCTGGCGCGGGAGCAAAGCGTTGAATTCGCAGGCGATCTGCAGCGCGTTCTTCATGACGCCCTTTGCGTCGCCCGGGTGTATCTCGCGGCCGTGAACGGTGATCTTTGCCGACGCGCCGTTGAAATTCTCGTATTCCAACTCGCCGAGCGTCCCGCCGTCCACAGTGTAGGCAAAGTCCGCCCCGAACTTTTTCACGTCAAAGCAAGCCGTGCCGTTCCCGACTTCCTCGTCTGGAGTAAAGGCTATCGCGATGCGGCCGTGCTTGATAGTGTCGTCGTTTATCAGGCGTTCGGCCATGGTCATTATTTCCGCGATGCCGGCTTTGTCGTCGGCGCCGAGGAGCGTCTTTCCGTCGGTGACGATCACGTCCTGTCCGATGAAACCTGAAAGCGCCGGATATTCCTCCGGGTCGAGGGTCATGCCCTCGGAGAGTTCGATCGGGCCGCCTTCGTAGTGGACGATCCGTGGCTTAATGTCCGCCCCCGAGGCATCAGGCGACGTGTCCATGTGGGAGACAAAGCCCAGCGACGGCGCGCCGGCGGCGGTTCCCGATCCCGCGGCGCCGGCAGCGTTCGCCGATCCCGCGGCGCCTGCGGCGTTCGCCGAGCCAGCGGCGCAGGCAGCGCCACCCGTTCCGAGGTTCGACGGTATCTCGCCCATGACGTAGGAATGCTCGTCTATCGTGACGTTCTCTATACCGATCTTTTTCATCTCGGCAGCCAGATCCTCTGCCAGGGCGCGCTGTTTTTCGGTGCTCGGGACTGTTTCCACGTCGTCCGCCGACTGCGTGTCGAAACTCACGTAGTGGAGAAATCTTTCCGTTACTTTCATTTAATGGACCTCCTGTAAAAACTCCTGAAATAATCGAGATCCGGCGGCGAAGGTGCCTCCGGACCTGACGTCTGCGCGTGTCCGCGCGTCTTTGATCCAGCGCTGCTCACGGGCCGGCTCTGCCGCCGGGTCCCTGATTTGGCGCTGCTCCTGTAATTCGGCGCTATTCCTGTACCAGTTTTACCGCGGTGCCGTAGGCGATGACTTCCGCCGCGCCCTGCATGATCGCCGAGGACGCGTAGCGCACGCATACGATCGCGTCGGCGCCCATGCCGGCAGCCTGATCGATCATGCGCTTAGTCGCCTCGTCGCGCGCCTCGTTCATCATGTCGGTATAAGCCTTAAGTTCGCCGCCGACGAGTGTCTTTAAACTTGCTCCGAGGTCGTGCCCGAAGTTCTTTGTCTGGACCATGTTGCCCTGGACGATGCCCAGAGTCTGCGCCTTATAGCCCGATACGTTTTCCGTTGTCACTAAGATCATTTTTCCGCCCCTTTCGCTTTGGTGGATATATATAAAAATAACGGATGCGATGTTTAAGCGTGCCGGCGCGCTGCGGTGCGCGGCGGCCTACTGTTCCCCGCCGGTCTCTTCGGCTGCCTACTGTCCGCCGGTCTCTTCGGCTATCTTCAGGAAGATCTCCGGCGTGCCGTCAGAAGATCCCTCCTCGGAGAAGACGTAACGCTGACCGCCGCTCGTGAAACTCAAGGAATATGAAGAGGCGTCGAGGACTTCCGGTTCTTCCGAAGAGTCAGACATGTGGCGTTCTATGAACGTGCTGGAAGTGAAGGACACGAGGTTTTCCTTCAGGAGTTCCTTTGCCTCGTTAAAATACGACTCGTCGATCTCCCGGTCCGTGACCTCTTCGGCGTCGAAGTTATTCGGTTCGCACGAATACAGGACTTTGCCGTTTTCCTTCCTCACGGTGAAGACCACGCTCTCGTTCACGTCGCCCGCGCTCCAACTGTATGAGATCTCGTCGGCGTTCCCGATCGCCTCGGATATCTCGTCTTCGATCTGCAAGTAATCGGGATTCCTCATATCTCCGCCGTCTTCTATCTGGCCGATGATTAAATTTTTATAGATCATACGAATCAGCAAAGCCGCGACGATGACCGCGATGACGATGATAATGACGATCAGTACGGTCTTTGTCGAATGAGCCATCTTCCGCCTCCTGTTCTGTCTGCGCTTAGTGCTTTATCTGCTCTGATCATATTCTACCATGCTATCGCCCGTGCCGGCCCGCTTTTTGCATTTTGCAGGCCGTTTTCTTCCGCTCAACGCATTTTTCGCGGGCGGTTGATTGTAATATGAACTTGAACGCTGACATTGGATTCAAATTTATAAGTCGAAAAGGTCATGCCCCACGCTGCCTTGACTTGACCGTCCCGCGCGATATACTGGAAATACATCAAAACGCTGACCCACCGCACTCCAGAGCAGGGCAGGATCGGCTTCCGATCAGATCAAATCACACCAGAGAAAACGAGAGGAAAAAATGGACTATACTAAGATCGACGCGTACATCGACGCACACAAAGATGAATTAATAGCGGACATCGGCACGCTCGTCAGTTTTGACAGCGAGCGCAGAGACCCCGAAGACGGCGCCCCGTTCGGACGCGAAGCCGCCGAATGCCTCGCGGCTGCCGTAAAGATCGTCGAAAGGACGGGTTTTGCCGCCAAAAACTACGACAGCTACATCGTTACGGCCGATTTTGATCCCGCGCTCGAGCCCGGTCTTGACATACTAGCGCATCTGGACGTCGTACCTGCTGGAAACGGCTGGACTAAGACAGACCCGTTCAAGATGCTCGTCGAGGGCGATAAGATCTACGGCCGCGGCACCACGGACGACAAAGGCCCCGCGCTTGCCGCGCTCTACGCTATGCGCGCCGTTAAGGAGTGCGGCGTCCCGCTCTCTAAAAACGTCCGTCTGATCATGGGAAGTGACGAGGAATGCGGCTCATCCGACCTCGACTACTATTTCGCCAAAGAGAAGAGCGCGCCGATGTCGGTGTCCCCTGACGCGGATTATCCTGTCATAAACATCGAAAAAGGCGGCGTTCACGCCGCCTTTAAGTCCGACGCAAAGATCGCAGACACCATCCCGCGCGTCATCAGCATCAACGCCGGCATCAAGATCAACGTAGTCCCGGACACCGCGGAAGCCGTCGTCGAAGGACTCACGCCTGAAGAAGCCTCCGGCATCGCGGGGGATCTAGGCATCGCAGGCTGCAAGTTTAATTTTGAACGCGAAGGCACCCGGCTCAGGATCACGGCAAAAGGGAAAACCGCGCACGCGTCCACGCCGGAAACTGGTGTCAACGCCCTGACGGCGCTTCTCGCGCTTCTTTCGCACCTTCCGCTCTCCGACAGCCCGCTCCACCGCCAGCTCCAAGGCGCAGCGATACTGTTCCCGCACGGCGATTTCAATGGCCGCGCACTCGGCATAGACCTTTCCGACGAGGTCTCGGGCAAGACGACTCTGACCCTCGACATCCTGAATTACAGCGAAAGCGAAGGTCTGTCCGGCATGTACGACTGCCGCGCATGCCTTTCCGCCAACGACCAGAACACGCTGGCCGTGATAAACGATAAACTCCGCGCAGCGGGCCTGGAGCCTTTCGGCGGTCCGATGTTCGAGGCGCACTCTGTTCCGGCGGATTCACCGCTCGTTCAGACACTTCTGGGGATCTGGAAGGACATGACCGGCAAAGACGCCGAGCCGCTCTGCATCGGCGGCGGCACGTACGTCCACCACATAGACAACGGCGTAGCGTTCGGCCCTGAAATGCCGGGCCTCGAGAATTATATCCACGCGGCGGACGAGTTCATCTCGCTCGATCAGCTGATCTTCACGTGCAAAGCATACGCGCGCGCGATCGTGGAACTCTGCGGGAACGGGAACATGTGATGTGATCGCGGAGGCGCGGAGGCGCGGAGGCACCGCGGCAGGCAGAGTTATATGGTATGTGCCAAAAACGGCAATTTCACAAATTCCTTATAGGGTTCCAATGATATTCACCTGATGTTCCTATAGGAACATCAGAGAATCAAAATATTCGCGCAATTTAGCACAATAAAAAATATGGTGCAGGGAGATTCAGATTCAGATCACATCAGATCAGATCAGATTCAGATTCTGTTCCCGGCACCATTTTTATCCCCGAAAGGCGGTTTCATAAGGAAAAATAGGGAAAACATTGGTATTTGCAGGAAAACACCGGCTGTTACAGGGAGAATATCACTGTAACATCATTAGAATCTGATGGTCACCCAAAATGGCTTTATGAAAATCGCCAAACGGGACATATATGCCTTGACACTTTTTGCCGCAGCCGGCGACTTTTTCCGCAGCCGGCGACGTTTTGCCGCAGCCGGCGACTTTTTCCGCAGCCGGCCTCTCATTCACCGGCTTCTCCGTCACCGGCTTCTTCGTAGATCCCGCGGCCGCTTTAACGCAGTAAGTATATCCGTCGTTCGTGATGATCGTGAGTTCGGGCGAAAGGCCTTTTCTCAGCGCTTCCGCAGCGTCGCCCTTGAACATGAGGGTACCTTCCGGGCCGATCGAAACACATCCGTAGTAAGGAACGTCATTAGCGGAAGTGCGCCGCGCACCTTCCGGGATCTCCGAGACGCGTCCCGGGATCGTAACGATGATCGTGCCGTGGCCGCCGAAGTTTTCGCGCGGGTCGGTCGTAAAGTCCTCGGCGAGTTTGATCTCGCGCCCGTCTTCCGCGACGAGCCTGAAGTCCGCTGCCGCGCCGGATCCCGCGCCCGTGCCTGACGCTGCGCCGGCGCCTGACGCTGCGCCGGCGGCACCTGAACCCATGTTTCCGGCAGGAACGAGCTTTGCCCGCACGCGGACTCTCGCCCATTTCCCGTCCGCAACTTTTTCGTGTGCGATATACGCCGCGCGCCTGTACCAGGCTCCGGAAAGCTGATGCCCGCGGTACTCGCGGTGCCCGACCTCGCGATCCGTCTCCGCGGCGGGGTCGTTTGCGAAATACACGTACTCGCCGGCTTCCTGGTCGTAATAATATCCGACGATCAAAACGAGATGCCCGCCGGTGCTGCGGATCGGAACGTTCTCCATGTAAGCGTATCTGCCGTCCTTATCGCGCGAATATTTGACAGAAAACGCGACGGGATTCCCCGCTGCGAGTTCCAGCCTGACGTCGCGGAAACTCGCGTATGAGACATAACTCTCGTATCCGTACGAGCCGATCGCCGCGGCCGTGAAACTCCAGTTGCCGTTGCCGCCGAATCCGTAGTCGTAGTTCGCGAGCGTTACCTCGTCCGGCGTGACGTCCTCGCCTTTGCCGCAGAGCATCATCGCTGCGCACGTGGCGGAGCAGATCGAGTCAGCATAGGAAGGATCCCTCCGCACCTGCGAGATAGCGGGTGTGTCGAGCAAAACACGTTCCGGCAGGTCTTTGTCGGGCGCGCAGAAGCCGTCCGCGCCGTCAGGGCCGTCCGCACCTTCCGCGCCGCACTTTTCGCGCCACTTTTCGTCGTTCGTATTCTTATATGAAGCCGCCAGCATCCTGAGCACCGGCATCGCTTCCGCGCTTTCGTCCGCCGTAAGAACGGCGCGGAACTGGAATTTCACCGCGGTCCTGCCGTCCGTGATATTCATCGAGCTGTCGCCGGCTCCGCCGTATGAGTTGGCGAAAGCCAGGAGCCGCTCATCCTCGCATTCCGGGCAGTTCCTGCGTATGTACGGGCTCCACGAGCCCCACGTGATCCAGTCCGTCCAGCCGCCTGCGCCGCTTTCCGCAGCGACTTCCGCGGCGCCGCCCGCATCTCTGTCTGCGGCGCTGTCCGCATTGCCGCCCGCAGCGCCTTCCCCGACGCTGTCCGCACTGCCGCCTGCACCTTCCGCGCCGAAGCCCGCCGCCTCAGTTACGTACGCACGGCCGCTGACCTCGATCGACGTCCCGCGCGGGGTATCGGCGTTCCACGAAGCGACTATATCGTTCCATTCCCCGGTTTCAAAGGCCTCGGAGATGTACCTGCCCTCTGTCTGCCCTTCGGCGAGAGCCAGACCGCCGCCTTTTTTGTTCGGTTCGAGATTTACGGCCGAGCCGCGCGCGAATCCCTCCGCGGAATCGATGATTATCAGGTTGCTCATGATCTTCCCCTTTCGCGAAAACAAAGCGCCTGCCTAAGAATATCGAGGCTTTGCTGTATTCGATTATATCATATATGGTATAATCCACTTAAATCGTTTTCATGATCTGTTTCTGACAAAACACGGCCGTGCGGGCCGGGGAGCCGGGAAAATGTCCGAACGGAAAGACACCCTCGAGCGCGAACTCGAGACTTTGAGAAAAGATTATGATTCTCTGACGAGGGAGTACGATTCTCTGTCGGAGCAGTACGACCAGAGCAGGCGCGCCGGACGCGACCTGATGTTTAAGTACCGTGACAGCCGGGACTGGCGGAATATGAAAGTGCTGATCGCTGTCGCGATCTTTGTCTTCGGGCTTGTCGTCGGCAAAGCCTTAGTCGAGTTCATCCTGCTGAGCGGAGGTCTGGAATGAGCAAAAAACCTGAAGACGGCAAAGACGGCCGCGCCTTGAAGCAGAGCGGGATGCAGCAGAACGAAGAAAACTCCGGGGTCGAGCTCGATCTCGATGAGGTCGAAAGACTCGAACGCGAAAGGCTGGAAAACGAAAAACGCCTGGACGCGCTTTGTGCCCCGCAGGCCGGCGATGACGACGATATAGCGTCACTCCTTGAAAAGATCCGCCTGCAGCGGGAGGCAAACGAGTATATGCGCCGCGAGGTCGAATCGAAGCGTTACGACGTCGGCAAAGTCCGCTCCATGAACGCCCTCGACCGCAAGAAGCTCGAGGACCTCGAAAAGAAGAAGAAGCCGTGGCCGCGCCTGATCCGCAATATGCTTTTTACATTTGCCGCGGGCTTTCTCGCCGGGTTCATCATCTTCAGCATCGTAAACTGGTGAACTAATAATTCCGGGGAAATCGAGTTTTGGCGAATCCGTTGCGGTCGCGATCCCTATTGCCGCGATCCCTATTGCCGCGATCCCTGTTGCCGCGATCCCTTTTGCCGCGATCCCTATTTTTGTAAATAATTTTTTGAATTTTTGAAAATAAGTGAATAATACGTGGCGCATTCCTTTGAAAAAGAGTATTATTAAATTAATATTGACCAGTCTGATATTGATTTTTCAAAGGAGGTTTTATCATGCGCCATCTTAAAAGGATCTCGGCACTGCTGCTGGCTTTGGTCTTTGCCGCAGGTCTCTTTGTGTGGATCCCCGTGTCTGCGGAAGGATCGACCGTCCTGACGATCCTGTACACGAATGACGTGCACGGAGCGATCGAAGGGTACTCGACTCTGGCGGGGTACAAAGAGCAACTTAAGTCCGATGGAAAAGAAGTCATCGCCGTCGATGCTGGCGATGCCGTCCAGGGAGAACTCATAGACTCGATCACTAAGGGCGAGGCGTCGGTTGATCTCATGAACGCCGTTCCGTACGATCTGGCAGTCCCGGGGAACCACGAGTTCGATTATGAGATGGAACAGTTCCTCAAACTGAAAGATAAAGCAGCCTACACCTATCTTTCCTGCAACTTCTATGACCTCAAAACAAATGCCCCCGTGCTGACTCCTTACGTCGTAGCGGAATACGGCGGTCATAAGATCGGCTTCATCGGCATCACGACCCCTGAAACCTACACGAAGTCCACTCCTAAGTATTTCCAGGATGAGAGCGGAAACTACATCTATTCCTTTAAGGAAAATGAGTTCTATTCGACCATCCAGGGAGCCATCGACAAAGCAAAGGGCGACGGCGCCGAGTACATCGTGGCGATCGGGCACACAGGTATTGCCGGAACCGATACCGACTATAACACGGAGTCCATAATCAAAAACACGTCCGGCATCGATACGTACATCGACGGGCATTCTCACGAAGAAGTCCCGGGCCCGGGCTATAATGGCGAGACTTTCAAAGACAAAGACGGCGAAGACGTATATGTGACGCAGACCGGCACGAAGTTCGCGAACATCGGAAAGCTGGAGATCACATTTGACACTGACAGCAGTACATTCTCAGAGAGTGCCGAACTGATCAAAACCACCGACGCAGCAGCTTTAATAACGGACGAAGCCGCGAAGGATCAGCAGGCGGCAGTTCAGAAGATAATCGACGCCGATCACGAAAAACTCATTCCGTACACGAAAACGATCGCTTCGTCGGAAGTCGACATCACGATCCTCGATCCCGAAACCGAGAAGCGCGTGGTAAGAACGCGCGAGTGCAACGCCGGCAATTTCGTCGCCGACGCGTATAAGGCGATCATGGGATGCGACATCGCGATCGCCAACGGCGGCGGCATCAGAGCAGACATCAAAAAAGGCGACGTCACCGAAATGGATATCCGTGCGCTTAACCCTTGGGGCAATAAGATGTGCATCGTAAAGGCGACCGGTCAGCAGATCCTGGACGCCCTGGAATACAGCACCCGTAAATATCCTGACGAAAACGGCGGTTTCATTCAATGCGCGGGAATGACGTATAAGATCGATCCTACCGTCGCCTCCCCCGCACAGTCTAATGAAAAAGGCGAATTCACCGGGATCAAAGAAGGCGCCGAGAGAAGAGTCTACGACGTAAAAGTCAACGGCGTCGCTATCGATCCTAAGGCCACCTACACGGTCGGCGGAAGCCAGTACGTCCTCCTGAACGCGGGCGACGGAATGACGATGTGGAAGGGAGCCGAGCTCGTTAAGGACTACGGCAAAACTCTCGTGGACAGTGATATGCTGGTAACTTACGTAACGTCAGATAAATATCTGAACGGCGTGATCCCTGCGTCGCTGTACTCAAACCCTGCCGGCAGCGGAAGGATCGCCATAGCGGAAAAACCTGAGGAAGAAAAACCGGCTAAAACACCTCCGACCGGTGACGAGTCATATGCCCTGTTCTATGTGGCACTGCTCGCCGCTTCACTGGCAGCCGCTGCGGGGGTTAACAAAGCCAGAAAGCAGGATCTCTGATCCGCCTGCAGCAAAACAAGCATAGCGTTAAAAGGGCCTCTGCCATCACCTGACGGGGGCTCTTTGCTTTCAGGATCCGGAAACAATCAGTGTGTGCGTGCGGGGACATGCAGTATGTGCAAAAACGGCAAATTCGCAAATTCCCTATAGGGTTCCTCTGATATTCCCGTGATGTTATTTGAGCAACACCAAGCAATCAGAATATTCGCACAATAATAACGGCGGCTAGGCATCCCCTCGGCGCCAGGCATCCCCTCAGCGCTTGGCCCCGCTCAGCGCACCGTGCTTTATCAAGTACCCTCCGTATATCAGATACGCCACCGTGCTTAAACTCCACGTGATCGGATAGATCCAGCAGACGAGCGTGATCTCGCGCACCACCTGGCCGATCGTGAACAGAACAGCGACCCTGACGGCGCACCAGAACACGAGCATTACGATCATCGGCACCATCGGTTTTCCGATGCCGCGCATGCCAGCGCTGGCGATGTGAGAAAACGCCATGAGACACGTGAACCACGCGCAGATGTGCGCCCTGTAGAGACCGTACGTGATAGCCTGCGGATCGTCCGTGAACAGACCCAGCAGCTGCGGTGCGAAGAAATACAGAAATCCCGCGGTGATCTCGGTCACTGCAACACCCGTCACGAGGCAGAAAACGAGGCCTTTGCGCATCCGGTCGTATTTGCCGGCGCCGAGGTTTTGGGACGTGAACGTTGAAAGTGCCATAGAGAAAGCGTTGATCGGCAGGAACGAGAAGCCTTCGAGTTTCGAGTAAGCGCCGATGCCCGCCATGGCCAGGCTGCCGAAAGAGTTGATATACGACTGGATCAGCGTGTTGGAAAAGTCGATCACGCAGACCTGCATCGCGGTCGGGAAGCCGTAGTAGATTATCCTTTTCGCCTCTTCTTTTTTGATCCTTATCTTTCTGACGTCCACGCGGATGCTGCCGTCGTAGCGGCAAAGCCTGCGGAACGCGAGGCAAGCGCTGATCGACTGCGATATCACCGTCGCAGCAGCAGCGCCGCCTACGCCGTACTTAAACACGCCGATAAAAAGCAGATCCAGCACGACGTTCGTCAGGGAACTCAGCATCAGGTAATACAGAGGCCTGCGGCTGTCGCCCGCCGCCTGAAGGATACCCATGAAGATGTTATACAGGATGACCGCGAAACTGCCTGCGTAGTAGATCGTAAGGTACGTGTTCGCGTAAGCGTAGGAGTCGTCCGGGACCTGCATGAGTTTAAGCAGCGGCCCGGCGGCAAAAGCGCCGCCGACAGACATGCAGACGCTGAAGATCAGGCCCATCGCGACGTCCGTGTGGACCGCCTCCGAAGTCCGGACATCGTCGCGCGCGCCGATGTGCCTTGCGATGACGATCCCCGCCCCGATAGCGAACCCGTTGAAAAATCCGATGACGATGTAGACGAGCGGCCCGGTCGACGACACGGCGCCGAGAGCCTCCGGCCCCACGAAATTGCCTACGATCAAAGCGTCGACCGTGTTGTAGAGCTGCTGGAAGAGCCCGCCCAGAAAGACAGGTATCATAAAAAAGAGGATCTTCTTATACGGATTCCCTTCGGTCATCAGAATGTCTTCCTGAGTGCGTTCTTTGAACAATTTCATTGACCCTTTGTTCTCCCGGCGAAGCAGATAAAGATATAAAGACTGATAAAGTACCTTTTTCAGATTATTTCTATTATAACTGAGGCCGGAGAATCGTCAAAAGAAATTCGGTGTCATGGCCCAGATGGAAACGCAGTCTTCATCCGTCAGATTGTAATAATTATGTGGGAGTGTGCTTTTGAAAAAAATACTGTCACCCGGGTAAAGCGTATAATCCTTGTCTTTCACTCGAACTGTAAGAATTCCAGATAAAACGTAACCGCACTCCTCGCCTTCATGAGTAATGCATTCGTAGTTACTCGATTCCCCGCCTTTTATCGTGATTTTAACGACATCAATACTGTGTTCGACATGCCCCGGTATCAGAAGTTCGAATTTTGCGAGGTTACCTCCCGAAATGATTTTATGGTCGCCGCGCCTGATGAGTTTCATGTCCGGCTCATCATCATCATTGAAAAAATAATTGATATCCGTACCAAGCGCACGCGCTATATAATAAAGGTTCATTATCGACGGCATGACCTTATCTCTTTCTATCTGACTGATCATACCTGTGCTTACTCCGCTTTTTTCAGATAGCTCTGCAATACTCATGTTGAGAGATTTCCTCAGAGATCTAATGCGACTTCCTAATTCAAAATCCACAATGATACCATCCTGATTGAATATTTGCTTTATTCTTAAATTTTACAGCGAAACACTCATCGCGACAACTAAAAATAGTGTTAAGTTTACAGATCATGCAAATTTATCAGTCTAATATGCAGATTTAATGAAATAATTTCACAAAAAATTCAATATATTGATTTTCTTCTATAATATTGTTGCTTTTATTAAAAAAATAGAATATTATGACATCAGAAAAAGAATCGGTCATGATTATAATGAAAATAAATTATGATTGATTCCAAGTAGTCATCTGAGATAAAAAGAAGGAATAAAGAAGAAAGAAAAAAAAAGGTTGATTGTAAATTGAAGTT
>DKRJ01000010.1 GCA_002472145.1 Clostridiales bacterium UBA7285 | reverse complement strand
GGTTTTTGTCCGCACCCCCTTTGGCTTCTTTTTCTTTTTCTTCTTTTTCGGCCATTTCCTTCTCGGCTCTCGCCTTTGCCTCTTCCTCGGTGATCTGCACGACCTCGGCGTTGTCATAGAGGAAATCCATGACCTTCGTCATCGTGATGTCCTTAGTGAAATATTTAAGGCCGTCTTCTCCGAGCATGCTCCTGACCTCGTCGGACGTCGTCTTATACGCGTCTGCGAGTTTCTGCACTTCGGCGTCGAGATCCTCGTCAGTAGCCTTGATGTTCTCCTTCTCGCCGATCGATCTCAGAACGATCCTGGTAGCGACCCTCTTTGCCGCCTCGGCCCTCATCTCGTCCTTGAAGTCGTCCATCGTCTTCCCGGTATATTTGAGGTAAAGGTCAAAGTTGAGGCCCTGCGTGCGGAGGTTCTGATCTATTTCCCTCGCCATGCTGTTCAGCTCGTCGTCGACCATCGAAAGCGGAGCGTCTGTTTTGTTAGCCTCGAATACCTTTTCGATCAAAGCGTCCTTCGCGGCGTTTTCAGACCTGATGTCGGCAGTCTCCTGAAGTCTGTCGAGCGTTGCCTTCTTCAGTTCCTCGAGCGTGTCGTACTCGCTCGTGTCTTTGGCAAAATCATCGTTGAGTTCAGGAAGCTGCTCCTCGCGGACCTCGTGTACCGTGCAGTGGAAAACGGCGTCTTTGCCGGCGAGGCTCGGTTCGCCGTAGTCCTCAGGGAACGTCACGTTGACGTCGACCTCTTCGCCCGCTTTGGCGCCTTTAAGCTGGTCCTCGAATCCCGGGATGAACGTTCCGGAACCGATCTTAAGCTGCTGGTTTTCGGCTGTGCCGCCCTCGAACTGATCGTCTCCGACGAATCCCTTGTAATCGAGCGTTACCGTGTCACCGTCCTTTGCTTCTCTCTCGACAGCGACCATGCGGGAATTCCTCTTCTGCATGTTCTCAAGTTCGCGGTCCACATCCTTGTCGGTGATCTTTTCTTCGACGCGCTCAACTTTGATGCCCTTATAGTTGTCAACGTCGACGACCGGATAGATAGGAACGTCGATCGTTATCTCCAGAGGTTTGCCGTGTCCGATGTCCTTGAAATCGGCGTCAGGCGAGTCGATAGGCTCCAGGTCGAGTTCGTCGAGCGCTTTTGCGTATCCGGTGCGAAGAAGTTCATCGATGGCGTCCTCAAAGAAAACGCCTTCGCCGTAATGCTTTTCGATGATGCTTCTAGGCGCTTTGCCCGGTCGGAATCCGTTGATGTTGTATTTGTCTTTGTTTTTCTGATATGCCTCGACTACCGCGCCGTCGAATTCATCAGCGTCGAAATAGATCGTAAACTTAGCCTTGTTGTTGTCTTTGGAAATAAGCGTTGCCTTCATTTCAGGGTACTCCTCTCAAAATGCGTTTTGATTATGTTCTTAGATCCGCGTCTCTTATGCGCGGCTTTTTTCGTGACTTACGGCGCTTTACATTTCGCGCGCGGTCGAGTAGATATTATACCATCATAGTCGTTCATTGTAAAGGGAAACGAGGCAGTAAAAATCTGCCGGAACGCGCAAAAACCGCGCATACGCGCGGTTTCTCACACCGTATTGCAGGCTCTGCCCGTCACTATTTTTTCAGTTCCAGGCCGCGTCCGAATTTGCTCTTATTCTCGGGTTCCAGACCGTACTTTTCGGATACGTAGTCCCCGATCTTTTCCATTTCCTCGCGGCTGCCCGAATATAGTTCGATCTCCATCTCACAGATAGGTGCGGTCCTGCCTCCGCAGCATACTGATCCCGTATCGAACGACATTTCGCAAATCACGTTTCCGCTGTCGAGTCTGACCTGCCTGCGCTCGAAGTCGGTAGTCATCAGTACGGAGAGTTTCCTGCCGCCTATCAGCTGCTTCAGCCGCTCGTACATCGAGCTCTGGCGGAAGATCTCGACCGTAGGATCCGACATCTCTTTTTCGGATACGGGGACGTTGTTCTCCTCGCGTTCGTGCATCCCGCTTTCGCTGTGGCCGTTCCACTTCACGGTGGCGATATATCTCCTGCCTTCTTTTCTGACGCGAAAAGCCACTCTTTCGTGAGTGAGGCGAAGATCTTCCGTATCAAAATATTCCGATGATATAGGAAAAACCTCGAGCGATCCCTCGTCGGTTATTGCCTTTATCTGCTCATCGCCGAGTATCTCATCTATCTGCGATGCGCTCTTAAGGCTGTATTTCAGTTCGATTTCCACACTTTTCTCCTTAACAAAACATCTGCCTGAGGCACACCGCTACGCGCCGGTGCCTTCCGATCCCGTGCCCGAACCACCGCTGCCGGAGTCAGATCCCGTTCCGGAACTGCCGCTTCCCGATTCGGAACCGGAACCTGTACCGCCTCCGGTGCCCGGATCAGAAGGATTTGTTCCTCCGCCGCCATCGCCCGAACCGGTGCCCGGATCCGAAGGATCGACAGGCGTGGTCCCGCCGCCGTCCCCGCCCGTTCCCGGATCTTCAGGCTCCGTAGGAGTCGAAGGGTCTGAAGGGGTGTCAGGGGTCGTCGGATCCTCCGTCGCAGGCTCTTCGATCACAGGAGCCTCTTCCGGATTTTCACTTTCCTGATCTCCCGGAGACGAATCAGACGCAGTCGAGATGAGATAGTCTATATGATAGGATATCTCCAACAACTGGTCCGTGGGGACGTAGTCAGGATCGGAGAAAACGCGATTGTGAAATTCAATGACGTCCCCGTACAGATCGTTCGGGAACACGAATGACGCCTCTCCAAGATATCCGGTCGATACGTTATATGGGAATCCATCTGTTCCGGTCACATGATATCTGGATAATCTGCTGACATATCCCAGGATCTCGGTATTTTTCAGATTCGTTTCAAGTTCAGGAAATACCTTGTCCATCAAAGCACTGATCTTCGAGTACTTCATGGTTTTTACTTTTTCAAGCAGTTTGGTGACGACGATCCTCATCCTCTCGGTGCGCTTGAAGTCATCCCCTACGCCGTACCTCATCCTGCCGTATGCGACAGCCTGTATGCCGTCGACCTTCTGGAGCCCGGTGGACGTAATGTAGGTAAAGTCGCCTTCCCCTATCGCTGAAGCAGTGCCCCTGATGCAGACGTTCATTTCATCTATCTCGTAGTCCTCGATGTTCAGTTCTATGCCGCCAACCTCGTCGATCATGTCGACGACTGCCTTGAAGTTGAACAAAAAATACTTAGTGACGTCGAGATCGAGAGTCTGATTGACCGTCTGGATGGCCATCTTGGCGCCGCCGTAGGTGAATGCGCTGTTGATTTTGCTGTATGATGATGTTTCCCCCAGTTTCGCCAGAGTGTCGCGATATATCGACGTGAGATAGACGCTCCCCGTGTCTTCGTTGATGCTTACGATTATTATGCAGTCAGTACGCGACCCCTCGGAATCGTTCATGTCCCTCGTATCGGTCCCGAGGAGAAGGATGTTGGAATATCCGTGCGCTTCCACGACTTTCAGTTCTTCCTCTTCGTTTTTTTCTATTTTAATTGTAGTCTTTTTGATTTTATTCAGTTTACTATTTATATACGCGTATGCTCCTGCACCCGCTCCGAGTGCCACGACCAGGACGATGATCAGGATCTTCTGCCACTTTTTCAGGTTGATTTTTTTCTTTGCCCCGGCTTCGCGCTCATGCTTTCCGATTCTGCTCATGCGCATACCTCCATAACTTAATCATATTATCATCAGGGCATGTTTTTGTAAACGAAAAAAGTTCGAGGCGGCATGCGCCGCAATGTGATATATTGTTTATAATGCTTTAAAACGGAAGGAAAAACAGCGGACTATGTCAAAGACGATCATCCTGGCGTCCTCTTCTCCGAGGCGCATAGAACTGATGAAAAAAGGCGGTTTCGAACCTATCGTGATCTCCCCGGACGTGAACGAGGATCTTCCGGACGGGATCGCTCCGCGCGACGCGGTGATGCTGCTTTCACTCAGGAAAGCGCTGGCCGTCAAAGAAAAACTTACGAACGCCACATCTCTCACGGGCGAGCAAAGCACAGACCGGCCGGATCCTGACCCTCACGATCTTAGAAAGCCTGATATCCCGCTGATCGTCGCAGCGGATACCGTGGTTTACAAAGATAGCATTCTCGGTAAACCGACTGATAAACAAGATGCTCTGAAGATGCTGCTCTCACTCTCAGGGACGAGCCATCTGGTCATGACCGGGGTGACTGTGACGAGTCTGATCCAGATGCGGACAGAGACTTTCTGCGACATTACAGAAGTCTTTTTCAAGCAGTACGGAGCAGATGATCTGGCCGAATACCTCGAAACGCCGGAAGCATACGACAAAGCCGGCGCATATGCTATTCAAGGGTGGTTTTCACGATACACAGATCATATAGACGGTGACCGCGACACAGTCATCGGTCTTCCGGTCGCGCGCGTCAAGGCTGTCATAGACAGTTTCACGGAGAGCCGGTGAAACTTTAGCATGAACGAAACCGCACCGCGCCTGCTTTCGGCAGGCTGACTGAATCATAAAACACCCGCCTCCGATGATCCGGAGACGGGTGTTTTTTAATGCATTCGCATGAACTTATTATGCTTCTGCCCCACCTGCGGCGTCAGCAAGATCTTCAGCCTGATCCCATACTTCCATGATCTCAGGGATGACTTTGTAGAGGTCGCCTACGATGCCGTAGTCAGCTACTTCGAAGATCGGTGCGTCAGGATCTTTGTTGATCGCGACGATCGTCTTGGAGTTCTGCATGCCAGCGAGGTGCTGAATAGCGCCGGAGATGCCGCATGCGAAGTAGATGTTAGGCTTGACTGTCGTTCCTGTCTGGCCTACCTGATGGCTGTGATCGATCCATCCGGAATCTACTGCAGCACGGGAAGCTCCCACGACTCCACCGACCTTGTCAGCGAACTTCTGGATGAGCTCGAATCCCTTTGCTTCGCCGAGTCCACGTCCGCCGGAGCAGATGATCTTCGCATCTGTCAGGGAAACCTGTTCCTTCGTTGATTTAACGATGTCGAGGATCTTGATCCTGATGTCGGACTCCTTAAGATCGACGTCAGGCATCCTTACGATCTCGCCGGTCGCTCCCGGTTTTCTCTCGAGTTTCTGCATAACGCCAGGTCTTACGGTCGACATCTGAGGTCTGGACGTAGGGCTGACGATGGTAGCCATGAGGTTTCCGCCGAAAGCAGGACGTGTCATCTTCAGTTTCGTGTCAGGATCGTTAGGATCGAGCGTCGACGTGTCGAGCGTCGTGTTCTTGTTCGCGAAGTCGATGTATTTGTCGACTTTGATGTCCAGGTGCGTGCAGTCTGCGGTGAGACCGACGTTGGCGCGGCCCGCTACACGAGGAGCGAGGTCACGGCCGATGTTCGTAGCGCCGTAGAGGATGATCTCAGGCTTGTATTCCTGGATCGCCTGGGTGATGACCTTCGTATAAGCGTCGGTCGTGTATTCCTTAAGAAGAGGATGCTCTACAACGTAGACCATGTCTGCGCCGTACTCAAAGCATTCCTGAGCAAGCTGCTCTACCTTGTCGCCGACGAGAAGAGCCGCGACCTTTGCGTCGGAGCCGAGGTCTCTCGAAAGTCTGTGGCCTTCGCCGATGAGTTCGAGAGCAACGTTCATGAGTTTGCCATCGCGCTGTTCAGCGAAAACCCATACATTTTTATATTCAGAGAAATTAACTTCTGCCATTTTTATCCTCCTTAGATGATGTGTTTCTTCTTCAGAGCGATGACGAGTTTCTCAGCGACTTCCTTCTCGGTGTCGCCTTCGAGCATCGTGCCCTTTCCCTTTGGCTTCGGCGTGAACGAACGGAATACGTTCGTAGGGGAAGCCTTCAGGCCTACTGTTCCGAGATCGACTCCGATGTCGGCAGCGCTCCAGACCGTGATGTTCTTCTCGGTATTGAAGATGCCTTTCATGTTCATGTATCTCGGGGTGTTCAGTTCCTTCGTGCATGTGAGCATGCAAGGGATAGGTGCCTCGATGACTTCGTATCCGTCTTCGAGCTGTCTCTCAACAGTGACCTTCGTCTTGTCAGCGCTGAGTTCGCACTTCTGAACGTACGTCACCTGAGGGAGGTGAAGTTTTTCGGCGATCTGAGGTCCTACCTGAGCGGTATCTCCATCGATGGCCTGTCTTCCGCCGATGATCAGATCGTATTTGCCGTACTTCTTGATCGTAGCGGTGATGGCGTTTGACGTAGCCCATGTGTCGGATCCGCCTACTGCTCTGTCGGAGAGGAGGATCGCTTCGTCAGCGCCCATCGCGATGCATTCGAAGAGCATGTCCTGCGCCTGAGGAGGCCCCATCGAGATGACTGCTACGTGTACGTTGTCAGGATCTGCATCCTTGATTTTAAGTGCTTCTTCAAGAGCGTTAGCGTCATCAGGATTGAGGATGCTTGGAACGCCGTCTCTGATCAGAGCACCGGTTTCCGGGTTGACTTTGATCTCTGTGGTATCCGGAACCTGTTTAGCGCATACTACAATATTGAACATTACCTAATCCTCCTTATCCTATTTACGCAGAAGCGAGTTGGAGATGACGATCCTCTGGACCTCGGAAGTGCCTTCGTAGATTTCCGTGATCTTTGCGTCTCTCATCATTCTCTCTACCGGGTAGTCTTTGGTGTATCCGTATCCGCCGTGGAGCTGTACGCACTTGTTAGTTACGTAGCTTGCGGTTTCAGCGGCGTAGAGTTTTGCCATCGCCGCAGGGACGGTGTAGGAAACGCCCTGATCTTCGCAGAACGCTGCCTTATATACGAGGAGTTTGGAAGCTTCGATTCTCGTGGCGAGGTCCGCAACTACGAACTGCAGAGCCTGCATCTGAGAAAGTTTCTTTCCGAACTGTTTTCTCTGTTTCATGTAGTCGATCGTGACTTCCAGAGCGCCTTCGGCGATCCCGAGCGCCTGGGAAGCGATACCGATACGGCCGCCGTCGAGCGTGCTCATCGCGACTTTAAAGCCATTGCCTTCCTGTCCGAGGAGTCTGTCCTTAGGGATCCTGCAGTTCTGGAAAATGAGCTCTGTCGTCGAAGATGCGCTGATGCCCATCTTATCTTCCGTCTTGCCGATCGAGAAGCCAGGGTCCGTCTTCTCGACGATGAAGGAACTGATTCCGTGATTTCCGAGCGATTTATCGGTCATCGCCATGACTACGAATACGTTCGCGTATCCGCCGTTGGTGATGAAGCACTTAGCTCCGTTGAGCACCCACTCGTCTCCGTCGAGCACGGCTCTCGTCTGCTGTCCGGACGCGTCTGTACCGGCGTTAGGCTCTGTGAGACCGAAAGCTCCGAGCTTCTTGCCTGAAAGCAGGTCAGGCAGATATTTCATCTTCTGCTCTTCGGTGCCGTATTTGTAAATAGGCCAGCAGCAAAGCGACGTGTGCGCTGAAACGATAACAGCCGTGGAAGCGCAGACCTTAGCGAGTTCTTCGATAGTGATCGCATAGGAAACCTCGTCTCCGCCGGCTCCGCCGTACTTTGTAGGGAAAGGAATCCCCATCATGCCGTACTTGGCCATTTTCTCAACGGTCTCGGTTGGGAAACGGTGCGTCTGGTCGATGTCCGCTGCCAAAGGTTCAACTTCGGTTTTCGCGAACGCTCTTACCATTTTCTGTACGAATTCCTGTTCCTTCGTCAGTTGAAAGTTCATGTAAATGCCTCCTTAAAATATTGTGACTGCCCTTACGCAGAATGACAGCCTATACCGTTTTAGGACCGTTCAAGTCCTTGTTATAAAAATAACAGCATACGTATATATCTAATCATATTTTGCGGTTCATTGCAACCGAAAAAAACGCTATTTCACTTATTTCTCACGCTTCACGCAGTGCGCACATTTCGGTTCAGCAAAATTCGCTTATCGCCTCATAAAAAAGTTCAGCGAACGTCCTAGGCGGGTACCAGATCGATGAATGAGCCCAGCCTCTCTGTTTTCGCGCTGCCTGCCGTCGCGTCCCTCACAGCCGAAAGTACGGCGTCGGAATCCGCCGAATCGCAGACAAGTTCGAACGTCACGGAGGCGCCGAATTTCTCGTTTCTGACAGCGGCGGCCGCCAAAGCCCCGGAGCGCGTCACCTTCCCATATTCGGGATACCCGCACGAAACGCCGATCCTGTCCTTCATGACGGCACGTGCTGCTCCCGCGGAATCGAGAGCCTTTGCGGCAGCCTCGGCGTATGCTCTGGAAAGTCCCCCCGTGCCGAGTTTCTTTCCCCCGAAGTAGCGGGTCACCACGACAGCGGTGAACGTCAGGCCGCGTGCCTCTATCATCCTCAGGATCTGGCCTCCTGCCGTACCTGCTGGTTCTCCGTCGTCAGAAGCCGCCTTTATCTCCGATTTCTCACCCACGATATACGCAGGGACGTTGTGAGTCGCGTCGCGGTATTTTTTTCGTATCGAGGCGATGAACCGCTCGGCATCCTCTCTGCCCGTAACGTGGGCGGCTGCCGAGATAAATCTGGAACGCTCGATGATGATCTCCGCCTGCGCTTCTTTTGCTGCTGTGATGTAAAGTGTTTCCATGACAAAAAACCGTCCGCGGTATGCGCCGCGGGCGGATAAGTGCTGTATTATGCCTCGAGTTTTGCGAGTTCTTCTCTGAGATATTTGTTGATGATCTTTACGTGTGTGCCCTTCATACCGAGAGATCTGGATTCGATCACTCCTGCGCTCTCGAGTTTGCGGAGGGAGTTCGGGATGACGGAGCGGGTGATGCCCGTCTGATCGGCGATCTTGCTGGCCACGAGGAAACCTTCCCTGCCGTCGAATGAATTGATAACGAGCCTCATTGCTTCCAGTTCCGAGTACGAAAGCGTCTGCAGCGCCTTTCTTACAGCCGTGCGCTGACGCTGTTCTTCCTCTTCTTCGATGGCCATGCCGCGGCGAACTTCGATGCCGACTACCGTCGACCCGTATTCGCAGATGGCTATTTCCTCATTAGTGAACGCGCCGACGTAGCGGGCAAAAATAAGCGTAGCTATTCTCCTGTCGCCTGCGACCACAGGTACGATGGTATGGTACTTGAGCGGAAGTTTATAGTCTTTGCCGAAAATAGCCTTGATATCATCCCCGCGCAGATTGTCGAGCGTTGCCTCTACAGCCAGGAGCTTGTCGTTGACCTCATCCGGGAGGAAATACGTTTTTGTTTCTTCATCCAGATAGAACGGTTTCTCTTCGCCGGCGTCGAATTTTGCCGCCAGGACCTTGCCGCGCCGATTTACGATGTAGACGTTGCAATCGAGCATCTCATAAAGAAAATCGCAAAGTTCCGAGAATGAAACGTTGCCGTCCGTAGTTCTCAGCAGCATTTTGTCCAATGCTCTGATTTCGGAAATCAAATCACCTTTCTTCATAATGAATTTGCACCCCTTTTTCTCAGTCTCTCACAGATCGCTTCAGGATCGCTGTCGATCATGCGTATCAAAGTACGTATTTGTCTACGTCTTCCTTTGAGATCGTCTCGCCGAATCTGCTGATCACATACTCCTTGTCGATGACGAGGGGTTCCCCGTTCGTATCAGGAATGTCGTACGAGACGTCCTCCAGAAGTTTTTCCATAATTGTGTGCAGCCTGCGCGCTCCGATGTTCTCAGTCTGTTCGTTCATCAGATAAGCCAGTTCCGCTATCTCATCGACGGCGTCGTCGGTGAATTCAAGTTTGATGCCCTCTGTCGCCAGAAGCGCCTGGTTTTGTTTGATCAAAGCGTTCTCCGGCTCTGTCAGTATCCTGACGAAGTCGTCTTTTGTCAGGCTCGTCAACTCGACTCTGACCGGGAAGCGTCCCTGCAGTTCGGGGATCAGGTCCGTAGGCTTCGTCATGCTGAATGCGCCGGCGCCGATAAACAGGATATGATCTGTCTTGAGCGGTCCGTATTTCGTATTCACCACGCTGCCCTCGACGATCGGAAGGATGTCTCTCTGTACGCCTTCGCGTGAGACGTCGATCCCGGAGCCGTATGCGGAATCGTTTGCTATCTTATCGATCTCGTCGATAAAGATGATCCCGTTCTGCTCGGCGTTTTCAAGCGCCTCGTCTGTGACCTGCTCCATGTCGATGAGTTTGGCGGCTTCCTGATCGCGAAGGATCTTTCTCGCTTCGCTGACCTTGACGCGGCGCGTCTTAGTTTTCTGAGGGACCATCCCTCCGAATATGTTCCCGATCGCGATGCTCATGCCCTCGTTGCTCATGTCGAGCTGGTTTCCCTTTGGCGCTTCGGTCACTTCGATCTCGATGTACTCATCCTCCAGAAGGCCCTGCTTGAGCTGCTGGCGGACCTGGTCTCTCGCCATCGCGACGTTGGAATCCGTTTTCTCCTCGGGCGGCAGCTGATTCTGCTGGTTCTGCTGGTTCTGCTGCCCGTTCATCATGTTGTTCAGGAAATTGTTCAGACTGTTGACGTCGTACGGGTTGACTCTGTTCTGATTCAGGGAATCATTTTGAGCGGTATTTTTTCTTTTGCCCGGGACCAGCGCCGCGACGATCTTGTTCTCGGCGATCTGATCCGCGATATCGTATTTTTCCTTGAGTTTTGTCTGTTTGGTGATCCTCACGGAAGCCTCCGCCAGGTCGCGCACCATCGAGTCCACGTCGCGTCCGACGTATCCGACCTCTGTGAACTTGGTCGCCTCGACCTTTACGAACGGGGCGTCCATAAGCTTCGCGAGCCTGCGGGCTATCTCCGTTTTGCCGCATCCGGTAGGCCCCATCATCAGAATGTTCTTAGGCTTGATCTCTTCCTTCATCTCGTCTGAAAGCATGGAGCGCCTGTATCTGTTGCGGAGCGCCACCGCAACGGATTTCTTTGCCTCGTCCTGGCCGATTATGTATTTATCGAGCTCGGCGACTATTTCCTTAGGCGTCATCTCTTTTAATCTGTTTGCCATAGATGCCTCCTACAGTGTTTCGACCGTGATGTTGCTGTTAGTATAGACGCAGATCGAAGAAGCGATGCGCAGCGATTCCCTTACGATCGAAGCCGCGTCCATGTCGGTGTGGTTATAGAGCGCGTTTGCGGCTGAATAGGCAAAGTTCCCGCCCGATCCGATCGCGACGAAGTTTTCGTCCGGTTCGATGACTTCGCCGTTGCCCGACAAAACAAGCATATCGTCTCTGTCGGCGACGATCATCAGCGCCTCCAGATTTCTCATTCCTCTGTCGCTTCTCCAGAGCTGCGCGAGGTCAACGGCCGCACGCCTCAGGTTGCCACCGTGCTCTTCGAGTTTTTTCTCAAATTTTTCGGTAAGTGTAAAAGCGTCGGCGACGGATCCCGCAAAACCGAGCAGGACCTTGCCGTCATATATTTTCTTGACTTTTTTTGCGCCGTTCTTCATTATCGTGGTCTCGCCCATCGTGACCTGGCCGTCTCCTCCGATGGCAACGTCGTCAGGGCTGCGTTTTACCGCGCAAATCGTTGTAGCGTGTAATTGCACTTTTCTTCCTCCTGTTTCGTATCTGAAACATCAATATATCAAAAACTAAAGCGTATCCCGCCGTTACGCATTCAACGCTTTATTAAGTACTATTAAATTATATACACCCCAAAATGGTAATTAAGTGAATTATTTATGTCTTTTTGAAAATACTGCGACTGTTTGACTATTCTTTGTAGTCGCAGTCCTTGTTGGAACAGGCGAGCTTATACCCCTTACCCTTCCTTTCGACGAGAAGACTGCCGCATTTCGGGCACTTCTTTTCAACAGGCTTGTACCAGAAAACGGTCTTGCATTCAGGGTAGCCGCTGCACCCGTAAAAAACCTTGCCTTTTTTGCTTCTGCGAACGACGATGTCCTTGCCGCAGTTCGGGCATTTCACACCGGTCTTCTTCACGATCGGCCTGGTGTTCCTGCACTCAGGGTAGCCGCTGCAGGCCAGGAATTCGCCGAATCTTCCCGTTTTGATGACCATCGGCCTGCCGCAGATCTCGCAGACTTCGTCGGTCTTGATCTCAGGTAGTTTGACGCGCTCTATTTCTTTGTCGGCGGCTTTGAGTTCCTCGGAGAAAGGTCCGTAGAAATCCGAAACCACGCAGTGCCATTCCGTTTCGCCGCGCTCCACGTTATCGAGTTTATCTTCCATTCCGGCTGTGAACCCGGCGTCAACGATATCCGTGAAGTAGTCCTCCATGAGTTCGTCGACGACAAAACCCAGATCGGTAGGCTTCAGGGCCTTCTTGACCTTCGTAACGTATTTGCGTTCCGAAAGCGTGCTGACTATAGGAGCGTACGTGCTCGGTCTGCCGATGTTCCTCTCTTCCAGTTCCTTCACTAGGCTCGCCTCCGTGAATCTCTGAGGTGGCTGCGTGAAGGCCTGCTCGCCCGAAATGTCGACAGGAGCAAGTTCTTCTCCTTCCTTAAGGTCTGGAAGCTTCTTTTCCTCCGCCTCTTCGGAGTACGGCTTATATACCCGCCTAAACCCGTCAAAGAGGATCTCCTCGCCCGAGGTTTTAAGAGTATAGCCGCCGTTGGCGATGTCGACGGATGTCACCTTGGAACGCGAAGGCGCCATCTGGCTGGCCATGAAGCGGTTCCAGATCAACGTGTAAAGTTTCAGTTGATCGGGCGTGAGAGATGAAGCGGCTTTGGCAGGAGTAAGGTCGATGATCGAAGGCCTTATCGCCTCGTGGGCGTCCTGGATGTCCTTCTTTTTGTTCGAGTAGTAGTTGTTCGACGTGTACTGAGAGCCAAAATTCTCTGATATATACGCCTTTGCCGCGCTTCTGGCCTCCTCGGAGACCCTGACAGAATCGGTGCGGAGATACGTGATAAGACCGGCGCTTCCGCGTCCTTTGATCTCGACGCCTTCGTAAAGTTGCTGCGCGACCATCATGGTCTTTCGTGCCGTGAAATTCAGTTTGTTGCCGGCATCCTGCTGAAGCGTGCTCGTGACAAAAGGCGGAAGCGACTTTACGGCGCGATCTTTTTCTTTGATCGAGGACACGTTGAACTTGCCGGCTTTGAGTGCGGCTATGACTTCGTTGTTCTCTTTTTCGTTTTTGACGGTGATCTTCCTGCCGTTGTATTCGGCGAGTTTAGCCGTGAAAATGCGGCCCTTGCGGAATTTAACGCTTATGTTCCAGTATTCCTCCGGTACGAACGCGGTGATCTTACGCTCTCTGTCGCATATGATCTTCAGCGCGGCCGACTGGACTCTTCCCGCTGAAAGGCCCTTGCGGACCTTGCGCCACAGGATCGGACTTATCTCATATCCGACGAGCCGGTCGAGCACTCTCCTCGCCTGCTGCGCGTCTACAAGCCCGAGATCGATCGGGCGCGGATTTTTGATGGCGTTGAGGATCGCACTTTTCGTTATCTCATGGAACTCTATCCTGCATTTGGAATTAGGATCGATGCCGAGAAGATGCGCGAGATGCCATGAGATCGCCTCTCCCTCGCGGTCGGGGTCCGTCGCGAGCAGAACGCCTGCCGAGTTGTCGGCTTCTTTTTTCAGCGACTTGATCAGGTCTCCCTTGCCGCGGATCGCGATATACTGAGGCTCAAAATTATTGTCTATGTCGATGCCGAGTTTGCTCTTTGGCAGATCCCGGACGTGTCCCACAGAAGCGACGACCTTGTATTTCGAGCCGAGATACTTTCCTATCGTCTTTGCCTTTGACGGCGACTCGACTATCACGAGGATCGTGTCAGACTTCGCTTTTGAAGTTTTCGCGGGCGATTTCGCCGATGCCCTGACTGCCGACGTTGTTTTTGTTTTTGTTTTTGCTTTTGTTGAAGATTTCGCTTTTGTCGAAGATTTCGCTTTGGATGTAGATTTAGCTGCCATATTCCCTCTTTGAGTTAAACTATGTAGATTTTACAGATAGTTATTGTATCAGAAATCTATAGTTCGGCAATAAAAATTTTACCCATCTCACAGGCAGCCACTCCTTTTATCTCCAGGATCGTAATGAGAGAGTTGAGATCGCGTATGTCGAATCCGGATGCCCGGCTCAGCGATTCGACGCTCATTTCTCCCTCGGCCGCAAGCACGTCGACTATCTTTCTTTCGTCCTCGCCGAGGGTGCTGTACCTGTCTCTCGACTCGGGGATCTCGCATCTGAAATATTCGAATATGTCATTGCACGAGACCAGGATCTGCGCTCCGTCCTTGATCAGCTTGTTCGTGCCCAGACTGCCTGGGTTTGTGATGCGTCCCGGTACAGCGAATACGTGCTTGCCCTGTTCAGCGGCGCATTCCGCCGTGATCAGGGCGCCGCTCCTGGTCCCCGCCTCCACGACGACGACCGCGTCCGCGAGAGCGCAGATCAGCCTGTTCCTCAGAGGGAAATAGTAGCCTCTGGCTCTTTCTCCCGGAGGATATTCCGACAAGAGAAGACCTTCCCGGGCGATCCTGTCCTGGAGGTTCCTGTTCTCGGGAGGATAATAAATATCGAGTCCGTTCGCGACTATGCCTATCGTTTTGCCGCCCGCCTCGAGAACAGCTCGCTGAGCGGCGCTGTCGATTCCCCGCGCGAGGCCGCTTATGACCACATAGCCGTACTCCGCCGCGAGCCTGCCGACCTCGTTTGCGACCGTCAGACCGTACGATGAACTCTTACGGCTCCCCACGACCGCGATGCTCTTCTCATTCGCAAGAGCGAGATCTCCCAGATAATATATTTCCTTCGCGCGCGACCTCTCGTCCAGAAACTTGTCAAAGCGTTCCGGGAATCCCGGTTCTCCCTCGCGCACGCGCATTATGTCATTCATAGTATTTCCGCTTATATATTTCTATTTCAGTTTTTTTTTTCAGCCTTCTCTAAAATCTTTCCCTGTACTGCAGCGCCTCGGCGGCGTCCTGCGCCGTAACTCTTTCATGAGCATCCAGATCGGCTATCGTGCGGGCCACTTTTTTCGCCTTCGTAAGCGTCCTCGGGTTCAAAGCGAGCCTGTCGTACGCTTCCCTGAAAACAGGCTCCGCACCGCCTCCCGATGCGTATGCGGCCGCCTCTTTATCAGTCATGTCGGAATTCAGTTTCGTCTCGCTGGCGAATCTTCTTCGCTGTATCGCCCGCGCCGCGCTTATGCGCTCCCGCATGTCTGCCGACGATGAAGTCTCTGCGCCTTCTATCTCGTCTATTCCCGGCGCGGTGAGCGAAATGTGGATATCTATCCTGTCGAGTACCGGTCCCGACATCCTGGACCTGTAAGCCGCTATCTCCCCCGCCGTGCATGTACATTCATGCCTCGGATCTCCGTAGTATCCGCATCTGCACGGGTTCGCCGCGGCCACGAGAAAAAAATCGGCCGGATATCTGAAAGTCTCTCCTCTCTTATTCAGGATCACATAATGGAGATCAAGCGGTACGCGCAGGGATTCTATCGCGTCCCTGCTGCATTCGCACAGTTCGTCGATGAATAATATCCCCCTGTGCGCGAGCGTTATCTCCCCGGGAAGAGGAGGATAGCCGCTTCCGAGCATCCCCTGAGGCGTGATGTTCCTCCCAGGCCGCCTGAATGGTCTCTCGCTTATCACCGGCATCTCGTCTGTCAGCATCCCGGCGACTGAATATATCCCCGTCAGTTCGACTATCTCGTCATGAGTCAGCTTTGGGAAAAGAGACGGTATGCGCTCGGCTATCATCGTCTTCCCCGTTCCCGGACTTCCGATCATCAGCATCGCGTGTCCTCCAGATACGGCGACCTCGACGGCCCGCTTTGCGTATTCCTGTCCCCTGATATCAGAAAAATCAGGCACAGGTGCGGGAGCGCCGCCACTGCCGCCGCTGCTGCCTTCCCTCTCTTTGACGGCTCGCCGGGAAACGCTCTTCCCGTTCAGGAAATCCACTGTTTCCACCAGACTTCCGACGCTGATGATCCTTATTCCTTCTATCAGAGAGGCTTCCTGATGATTCCCGATGGGAAGCACGACGTTTTTTACGCCGTTTTTCTTCATCTCAGCCACCATAGGCAGAACGCTCTTTGACGCGAGGATGTTCCCGTCCAGCGATAATTCACCGATAAATCCCGTGTCATCGAGACGCCTCGAAAAAGCCAGACCGCAGCAGACAAGGATCCCCACGGCCATCGCGAGATCGAAGTGCCCTCCCTTTTTTGGGACTGAAGCGGGGGCGAGATTTACGATCACCCTCGACATCGGATAGTCAAAACCGCTCGAGCGGATCGCGGACTTGATGCGTCCTGACGCTTCGCGAACCGTTTTGTCGCCAAATCCTATGATCTCCGTCGTCGGCAGGCCCCTGCCAACGTCGACCTCCACGTCCACCATGATCGCTTCGATCCCGCGCACGGTGGCGCACTTCACCTTTGTCTGCATCAGATCACGTCCTTCAGATGGTTTATCGTCACTTCCATGACGTCAAAAGAATAACCGGCGGCTTCGGGCCGTGCGGCCTGTATGTATGAGCGGGAAGCCGCTTTTATGTTCGCGCGCTTCCTCTTATCGACAGCCTCGCAGGGACGTCCGAACTCATCAGACGTTCTGGTCTTCACCTCGACAAAATGAATGAATCCGCTGCGCCTGCAGATGATATCTATCTCTCCAGTTCTGGCCCTGTAATTTCGTTCAATAATGCCATAGCCCAGATTTTTCAGATATTCTGCCGCAAAATCCTCTCCGAGTTTTCCTATAGTCCTTTTATCCATATTATTTGTCTGCACGTGTGATCTCCCGACTGGCGGAAGTTATTGATATTCCGCCGCAGGAATAGATTACCATATTCTGTATTTTATGTCAATTTTTACCATTTATTGAGAAAAATAAAACCGCCGGACGTCCGGCGGCATATCATTTTCCCAGCACTATTTTTTCGATCGCTATCGCTGCGCCGTCATCGTTGTTTGTCCCTGTCACGAATCCAGCCGCTTCCTTTACGCATTCGTCAGCGTTCTCCATCGCTACCCCGATGCCTGCGTATTCGATCATGGCAAGGTCGTTGGGACTGTCTCCGACCGCCATCAGTTCGCTCCTGTCAAAACCGAACTTCCTCAGAAGTTCTTCCACTCCCATTGCCTTGCTCGCGTCGGCCCCGCATATCTCTGTATTCAACAGACCGGATCTGGTCACGCTCAAGCCTTCAAGTTCCACGATCTTATTATCAGTCGAATCCTTTACGTCCCTGTCAAGATAATTGACGTTGACTTCTTCCAGTTCCCCGATATGCCTGCGAGAGAATTCGAAGATATCCGGAACTGCAGTGCGTGTGGATGCGACATATTCGAAGGTCCTGGTGGTATTTCTGCCGCTTGCGATCGATTCATATTCCTCCTGCCCGAAATATGCGATCCCGTCGACAAATACTTCCACGAACGGACGTGTTTCCTCGAGAAGATCAAAGAGCCTTTCCGCCGCGTCGCGGTCGATCGTGTTTACGTAAATAGGTTTCTTGTCCATTAGACTGATAACTCTGGCTCCGTCTTCTGTGACGGCGTATTCGAGACCGTATACGCCAAAGACTTCATCCGGCAGAGCGGATACTGGTCTGCCCGTCGCGATCACGGTGATCACTCCTCTGTCGTTTGCTTCCCTGATAGCGGCCCTGATCCTCGTGCTCAGTTTTTTATAGTCGTCAAAGGCCGTGCCGTCAAGGTCGAGCGCTATCATCCTGATTTTCTTGTTCTGCTTCATATCGAACCGCCGTCTGCGCCGGCTGTGGCGCGGTCAGACCGCCGTCCCAGCGGCGCCGTAGATGTCTGAACAAACAAAAGACGCAGGACGGTGCTGCCGCCTGCGTCGCATTGAACGTCAGAATTTCGTTATTCTGCCTTTTCTTCGGATTCCTCGGCAGGTGCAGCCTCTTCGGCTGGGGCTTCCTCGGCCGGAGCAGCCTCTTCGACAGGAGTTTCCTCAACAGGAACTGTCTCTTCGGCAGGAGCTTCAGGCGCAGGTGCCGCTTCGGCAGCAGGAGTTTCCGGTGTCGGTTTCTCTGCAGGAGCCGGTTCTTCGGCAGGAGTTTCCTCAGGAGTTTCCGCCGGCTCTTCGGCCTTTGGTTCTTCCTCAGCGGCTGCCTCCGCTTTTTTGGCTTCCAGTTCGGCTTTCATCGGTCTTGCGGCCTCTTCGCCGATCTCGTCAGCAGCGGCCTTGATGCTCAGGCTGATCCTCTTTCTCTCGGTGTCGATGTCGAGGATCTTCGTCTTGACGATCTCACCTACGGAAAGTTCGTCATTGATGTCGGCGACTCTCTTATGAGCGACTTCCGAGATATGAACGAGTCCGTCGAGTCCCGGTTCGATCTCTACGAACGCGCCGTACTCTTTTAACTGGACAACCTTTCCTGTAACGATCTGGCCGACAGAGTATTTCTCGTTGATGACGCTCCAAGGCTCAGGCGTCGTCTGCTTGAGACCGAGGGAGATCTTGCCCTTCTCCTGGTTCATGGAGAGGACCTTGACATTGATCTTCTGTCCGATCGAAAGAACTTCACGAGGATGCTTCAGTTTGCCCCAGGAGATCTCGGAGATGTGAAGCAGTCCGTCGATTCCGCCGATATCGACGAAAGCGCCGTATTCGGTGAATCTCATGACAGTACCTTCAACAATGTCTCCGACGTGGAGGTTCTCCCAGATCGCGTCGACCTGTTTCTGTTTCTCCTCGCGAAGAACGGCTTTATGCGAGAATACCGCTCTGTTTCTCTTAGGATCGAGTCTCGTGACCTTTACGTCGAAGGTCTGCCCGATGAACTCGTCAGCGTTCTCGACGTATCTGTCGGAGAGCTGGGACATCGGTATGAATCCCGTCAACTCCTTATATGAAGCGATGACGCCGCCGTTCACAGCTCTTTCTACCTTAACGGTTATTGCTGTCTTGTTCTCATGAGCTTCGTTGATCTCGTTCCAATATTTGCTGATCTCGAACTTCTTCTTCGAAAGGAGAATGTTCCCGTCGCTGTCGTCGGTCCTTACGACCTTGGCCTGGATCTCATCGCCCGGCTTGAACGCATCCTCAAGTTTTTCTCCTTCCTCAAGAGTAACTTCCTCAAGAGGAAGAACGCCGTCTTTCTTGCATCCGAGATTGACGACCACCTGCTTATCGGTCACCTCAAGCACGGTTCCGTCTACAATATCTCCTACCTTAGGGAGTTTGAGAGACGCATCGATTTCATCCATGAAATCAGCCATTGTTGTTTTTTCGTTGTTCGTATCGCTCATTCTGGCAATAACCTCCTTAATTACGCTTTCAGGTGTCGAGGCACCTGCCGCAATCCCTATTCTATTATAATTTCTCAAGACTTTCAATGAAAAATTGTCAATATTTTCACCAAAAAAGGAGTTACGGCAATATTTTTTTGCGATCTCGAATAGTTTTGCAGAATTAGAGCTGTTTTTGCCTCCTATGACTACCATGGCGTCGACGTTCTTAGCCAGTTCCGCGCATCCTTCCTGCCTGAGCCTGGTCGCGCCGCAGATCGTATTATGGACCTCGGCTTTGATCCCGCGTTTTTTCAGGACCTCACAGATGTCGTCCAGCAGATCCCTGCGGATCGTGGTCTGGCATACGAGCAGATAATCGCCCGAAGCCGGGATATCTTCAGCATCCTCCGGACTGTTTACGATAACAGCTTTGTTCTCGCACCAGCCGTTCGTCGCTATGACCTCGGCATGGCCGCGGTCTCCCACGATGATTATGTCCTTTCCCGCTTTATACGCCTCGCTAACGATGTCGTGTATCTTAGCGACGAACGGGCACGTCGCATCCACGACCCTTATATCCTTCCCTTTTATTGCATCGTAAAATGACTTCGGCTCTCCGTGAGACCTGATTATCAGAGTGTCGCCGTCTTTCAGTTCTGAAGGGTCTTCAATGATTTCGACTCCTCTGGCGGCCAGATCGTCAGTGACCGTCTTGTTGTGGATGAGAGGCCCGCACGTGCACAGTCGTCCCGGTGTGCCTTCTCTTTGCTTTCTGTCGACCTCTGCGAGCGTTTTTTCAAGCGCCGCTTTGACACCAAAGCAGAATCCCGAATTTTTAGCGCGAATTATTTCCATACGTCCGTCCTTTGCCGTCTTTGATCAATATGATCCGGCATCGAGATTATGGTATACGAACTCAGGCTCTATTTCAAGCGGACTCGCTAAAATGCGGGCAGATCCGGTTTGGTATGACGGAGGCGCATTCAGAGCGCGGCGGCCTGTTCGGATGTTCTGCTCTCTCTTGCCACTCTTATGCGCAGCGACCTTAACGCGGACACGGACTGATCAAAACTGAATGCGTGCGCGGCGAGTTCTCTCTCCGACTCGTCCGTTATCGCCTCGCATTCCTCTGATACCAGAGGTCTGAGAGCGTCAGCGAACTCGCGTACTCTCTTTGTTATGACCTCAGAAGTCGGGATGATATCTGCGTCTTCGCTCGATCTCGGGATGAACCGGCATTTTACCTGCTCCGTTTTTTCGCTGAAATAGATCGTGTCGGGCGAAATTTCATAGTTCCACGGGAAGAGGTAATTCATCGCTGCGCCTGTCATTCCCTTCAGGAGCCCGATCAGGATGTCCAGTGTCTCTGTCTGACTCAGGTTTTCGTATTCGCTCACCTTCCTGAAACCCGAGATATCGGTTGCGGCGATCAGCGTATCAGGTCCCGCGTCCTTCGTAAAAAAACTCATCGGAAAGAAGAACCCGCATCTGCCGCCCGAAAGCACCTTGACGGCGTATTCCTTTATGTCCGATCTGTCGAATTCCGTCTCTATGATGTTTTTCATTTCCGCCTCCGCATTGCGCCGTTATCCTAAGCACTCAGAGCAAGGCTCGTACCCCTTGTTCTCAGCGTCCTTTTTCTCAGTCTTAACGAAATATTTGTCCACCGCGCTGCACGTCCCACGGTGGTATACCTTCCCCGATCCGTAGAAGCAGAACACTGTGTCGCCGTCCTTCATCGACTTTGATCCGCACAGCCTGCACGGCTCGAACCTGAGCCGTATTCCCGCCGTCAGGAACGTCATCTCACACGCTGGATTGAGGAATTTACAATCCCGTTTATGGTAGTGCGTCCCGCGCCGCGGGAAAATATATACGGTTTCCGAATCCTCGTCACCGTTGAAATCATCGCCCCGCGGAGCATCGTCCCGCACCGCTCCGGTAAAAGCCCGCGACCGGATATCCGCCTTGAACACGAGCCTCGTCGTGTACGGCATCAGTCTCAGACTGCCTGATCCGGCGGTCAGCCCGATCCTGATCAGATCGTCGATGCCGTCTTCGCTGTAGAGATAGTCGAAGCCGTCCGCAGCGCAGATCCCGATCCGTGGATTCTCCGCGTTTGCCCTGTACACCGTCGCCGCTGGACAGATATACCTGCTCTTTATGAAATGGGCCCTGATGTCTTCCGCTTTAAGTTCGTCGCAGGCGGCGTAAACGATGTTCTCACACGACGTGAAGAACGGGATCACTGTGACCAGCGCTGTCATCGCCGCGATGAAGATCGGCAGCACTATCGTCGCCTCCAGGATATATGAGCCGCGTTTTGAAAACAGTTTCCTTTTGCCGTCAGTACTCATCCCCGAACTCATGATCCTTTCCATTGACTTCTATCGTATAACTCAGACCGGTGTAATAATCCTTGAGAAAGAATTCCGAGTAATACCCGTACTGCATGTCGATCTGCACCAGATCCATCATTCTCAGGTATTTCACGTCGCTGTCCATGAGCGTGATGAAGAGCGTGAGATAATCCTCGTACGACTCTCCCGATTCGCATTTGTTGTCTATGTAAAAGCCGTCCTCGGGCATTTCGCTGTCCGCCGCATCCAGGTCCGTCGCCCAGTTTTCCTTTGTTTTAACAAAAGGGACCTTGCCGCCGTGTATCAGGATCTTGTAGTCGTTGATACTTTCCGCGAGCGCCCAGGAGGCAAGCAGCGCCTGCTGCATAGCGGGGGCAAGCGCGGGAGTCACCGCGAGCTCCGCCGCCGCGAGCGCGAGTGCCTTCTTTTCCTCGTCTGTCTCGATATACGCAAGATTCGACGCCTCCCGCACCGCTACGATCCTTGCTTTTATGCCCCGCCTGTTTGATTTGTCGCTTTTCCTTCCGCAGATTATGTACTCCTGCTCAAACTTCAGGAACGAGTCATCCGAAGGCTCGCTCATCATCTGATGGAAATAATGCCTGATATATCTGTCGGCGAAATACGTGTCCGTACCTGCCTCGATAACGCCCGAAACGCCGCTGTTGTTCTCGAACAGTTCCCTGACCCGGCTCAACAGCGTCGAGTCGTATCTTCCTTCTGACGGAAGCATCGCGAGAAGATAGCCATCTGTAATGCTTCTGTCAGATTCGATCGCTTTGTCAGATCCCTCTCCGTAAGGCACTTCACACATGGATAAAGCACCGCATACAGAGACTTGTTTCCTGAATTCGTCTATTATGGTCAGAGAATGATCGTACAGCCTCGCGCTGCATTCGCCGGCGTCGATATACGACTTGCCCTCGAATGAGCATTCGGCGTACGTGTCGAGTTTCCCGGAAATATCATCCTCTGTCCCATAGAAGCCCATCAATCCGAACCTCTCGTACAGGTTCCTGTCATATTCTCCGAGGATCGAAGACGCCCAGAGCCTGCCGAGACTTTCAACGCTGCCTTCGATCGCCGCGTTCCTCGATCCGTTAATGAAAACAGAGATCATCGAAACGAAAGATACCATGAAGATCATGATAAAGACCGTCGCGGATCCCCGTTTCGCATCAATTCTTTTCTTCGTTCCCGCGCCTGAAATACGCACTTGCTTTATCCCCTGTTCTGACAATGGCAGCTTCGTCGAAAATATAGAACCGGGCAGCCAGTTCTTCTGTAAAGATCTCCTCGCAGATGCCTCCAGGCAAGGATGAGATCGTACTACTATATTTTTCTGTTTTTAATATGGCGTCTGACGAATCGATCTCCTCAAAAGCCTGCTGCTGCAGTTCGTTCTGTGCACGGAGGCATTTATAGAAATGCGCCGTGATCCCGACGAAGCTTACCAGTATCAGTATGACCAGAGGCAGCACTATGGCCGCCTCGACCATTTCACTTCCTTTTTTGTTGAAGAACATGCTCAAAGTCTTAAATTCAGCCGTTCAGGTCTGCGAAAGTGTTCCTGACGAATTCCATGATCTCCGATCGGAAGATGACTCCGACCGCGATCGCCAGGGCGATGAGGATCGCCGCCTGGACCATTTCCATTCCGCGTTTGTTTCTAAGCATTTTTTCTCCTTTCCGACGTATCGATCTGAAACGATTTTTCTGTACGCTGACGCTTTCACACCTGCATGAGCGCAGGTGCGGCGGTGATCAAAATAAGGACGATGAGAAGCATCGACATCGGTATCGCAAGTTTGACTTCCGCGGTTTTGCCCCGCTCCTCGGCAATCTTCCGCCTCTCCGACCAGAGCATCGAGCCTTCCGCCCTCAGTTTCACGCGCAGATCCGCCCCCATGTCCCTGTTCTCCGCGATGAGCGCGCTGATCCTGGATAGTTCCCTTATCTTATGCCGCCTCGAGTATCTGAGCATTATTTCTGCCTGACTTTCCCCCGTCAGAGCGCTCTCTGTTCTGAATTCGCTGAGCAGGGCCGCAAAACAGTCCTTTCTTCCGCTCGCTTCGAATCCGTCTATTATCCTGTCCATTGCGTCCTCGTATATCAGTCCGCTTGACAGGAACATGACGAGTTTGCTGGCAAATGAGGGAAGTTCCCTTACTATCGCCTCGGCGTTTTTCTTTTCGCGCTCTTTCTCCTTTGACGCTTCGCCCCTGTACATGTAATACAGGGCAGCGGCGGCGGCCGGTATAGGGAAGAGATATTTGGGACTTGATTTCTTTGCCGACCAGTCGAGCGCAGTCCCGTCCTCCGCTGTTTCCGGAAGATACGCGATCCTCGCGCCTGAGTTGTTTATTGACCTCACGACTCTTGAGATTTCGAAGTCGATCTCTTCGTCATCGCTTACGACGTCCTCGACGGCCTTCTCATCCCCATCCTTGTGCCTGAGGATGACCTCTTTCGTCCTGACCGTTCCGTCCTTCGTTCCGCGTACTGTTACCTGCACCGCTTCCCCGCTGCTGAGATCTACTGCCGAAAGCCTGCCGTCGCTTAAGATATAAGCGTCTCCCGGAGCAAGCGACGAACGGTACGCGGCGGCAGTCAGAAACACTGCCGCGACCGCAAGCGCTATGGCCGCTGTTTTGTTCCTCGCGCAGAATCCGGCGAATACGGAACCGCGGATCGCGTGAACCTTCTCTTTCAGTTTCTCAAACCCTGATATCAGTGATCTTTTCACTTGCTACCTCCGCGGCAGCAATGCCTGCCAGCGAAATCATCATTATCACTCTGCCTTCCGCCGTGTCATACAGCGGATCAAGATAGCCCGGAGAGATCATTCTCAGCATCAGGATCACCAGCAGCGGCATGAATGCTATCATCCGGCCTTCGAATTTCCGCTGCGCCGACATGAGCCTGATGTCGTTTTCCGTATCTATCTTCTCGGTTATAAGCGACGCCGCCCTGTCGACAGCCTCTATTGCGTTGCCGCCGCTTACCCTGCACCCGTCGAGGACCGAGACAAAATCGTATATGTCCTCTATCCCCGTCCTCTCTGCAAGCCCCGCGAACGCCTCTATCTCCGTCGCTCCGGCCGCGGTCATATCCGCCGACATATTCTTCAGTTCGCCGACGAGGTATGCGTCAGGGCCATATATCCCCGAAAGATACGGTATTGCATCGCGCACAGCTTCCGAGATGTGCCTGCCTCCCGACAGGGACGACGAAAAACTGTACAGCGCGTCCTTGAACTGCAGGAGTATCGTTCTGCGCCTCTTCTCAGCCGCATAAGAACCGTATATGTGCAGCGCCGCCAGATATACTGCGGGAGATGCCGCGACCGTGTATGGGAAATCAAAGAAAAGATATCCCGCGAGAACTGACGCCGCAGCCGACAAAACAGCAAGCGCTGCCTTGACCCTGATACCCGGGCGTACGTAGATGCCCGCTTTACTGCCTGCCGCCGCGCAGCCTTTCATTTTCAACGCCGCGAAGCCTGAGTTTGATTTCATCTTTCATCCTGTTCCCTGTAAATGTGAGTTTCATGTCAGGCGACAGTTCATACAGAGGATTGAGCTCATACGACCCGTCCTTGTATCCGGTGATCTCCTGGACCTCCACGACCCGCCGCGAGCCGTCTTTCAGCCGCTCCATATGCACCATGACGTCGATAGCCTCAACTATCTGCATCCTGATCGCGTCGATCGGTATGTCGGCCCCGGAAAGATACATCGCCTCGAGCCTCCTGAGCATCCCCTTCACGGAATTCCCGTGGCCTGTAGACATCCCGCTGTGCCCGGTATTCAAAGCCTGCAGCATCGACGATACCTCTCCGCCGCGGACCTCCCCGACAATGAGCCGGTCCGGCCTCATCCTGAGGCTGGCGCGTATCAGATCGTTCATATTCACCGATCCACGCCCGGCGGAGTTCGCGGTCCGGCATTCCAGCCTGACTATGTTCTCGATATCGTCCAGTTTCAGTTCCAGGGAATCCTCGATCACGACGACCCTCTCGCCCTTCGGGATAAACTCGCTGAGCGCGTTCAGGAAAGTCGTCTTCCCGGATGATGTGCCCCCGCTTATAAAAATGTTGTATCCCGCCGCGACGAGGTCCCTAAGGTCCCCGGCGCATTCTTCCGTGATGCTCCCCGTCGAGATCATGTCATCGAGCAGGATCCTGTCGTCACCGAATTTACGTATAGTAAGCGACGGTCCGCCTATAGCCACATTTTTCATCACCGCGTTCACGCGCGACCCGTCCGGGAGCCTCGCGTCGAGAACGGGGTTCAACTCATTTATCTCGCGATGCACGGAAGCAGCGATCCTCCGTATAACGTTCTCGAGCTCCTGAGCGTCGGCGAACGAATCGTTCACACGCTCGATCTTCCCGAATCTCTCGACGAATACCTTGTCGGGACCGTTCACCATTATCTCGTTGACGCCGCGCTCCTCGAGGATATACGAGAGTTCACCCAGAACGCCCTTCATCCTTCCGTACACGCGACGCACGAGAGCCTCCGTACCGGCAAGATCCTCCGCGTCTCGCGCCGCAGAATCCTCGAATACGACGTCCTCGACAAGCCTCAGAGTCTCCTCCGCGCTCAGGTCCCCGCTGTCGAGCGCCCTGAGCGCGGCCGTCCTGAACAGATCCTTATCTGACATCGTGATACCTTAACGCTTCCGTTATCTTCAGCAGTTCAGTCCCGAACTCGCCGTCAAGCCCCGTCCTGCCAGCATCGGCGACGACGGGAATGACGACAGTATCTTCGGGAGGCGGAAGGAGATTGCCTTCCCCTTCCGGAACACGGTTATGCACGAAGACGGTGCGCGAATCAAGATCACCGCTGTCAGCGGAATTTACCGAAACAATTACATCGCAAGTTTTCCGCACATCAGCCGTATTCGGAGAAAAAGCGGCTCCCTGGTCGATTATCAGGTCATCGTATCCGAAGCACGCAAGCCACGAGCATAAGGACTTAAGATGATCCGAAGTGAAATAGTGCGCGTTGACATTCAGCGGCGGCAGACCGAAGTATGACATATCCTCGTCACACGTCATCAGCAGCTCCGCCTCGGGCATCCTGCCCGCGTCCATGCAGTACACCATCCTGGACCAGTTCTTCTCTTCTCCTTCCCCGCATCTCAGGAAATCCCTCGCTTCGCCGTTCCTCGGCGCCAAACTCAGGAACGCTGTCCTCCGTCCCTCAAACCTGTGAAGCATTATTCCGCATCCGCAGGCGAGTGCAGTACATCCGCTTCCTCCTCTGTCAGAACAAAACATGATCGTGCGCACTCGCGAAGAAACGCTCGCCTTCTGATCCGCCCCGAGTATGAACTTGATACGCGACACTACCCTGTCGGCACCGGCAAAAATATCTACCCTGTAAGGTTCCTCCGCCAGACTGTCCTCGCAGAACTCCCCTGCTTCGACCGCCAGAGTACCGGAGGGTGCAATCGAACCGGCACGGCTTAGAAGCACGTGATCCGTATCCCGGACGCGTCCGACATTCACGTCGAAACCGCCGCAGAGCATTACTGCCTTTGCGAGAGCTTCAGAGAACTCCCTGTCGTCAAGGTCGATGGACATCCTGATGTTTCCCATGTTCGCCTCCCTGTGTCCAAAGGATACCTGCTTCCCCATAAACCGTCAACCAGTATTTTCCAGTAAAAAATTCCCATTTCGTGTTCATCAGGCTTTCGGCCGAAATGAATATTACCCCATTCCGCGCTCCCCTTTCAGGCGATCAGACTTTTTCGATTTTGGCGTTTGCTTTTATCCGATTTCGGATTATAATACGCTTCGGTCGTACGGCAGACGGCCGACAGCCATGCTAAAACCACACCGCCGTCGTCCGACGGCAGGCCGACTGCTATCGTCCGGCCGACTCCATATATCCATTGAAAATGGAAAGGAAAATCACCAGTGAACAAAACCGTAAACAAAAAAACGCGCAGCACCAGCACGAAAAAGACCCCGGAAAAACCGGGACATCCGTCAGAGCAGCCGCCTCGGAAGGAACCGCTTGATCAGCGTTCCCCCGAGTATCTGCTCGCAAATGAGCAGCTCGAGCGTTTCCTCCAGCTGAGCAAGGAGATCGATCATATATTCCACGACTACGCGAAGGCGAACGATATCTCCGACACGTCCCTGTTCATCCTCTACGCGCTAGCCAGGCACGGCGCTCCGTGGTCGCAGCGCGAGATGTGCGAGGAATGGTCGATCCCGGCGCAGACAGTCAACTCATCCCTGAAGAGCCTTGAGAAACAGGGCATCGTCAGGCTTGATTTCCTTCCGGGAAACCGCAAGAGCAAGGTGATCCTGCTGACCGAAAAGGGACAGGCGCTCACGGATGACATCGTGAGCGTGATAATCAACGCGGAGGTCGATTCCTTCTCGAAGATAGATCCCGAAAGCCGCAGTGAGTTGATGGCCTCCTACGAATGCTTTGTCGGGAACTTTCTGGACGAGATGCGAAAACGAATACGTGAGACCGATAAAAAGTAGAATTCGGTGAGATCTGTGAAAAAATACGGCGAGACCGATGAAAGTGTTTAGATGAAAGTGTTTAAAAATGATAAGGCCTCGAAAGGGCTGAACAAACAAATCGCCAGATACGTGATACCGAGCATGCTTAGCAACGTATGCTTCTTTTTGTTTACCGTGATAGACGGGATCTTCATAGGAAGAGGCGTCGGGATCGACAGCCTGGGGGCGGTAAATCTCGTCATGCCTTACGTGATGCTGACGGCTGCCGTATTCCAGATCGTAAACATCGGCGGAGCGGCGATTTTTGCGGTATGCGTCGGCAAAGGAGAAAAGGAGAAGGCGCATCACGTATTCCGCGTGAGCATGATCTTTCTTTTGATCGCGGCCGCAGTTCTGTGTTTTGCCGGAGTCGCTTTCACCAGACCGATCTGCCGCGCGTTCGGCGCCAGCGATACGTATATCGACATGTCGTCCGACTATCTTTTCTGGTACGCGGCGTTCATCGTACCGTCGGGGCTCTCCATGTGCCTTCAGGCGTTCTGCCGCAATGACGACGATCCGGCGCTCGGCGGAGCCTCTGTCGTGATATCCACCGCGCTGAACATTTTCGGCGACTGGTACTTCGTCTTCCCTCTCGGGATGGGAACGAAAGGCGCCGCCCTCGCGACGGGGATCTCCCAGACCGCCGGCCTGCTTGTCGTGCTGACCCACTTCATCCGCAGAAAGGGGATCATCAGATTCGGCAGGACCCGGCTCGACGCTCAGACGATCAAAGACATCGCTCTGCACGGCCTCCCCGAAGGGATCGGCCAGCTCGCGACACCGATCATGACGCTCTGCATGAACCGCGTCCTCGTCTCGATGATCGGCGATATAGGAGTCAATACTTTCTCGATAATCTCGTACGTCGCGTCATTTACCGTCGCGGTATTCTTTGGCACCAGCGAGGGGCTTCAGCCTCTCTTCGGGCAGATGTACGGGATGAAAAACGAAAAGGATCTGAAATACATTTTCCGCAGGGGAATAAAAATAAACTTCTACGGGAGCATCCTCGTGACCGGTCTGATACTGCTTTTTGACGAGCAGATCTGCCGCCTGTTCGGGGAAGACGAATCGACGCTCGCCTACACGCTTTCCGCAATGCCGAAATACTGCTGGGGATTCGTGTTCATGGCCTTCAACGTCATGATATCCTCGTATCTATATTCGACGGAGCGCTCAGAATACGCAACGCTCCTGAATTTCCTCAGGAGCGTCGTTGTGAGTGTTCTTGTTATTCTGATACTGCCCCGCATATTCGGAGCCGGAATGATCTGGTACACGTTCGGCATCTGCGAAGCGATAGTTCTCGTCATCGCGTTCGGCCTGCTGAAGCGCTCCGAGCGAGGAGGCATCGCATTCAAATAGCAGATCCTTAAATAAATTTATATTGCGGCCCTTTGGATGCATCGCATTCAAATAGCGGTACGCAGTCTACAGGCCGCGCTCCGTGAGTTCCTTTTCGATCTCAGCGCGCTCCGGATTGCGCTTTGTCTTCTGGGTCGTCGTCTTTACGGTCGGCCGGTTCGACAGGAAGAAATGCCTGATCTCCTTGTATCTCGGCAGCGTCGCGTTGATGCGCTCCAGATCCTGAGCGAACTTTTTCTCGAGGTCCTCGCGCGTCAGTTTGTTCTGAGCCAGATACTGATCCGAATAGACGACCTTGACCCAGAGCGAGATGTCGCCGCACCAGATGCGCGAGAATACCATGCTCTCCTCCACATACGGCAGGAAGTTGATCAGCGTCTCTATTTCCTCCGGGAAGACTTTCTTGCCGCTCTTCAGAACGATCACGTTCTTTTTGCGGCCGGTTATCCACAGATAGTTGTCCTTGTCAAAATATCCGAGATCGCCCGTGTGGAACCACCCGTCCTCGGAAATGACCTCGCGCGTAGCCTCTTCGTCGCCGCTGTAGCCCATCATCACGTTGTCGCCGCGCACGCAGAGTTCGCCTATACCGTTTTCGTCGGGATCGTCGATGCGCGTCTCGATATTCGGCAGCGCCAGACCGCACGAACCCGGCTTGACGTGGCCGACGTACTCGCTTGCGACCGTCGGAGCGCACTCGGAGAGGCCGTAGCCCTGAACCGTCAGGATCCCGAACTCGTTGAAGCCGCGCGAGACCTCCGGGTTGATCGGAGCCGCGCCGTTGACGATAAATCTGAGATGGCCGCCAAGCTGGTCGATGATGGTGCTGAAGACTCTGCGCCTCACGTTCGTGCCGATGCCGAGTTTGTCAGAAGCGTCGCAGAATTTGCGGGCGATCTGGACCTGCATGAGTTTGCCCTGCTTTTCGGCGGTCTTCATGATGCGCTTGTAGATCGTCTCCACCAGGAGCGGGACAGTCAGCAGAACGGTGACCTTATATTCGCGGAGGTTTTCCGTGATGTGTTTGAGTCCGTCCGTAAACGCGATGGACATGCCCTGCGAGAGAAAAGTCAGAACGCCGCCCATGCCGTAGCAGTGGTGAAGCGGCAGGATCATGAGAGAAACGTCCTGAGGCGTGAACTCCTCGACGAGGTTCATCCCGTAGTTCACGGACATCATGTTCTTCTGCGAGAGCATCACGGCCTTGGATCTGGACGTCGTTCCGGAAGTGAAAAGCAAGCACGCGAGCGCTTCGCGGTCTATAGGTCTTTCCGTGTATCCCTTGTATCCCTCGAGGAAGAGTTCCTCCCCGCGGATGATCAGGTCGACCATGCTCAGGCCGTTTTCCGGAGCAAAATCGAGGCCTATCACATATTCGAGGTCGGTTCTGCCCTCGTCGAAAATTTCCTTGACGATCCCGTATCTCTTCTTATCGCAGAAGATCGCCTTTGCTCCGCTGCGCTGAAGCATGCTCTCCAGTTCGTCCTTCTGGATGAGTCTGTCGAGAGGAACGATCACTCCCAGGCCGCATCCGACGGCAAAATACGACAGGCACCATTTATAACTGTTGTCGCCTATGAGCGCGATCTTCTCATCCGCGAGGCCGATGTCGCACAGAGCGCTGCCGACGCAGTTTATCTCGTAGAAAAGTTTTTTATACGTCGTGTAGATATACTGCGGAGCCCCGCTCTCGTCCTTTGTTTTAGTGATGAAGGCCACCCTGTAGCCGTATTTTTCCGAGGAAGTTTTTAGCAGGTCCCTCAGATCGGTGAATTCGCGGAATTCACGGGCAAGCGCCCGGTTCCTGAGCGGGTAGCCCGTGTAGAAGTTCTTTACGTATTTTCTTTTTTTATCCATGTATTTTTATCTCTATACTCGAAAATTTTGGTGCGCCAGGGGGGATTCGAACCCCCGGCCTCCACATTCGGAGTGTGTCACTCTATCCCCTGAGCTACTGGCGCACGTATGCCTTATTCTATCACAACAGCGATCCCGAGTCTATTATCCTGAAGCACGTGTTGCCAAAAATATCGACTATTTTTATCGAGATTATATCACCTTTATTGACCTGTGAGGACATGGAAATCGTAATTTTTCCGTTTTCGCGCAGGAAAAGTTCGGACGGTCTGTGAACGCTCCCGTCGTAGGAAAAGTCGACGCTCCACATGAGGATCAGTTCCTCCGGGCTCTTCTTTGCCAGTTCCCTGATGTCGGCTTTTTGATCACCACCGCGCCGGACAGGTATGTTCGAGATCCTCACAGAGTTGATTGTGACATTTATATTGATGAGATCATCGGAAGGTCCCTGCTCCGCCGAGGAGGAGATGTACGCAGTCAGGCCTCCAGTTCCTCCTGAGAAGCCGAGCACCTCGAAGGAGACGCCGTCCTTCATCAGGCGAGCCTCGGCCGTCTCGACCGCCAGTCCACCTTTGTCGACCATTATGAAGCGCCTGCCGAGTTTTGCCGCCGCCGCGCCGGTCGTCCCGCTGCCGCAGAAAAAGTCCGCGACGAGATCGCCTTCCTCGGTGCAGCATTCTATCATGCGCCTGATCAGAGCCTCCGGCTTCTGGGTCGCGTACCCGGTCCTCTCAGCAGACGTGCGCCCGACCATGTCGATGCTCCAGACGTCTTTCATGTTCACTACCGTGTACCATCCGACCTCGTCCTCGAACTCCTCGACGCCCTTGAATCTGTAGGGCTTCAGGCCGCGGTTGTATGACTTTTCCTTCAGCGGGAAGAATTTGTATCCAGCTGTCTTCGAGTAGACGAGTATGTTGTCGTGCTTGCGGGAGAAATGCCTCTTGCTGCTGCCGCCCGATTTATACTCCCAGATGATCTCGTTGACAAAGCGCTCGGCGCCGAAGATCTCGTCCATGAGCGATTTGACCGAATCGACGGCGTGCCAGTCGAGGTGGACGAAGATCAGACCGTCGTCCGCCATCAGATCGCGCATCTGCATGAGGCGCGGAGCGAGCATTTTCAGGTATTCCGCCATGCCGCTGCTCCACTTGTCCTTATATGCCGAATGGCGCACCGTGCTTCCGCCCGCTTTCGCGACCGCCTCGTAGTCGGACATGGAAAAGAAAGGCGGATCGATGTAGATCATGTTGATTTTACCGGCGATCGCGGGATTTATCGCCAGTTCGGCCATCACCTCGCGGTTATCGCCCTCGATCACCATCCCGCTGCTTTCGCTGCGTATGAGGGTCGGGCTCGTCACCTCCTCGCGAAGTATGAGGCCGCGGCGCCTTGAACCGAGCGTGCGTCTGTACATCGCCTCGGAAGACCTGTAGATCATGTTTAGTTCCCTGAGAAGTCCCATGCTAGCGCCGCCTTTCCGCGATCGTCCCGCCGCCTACCACTACGTCGCCGTCATAGAAAACAGCCGCCTGGCCGCACGTGATCGCGCGCTGAGGCTCGTCGAACTCGACCTCCGCCGTGCCGCGCGAAAGAGGACGCACGGTGCACGGGGCGTCGTTCTGGCTGTAGCGGACCTTTGCCCGCGTCCTGAAATCAGACGCCGGAGGCTCGCAGGCGATATAGTTTAAGTCTTTTACGAAAAATTTCCTTGAGAACAGGGCGTCGCTGCGCCCGAGTATTACTTTGTTCGATGAGACGTCCTTTGCGCAGACGTAGAGCGGCTCGGCGAGAGCGAGCCCCAGGCCCTTTCTCTGACCGATCGTGTATTTGATGATCCCCTTGTGGCGGCCGAGGACGCTGCCGTCCGGACCGACAAAATCTCCCGGCGGGTATTTTTTCCCAGTCGCGCGCTCTATGAACGACGCGTAGTCTCCGCCCGGTATGAAGCATATGTCCTGGCTGTCGTGCTTGCGGGCGTTGGAAAATCCGCGTTCCTCAGCGATCTCGCGCGTCTGGTCCTTCGTCAGTTCTCCGACAGGCAGGCTCAGCATCGCGAGCCTGTCCTGAGTCAGTGAATACAGGACATACGTCTGATCCTTGCGCTTGTCATCTGCGCGCACGAGAAGATATCTCCCCGTCGCCGGATCCTTCCTGATCTTTGCGTAATGACCGGTGACTATGCGGGATGCGCCGGCGTCCCTCGCAAGATCAAACAGCCTGCCGAATTTGATCGTTCTGTTGCAGATGACGCACGGGTTCGGCGTCCTGCCGGCCTCGTATTCTGCGATGAAACGGTCTATGACCTCGCGCCTGAAATCATCCGAGAGATCCATGAGCACGAACTCCATGCCGAGTCTGTCGCAGACCGCCTCTGCGTCCTTTGCGTCGCCCGAGCCGTCAGTGCCGCAGGCGGTGCATAGGAGCCTCAGGGTCACGCCGACCGCCCCGCACCCGTCTCTCAGAGTGAGATACGCGGCGACGGAGCTGTCTACTCCCCCGCTCATCGCGACTACGGCCTTCCCACGGACGTCCGCTCCGTTGAAAAGATCAGCCGCGCGCGCGGTGTCCGCAGGTCCCGCCGGGCACTTTGCCTGGATGTTTTTTGATGATGTGTTTAAGGTCATTTTTCAGCGCCTTTTAACGGTTTCGACCATATCCTCTATTATGCTCGCGGTGATCCCCCAGACCACTTTTCCCTCGTACGGCGGGTAGATCGGGACGTTGTGCTTTGACACGCGCCACGCGTAGTCCTTTCCGATCCCGACCTTTTCGTTCGGGAATCCTGACATGTCTGACGTGACGAGGTGGAAGTGATCTTCCGGCGGATTTTCGACGAAGAAATCGAACGGCGCAAGAAAGATCGAATCGACTTCCTCCTTCTGGAGAACGATCCTGTCCAGCGAAAGAGGATCGAGCGACGCGATTATCGTAGACAGAGTGTAGTCCGCGTACCCGCAAAGCACGTTCCCTTCGCCGATGACGCTAATGTCGCCGCGCTCCAGGCCGATCTCCTCTTTAGTCTCGCGCAGAGCGCAGTCGAGCGCGGCCTCGCCCTTTTCAAAGTGGCCCCCCGGGAAGCAGATCTCGTTAGGCTGCGAGAGCATGTCCCTCGCCCGCTTTTCCAGCAGCAGGAACAGCCTGCCGTCTTTTTCGACAAAAGGGACGAGCACCGAATAGAATTTATGTTTTCCTATAGGTTCCGGTACATGATCGGAATATATCCTTTTGACTGCGGCCAGAGAAGCGCCTGCCGCCGCACGTGTATTTGTTCTGCTGTTCTCCATAAGTTGATGATCTTTCGCTTTAGTGTTTCACGACGTTTCCGCTTTTGATTTTAACACATATGCGGACGCGCCGCTTGTATATGACAAAACCGGCGATCGACGCCGGTTCTGTCATGTAAGACAGCATTATTGCTGTGGTTTTCTTTGATTTTTATCCGGTTTTCAGTCAGTTCAGTATCTCGTACTGGGAGAAATCCACGCCGATCATTTCTTCCTTATCGGCCGAGAGACTTACGACGAAGTCCATGCCGTAGTTCTTCGAGATGTCGCGGAGCCTGTCGAGGAACTCCGGAATGTCGCTGAGCGAGAAATCCGCATGTTTCAGGATGCTGTCGATATAGATCGTCTCGATGTCGTGATCCGAACTGATGATGCCGTAGAGGAATCCGATATACTCGTCGCTGTTGGTGATGTGCTCGAAATCCTCCATGCACACTACTCTGATCTTATACTTCAGGTCATACATCAAACGGGCATTTTTGTTGATAAAGATCACGCTGCCGTTGGACTTTTCGACTTCCTCGTTAGCGAGCTCTATCATCAGTTTCGTTTTGCCGGTACCCTTATGCCCGATTAAAAGTTTAACCATATCGTGTCGTGCCCTCCAGTTCTCAATTTACAGTTATTATACACTAACGGCGTTTGCCGTTCAACGGATAATTTGTTTTAAGCCTGAGCTGTCCGCATGCCGCGTCGATGTCCGAGCCGAGTTCTCTGCGCACCGTGGCAGGTATACCTTTTTTCTCCAAAAAAGAAGATATCTCCGCCGCGCGCTTCCTCGTCACGGTGGCCATCCCCGTACCCTCGACTGCGTTCAGCGGGATGAGATTGACGTGGCAGAGCATCCCGTGAAGCAGTTCCGCGAGTTCAGATATGCACTCCCGGCTGTCGTTCACGCCGGATACGAGCGTGTATTCGAACGTGATCCGCCTCCCTGTCTTTTCCGTATATCGCCTGCACGCGGGTATCAGCTCGCCAAGCGGGTATCTCCTGTTTACCGGCATCATGGACGAACGCATCCCGTCGTTCGGCGCGTGGAGGGAAACGGCGAGATTCACCTGATCGAATTCGTCACCGAACCTGTCTATCATCGGGACGATCCCGCACGTCGACACGGTGATATTGCGCATCCCGATCGAGAGGCCTTTTTTCTCGTTCACTATCCTGATGAACCTGGAAACGTTTTCGTAATTGTCAAACGGCTCGCCCGTCCCCATCACGACGATATGCCCGATCTTTTCGCCCGATTCCGCCTCGGCCGACATGATCTCAGAGACGATCTCCCCCGCGGTCAGGCCGCGCTCGAGGCCGTTTTTAGTCGAGGCGCAGAACCTGCATCCCATGCGGCATCCGGCCTGAGACGAAACACATACGGAATTTCCGAAACTGTATTTCATGAACACGGTCTCGATGGCGTTTCCGTCAGGGAGGCCAAAGAGAAACTTGCGCGTCCCGTCCTGTGCGGAAACCTGAGAGCGCAGCGTCCGGAGCGTCCCCACGTAAGCGGCCTCCGCCAGTTTATCACGGAAAACTTCCGGAAGATTGGTCATCTCCCGGAAGTCCGTTTTCCCCTTATACACCCAGTCAAAGATCTGGGAAGCGCGGTATTTCGGCGCTCCCAGACGCATGACGAGTTCTTCTGTTTCGCCGAGAGTGAGATCTCTCAGGTCGACGCGTTCCATGTCACACTCTTTTCACTTTGATGCCGGTGTCGTGGCCGTTCAGGTCGAATCTGGCGTCGCACTCACCGTGCTCTATAGAATCGGCGAGAGTCTCTTTTTTGATGTAGTCGCCGTGCTCCGCGACGGCGGCCTTCACGGCGTCGTCCTCGTCTATAGTAATGACGATCCTGTCCATCATCTCGTAGTCTGCCTGCTTCCTGAGCTGCTGGACCTTGGAGATGAGCTCGCGGGCGAGGCCCTCGTTTATGAGTTCCGGAGTCAGAGTCGTGTCGAGAATCGCGAATACGTTGTTCTCCATGGCTACGGAGAAGCCTTCCTTAGCGTTGATCCTTACGTCGACGAATTCCTTCGGGATCTCTGTGTCCTCCCCGCCTAAGTTCATGACGACGGAGCCGTTCTTTTCCAGTTCCGCGTTGATCTCTGCAGGGTCGGCCTTTGCCAGAGCCGCGCCGAAGTCTTTTATCTTCTTCCCGAGGACAGGGCCCGAGGCCTTGAAATCAGGCTTCAGAGAGAAGTTCATGAACTTTCCGAGGTCCTTCTCGAAGTCGACGTTCTTGACGTTGAGTTCGTCCTTTATCAGATCGGAGAGGTCGCCGATCAGAGGCTCGTACTTGCCGTCGACGACGATCTCTGTCAGCGGCTGTCTCACCTTAAGGCGCTCCTTCTCACGGATGCCGCGGCCGAGCGTGGAGATGGTCCTGACGAGGTCCATGCGCTCTTCTTCTTTGTCGTCGATGAGGCCAGTATTCGCCTCAGGGAAATATGCCGTGTGAACGGTATACTCTCCGGTCAGCTTCGTGTAGATCTCATCTGAGATGAACGGCGCGAAAGGCGCGATCATCTTCGATACTCCGACCAGGACTTCGTACGTCGTGGCATAGACGCTCTTCTTATCTTCGCTCATGCCGGACGCGTAAAATCTCCTGCGTGCGCGCCTGATGTACCAGTTAGAGAGGTCTTCCACTACGAAATCAGTGATCGCTTTCACCGTCTTCATGTGGTCGTAAGCGTCCATGTCGCTCCTGACCTCGACTATGAGCCTGTTGTATTTGCTCAGGATCCAGCGATCCAGTTCAGGACGTTCGCCGTAAGGCACGGTCACGTTTGCCGCGTCGATGCCGTCTTCGTTGGAATAGAGGACGAAGAAGTTATACACGTTCCTGAGCGTGCCGAAGAATTTGCTGACTACGTCTTTCAGGCCGTCCTCGTCGAATTTCTTAGGCGTCCAGGCAGGCGACATCCCGAGCAAATACCATCTGGTCGCGTCAGCCCCGTACTTATCGAACAAATCAAACGGCGAAACCGTGTTGCCGCGGGATTTGCTCATCTTCTTCCCATCCTTATCCAAGATGAGGTCGTTCACGAGCACGTTCTTATATGGCGCGCGGCCGGCGACGAACGTAGAGATGGCCATCAGCGAATAGAACCAGCCTCTGGTCTGGTCGATGCCTTCGCAGATGAAATCCGCCGGAAACAGTTCGTCAAAGTCGTCCTTATGCTCGAACGGATAATGCCACTGCGCGAAAGGCATGGCTCCGGAGTCGAACCAGCAGTCCATGACGTCAGGCACTCTGGTCATGAGTTTGCCGCACTTCGGGCATTTAATGTGCAGCCTGTCGACGTACGGTCTGTGCAGTTCGATGCTCTCGTCGATAGGTTCCACGGATTTTTCCACGAGTTCAGCGCGGCTCCCGACGCACTCAAGGTGCCCGCATTCGCAGCGCCAGATCGGGATAGGCGTTCCCCAGTATCTGGAACGGGAGATGGCCCAGTCTTTTACTTCGGCGAGCCAGTTCCCGAATCTCTTTTCTCCGACGTACGGAGGGTACCAGTTTACGGTATTATTATTCGCGACAAGTTGTTCTTTGAAGTCGCTCATCTTGATGTACCAGCTCTGATGAGCGTAGTACACGAGCGGGGTCCCGCAGCGCCAGCAGTGAGGATAGTTGTGGACCATCTTCTGCTTGGAGAGGATCTTCGTGTCGAGGTATTTTATGATCTCGACGTCCAGACCTTCTTCGAATATGAACCTTCCTTTCCACGGGGTGGCTGTGTAGCAGCCCCGGGTGTCGACAGGCTGGATCACCGGGAGGTGGTATTTGACTCCGCACTGATAGTCGTCCTCGCCGAACGCCGGAGCCGTATGTACGATACCCGTGCCGTCCTCGACGCTGACGTAGTCCATGCAAGTCACGAAATAACCTTTTTCGCCCTCTTTAGGCGGGCAGAAAGGCATGACGGGCTCATACTCCATATACTCCATGTCGGAGCCCTTCATCTCCTCGAGGACTTCGTATTTTCCCTCGCCGAGGACCGCGTCAGCCCGCTCTTTTGCGACGTAGAATACGTTCCCCTTCTCATCGCCTTCGGTCATGCGGACTTTTACGTATTCGATGTCAGGTCCTACCGTCAAAGCGATATTTGCGGCAAGCGTCCATGCCGTGGTCGTCCATGCCAGGAAATACTCGTTCTCAGTGCCCTTCTTCTTAAATTTTACCGTCAGGGAGATGACTTTTATCTCCTTATAGCCCTGAGCCACTTCGTGGGAAGCAAGGCCCGTCCCGCAGCGCGGGCAGTAAGGCAGGATCTTATGTCCTTCGTATATCTTTCCGGCGTCAAAGAATTTCTTCAGGATCCACCATCCGGACTCGATGTAGTTGTTATCGAGTGTGATGTACGGATCGTCCAGGTCGACCAGATATCCCATCCTCTCGGACATCTCGCGCCATTTATCCGTATATTTGAAGACGGATTCGCGGCACTTCTTGTTGAATTCCTCGATCCCGTACTTTTCGATGTCCTGCTTTCCGTTCATGTGGAGCTGCTTTTCGACCTCGATCTCGACAGGGAGGCCGTGGGTGTCCCAGCCCGCCTTGCGCTTGACCTGGTAGCCCTTCATCGTCCAGTACCTGTTGACCGAGTCTTTCAGCGTCCTGGCCATCACGTGATGGATGCCCGGCATGCCGTTTGCCGTAGGAGGTCCCTCATAGAAAATAAACTGAGGCTGTCCCTCGCGCGCCTTAACGCATCTGCCCAGAAGATCATCTTTTTTCCATTTTTCCACCTGCGCGTTCTGTACTTCCGCAACAGGCGCGTCCGATAGTTTTTCGAACATGCTTTTTCAGTCCTTTCTGCCAAAATACCGGTCGGAAAAAAAAACCCTGACCGGGATTTCTCACCGATTAGGGACGATCATTTAAACCGCGGTACCACCCTAATTGCATACCTCTAACAAGGCGCCTCTCATTAAAGTGCGAGACTCGGAAGTGATATTCGCCGGCGGCTTCACCGCGCGCCTCTCATCATATATGCGCGCTCTCTGTAAGGGTCTTAGACCGCTGCTACTTTGTCTTCGTCACAGTCTCAATATGGCCGGCAGGGCTTCACGTCGGAAACCCCGCCGGAATTTGACATTTGTTAGTTTAGCACCGCGCGGGACTCATTTCAATAGCGAATTGTTCACTGACGCGGCGCCGCTCCGGAACGTCGGATCGACGTCCGGCTACGCTCTGAGGAGATTGATCCTGTGCTGGCTGTCGATCTCCTTTACCTTTACCTTCACTTTGTCTCCGATGTTCATGACGTCTTCGACCTTATCGATCCGGTGGTCAGCCATCTTAGAGATGTGGAGCAGTCCTTCTTTGCCCGGCAGGATCTCGATGAATGCGCCGAACGGCATGATCCTCGTGACCGTGCCCTCGTAGACCTCGCCTACTTCGACTTCCTTAGTCAGGAGCTCGATCTCGTGCTTTGCCGCTTCCGCGCTCTCGAGGTCCGCGCTGTAGATGCTGATCAGGCCGGAATTATCCTCCGCGATGTCGATCTTCACGCCTGTCTCGTCGACGATCCTGTTGATCGTCTTTCCTCCCGGCCCGATGACTATTCTGATCTTATCAGGATCGATATTCATCGTTATGCTGCGAGGGGCGTATTTACTGAGTTCCTTGCGCGGCTCGGCTATCTCCTCGAGCATGATGCCCATGATGTACATCCTGCCCTCTTTTGCCTGCTTCAGCGCGCTGGCGAGGATGTCGCGGGTCAGGCCGTGGACCTTGATGTCCATCTGCATGGCCGTTACGCCCGTGTCAGTTCCGGTGACCTTAAAGTCCATGTCTCCGAGGAAGTCTTCCATTCCCTGGATGTCGGACAGGATGGCGTATTTGCTCGTTCCGTCCTCCTGGACTCCTTCGATGAGGCCCATCGCGATGCCCGCGACAGGCTTTTTGATAGGAACGCCTGCGTCCATCAGAGCCAGACATGAAGCGCACGTGGATGCCATAGACGAAGAACCATTCGAGGAGAGTACCTCGGACACGACTCTGATCGCGTAAGGGAATTCCTCGACCGGAGGGATCACCGGCAGCAGGGCTCTCTCTGCGAGCGCTCCGTGGCCGATCTCTCTTCTTCCCGGACTCCTCGGGGCTTTCGCCTCGCCGGTGCAGTATCCAGGGAAGTTGTACTGGTGCATGTAGCGTTTCTCGGTCTGTTCGGTGATGCCGTCGATCGTCTGCGATTCGCTCGCCGGAGCGAGTGTGCAGGCGGAGAGGACCTGAGTCTGGCCTCTCTTGAAGAGGCCCGTTCCGTGTACTCTCGGAAGGACTCCGGTCTCGCACCATACAGGTCTGATCTCGTCGAGTTTCCTGTTGTCAGGTCTGACTCCCTCGTCGAGGATCATGGATCTGACGTTTTCTTTGGTGATATTGTAGAGGACAGCCGCGATGTCGCTCTCGCGCTCAGGATAGATCTCGGCGAAGTGCTCCTTCGTCTCGACCTCCACGGCGTCCATATTATCGAGCCTCTCCTGTTTGTCAGGAGTGTGGATGGCCTCGTACATCTTCGATGTGGCGTATTCCCTTACCGCGGCGTCGATGTCGTCCGGAACGACGTAACTGTCGTCCTCGGCCTTAGGCTTTCCGACCTCGGCGACCACCTCGTCGATGAACTCGACGATTTTCTTGATCTCCTCGTGGCCGAAGAAGATCGCGTCGAGCATGACGTCCTCCGGGACTTCCTTTGCTCCCGCCTCGACCATCATGATCGCTTCCTTGGTTCCCGCGACGGTAAGATTTATATCGGAAACTTCTCTCTGTTCAAGCGTAGGGTTGATGACGAAGCGCCCGTCTACTCTGCCGACTCTGACCGATCCTGTCGGACCATCCCACGGAATGTCCGAGATCGCCAGCGCGACAGAAGAGCCGATCATCGCCATGATGTCCGTCTCGCAGTCGAGGTCCACTGACATGACTGTCGCTACCACCACGACGTCGTGGCGGTATCCCTTGTGGAAGAGTGGGCGGAGCGGTCTGTCCATGAGCCTGGAGCTCAGGATCGCCTTTTCGCTCGGGCGCCCTTCTCTTTTGATGAACCCTCCCGGGATCTTCCCGAAGGCGTACATTTTTTCTTCGTATTCGCACTGGAGCGGGAGGAAATCCACGTCCGGGCGAATGTCCTTAGACGCGCAGACCGTTACGTTTACTACCGAGTCCCCGTATCTGACCATGACCTGGCCGTTTGCCTGCTCGCATACTTTGCCGATCTCCAGCTGCAGGAGCCTGCCGCCGATCGCCGTCTTGAATGTTCTGTAATCTGTGAATCTTGCCATTGAACTATAAACAACTCCTTCCTGTTTATAAGATATTTCCTTCTCCTTCTGGCAATAACTTTCAGGTCAGTTTTCGCGATCATGGCCCGGGATCGTGTCTTAAAAAAAGCGGGACTCTGATGTCCCGCTGAAAAACCTTTTTTGTTTTACTTTCTCAAACCAAGACGACTGACGATGCTTCTGTATCTCTCGATATCTACCTTCTTCAGGTAGTTGAGGAGGTTCCTTCTCTTACCGACCATCTTGAGAAGTCCTCTGCGAGAGTGGAAGTCCTTCTGATGAGTTTCAAGGTGCTTGTTGATGTCGTTGATCCTGGCTGTGAGCAGTGCGATCTGGACTTCAGGCGATCCCGTGTCGTTAGGTACTGTGGCGTATTCGCTCATGATCTGAGCTTTTTGTTCTTTTGTTACCATTTTGATTTTCTCCTTTTCAAGTTTATACGCTTCCACCGGGTGCCCGCCGGAGTGTCGAGACACTAAGTGAAAGTAAAGAACTATAACAATGTATCACAAATAGCCGTCCGGCGCAATATTTTTCGTAAAAAGCGCGGAAAAAATTCGTTAACGCGCGGATAAATCCGTTGATGCGAGGAAAATATCGACGGATCATCCGATTTCGCGGCGCTGCCTCTCCGCCTGCCGCTATTTGTAATACCTGAATACTCCCCTGACCTTGCCGAGGATCTTCACGTTGTTTACGATTATCGGGCTCATCGTGTCGTTCTCCGGCTGAAGCCTTATGTGGCCGTTCTCGCGGTAGAATTTCTTCACGGTTGCCTCTCCCTCGAATCCGTCGACCATGGCGACTACTATGTCGCCGTTCTCTGCGTCCGAGCACTGGCGTACGAGGATCATATCTCCGTCCATGATGCCGGCGTTTATCATCGACTCGCCGCGGACCTTGAGGATGTAATTGTTTCCGTCGACGTATCTGGCAGGTACAGGTATCTCGTCCTCGATGTTCTCGATCGCCGTTATAGGAGTCCCCGCGGCTACGTTTCCGACGAGAGGGACCGATATGATCTCTTCTCTGTCGAGCGAGACATTGCTGTATTCTCTGTCGTCGGCCGGTTCGTTATCGACCACGACGAGCGCTCTCGGTTTCGCCGGGTCTTTTTTCAGGAGGCCGCGGTCCACAAGAGCCTCGATATCCTTATGAACGGTGGAGGTGGATTTGATACCCAGCGCGGTCCCGATCTCCCTGACCGTCGGCGCATACCCCTGCCTCTGCACCTCGTTCCTCATGAATTCGAGGATCCTCTCCTGGCGTGCCCTGACTTTTTCCTTTGCAGATGCCATCTGTGTTCTCCTTTGCCCCGTTTGCCCCGCAAAATGTTTTGATCTGATAGGAGTATACTATAAAACGAACAAAAAGTAAACAAAAGTTCTTATTTTTTATCGTCCTTGTCGTAGATGTTCACGGCCGTCGGAAGCCTGTTCTCCGCCGAGCAGACCACCTTGATCGTCTCGCTGTGCGAGGTAGGTATGTTTTTTCCGACGAAATCGGCTCGAATCGGCAGCTCCCTGTGTCCCCTGTCTATCAGGACCGCCAGTTGTATCGAAGCCGGCCTGCCAAAGCCCGATAGCGCGTCAAAAGCGGCCTTTACCGTCCTTCCGGTGTAGAGAACGTCGTCGACCAGAACGACGTCTCTGCCCGTTATTTCGCACGGGATATCAGTCGGGTTTTCGATAAGACGCGAAGCCTTCTCCGGAGGCAGGGAATCGACGTCCACGTCGTCCCTGAAACTGCTAACGTTCAGCACTCCGCAGTTCACGGCCGTTTCCTCTATCTGCGACAGGTATCCGGCGAGGAGGTCGGCGATCGTAATGCCGCCGTTCGCGATCCCGAGGATCACTACGTTTTCAACGCCCTCGTTCCTCTCGGTTATCTGATGGGCTATTCTTTTCAGCGCGCGGTTGATCTCTTCCGCGTTCATAAGTTCTGATTTGAAGGTCATCTTTTCTCTTTCACCGCGGAGGCAGGCACATGGCCGCCATACTGTCTTTCAACATTATGCCACAATTAACATTTTGTTGCACAAAAATCGGCGCGGCGTATATAATGAAGGCAGTATCGTATTTTTGAAGGCGCGAGGGCTATGCACGCCCGGTCTTCGTTCCGATGTCGTAAAGGGGGAAAAAATGGACGAGTCTTATGTCAAATCTCTTTCCGTCAGTCTTCCGCCTGAGCTCGAAGAACTCAAATATGCGGGATATTTCGACGAATTCACGGAAAAAGCGAAGTATCACCTCAATCGCGAGGATCTGCCGGAGATCGTAAAGAACAGGATAATCCTCGAGATACATAATCAGGGGATCATCAGGCGCGAGTACACGATGACCGAAAAGCAGGTGTTCAACGGCATCGCGAAGTATCTTCCGGGATTCACGGAAGACGATTTTGCCAAACTCTCCGGAGACGTCGACTACGTTTTCATCAACGGCAGAAAGCGCTACGCTAATTTCAGCGTGTCTTCCCTGTTCATAACGAGCAGGATGCTGCGCGAATGGCCGGGCTCCACATATCCGAAAGATACGGGGACACTCGTCGCCGACGCACGGAAGCTCATGAAGAAAAACGGTAAGGCAACCGTATCCCACGATCTGGAATTCACGTGCCGCGTATCAAAGAAGGCCGCCGAGGGGTGCACACTGCGCGTCCATCTTCCTTACCCGAATCCCGAGTGCGACGGCATCAAAAACATAGAGTTCATCTCATCCACCGGAAAATGCAGGATCGCCCCTGTCGGCACGCTGCAGCGCACCGCGTTCTTTGAGGTAAAGGGAGACGAACAGCGCGAATTTTCCGTCAGAGTCAAAGCCGACTGCAAGGAAACGTACATGAGCTACAGCGATCTGCTTAAGGCTCAGGCGGCGACGACTCCTGCAAAGGAAAAGAAACTCAGAAAAGCCGTCAGACCGTCAGACCTCGCCGAGAAAGCCCCGCACCTCGTATTCACGCCGTTCATCAAAGCCCTCTCGGCAAAGATCGTAGGAAACGAAAAGAACAAAACAAAAATAGCGAAGCGCATCTACACGTACCTGACGCACGAATATTCATACGCTTACGTCCGCGACTACGCGGCCATCGACAACATCGGCGAGTATTTCGGCATCCGCGGGCGCGGAGACTGCGGTCTGCAGGCTGCCCTCTTCATCACGCTCTGCAGGTACAACGGCATCCCGGCCAGATGGGAATCCGGCGTCTGCACAGACGGGAGCAAAGGAGGATGCCACGACTGGTGTCTCATCTACCTCGAGGGCGTGGGATTCAGGCCTGTCGACGTCTCGTTCGGCGGAGGCGCGGTCCGCAGGAACAGCAAAGCCGATAATGACTTCTATTTCGGCAACATCGACCCGTACCGCATGAAATTCAATACGGATTTCCAGGAACCGTTCAAGCCTGCAAAGCATGAGTTCAGAGTCGACCCGTACGACAACCAGCGCGGCGAAGCCGAGACTCAGAGCGACATGCTTACGCGCAGGGAAGCCCGCTTCGACTGCATCGTCCGCGGCAAGACTATCAAATAGGCTTACGCTCTGGCGACTTTTTCCACCGCCTCGGCGACGGCTTTTACCACGCGCTTGTCAAACGCGTCAGGAAGAACGTATTCGGCGGAGAGTTCGTCCTCAGGGATGACTCCCGCTATCGCCCTCGCGGCCGCTTCCATCATCTCTTCGGTGATCTTAGGCGCGCGCGCGTCGAGTGCGCCGCGGAAGATCCCCGGGAATGCGAGGACGTTGTTGACCTGGTTAGGGAAATCAGACCTGCCTGTGCCTACGACGGCCGCCCCGGCTTTTTTCGCGAGGTCCGGCATGATCTCAGGCACAGGGTTTGCCATCGTGAAGACGATCGGATCTTTTGCCATCGAGCGGACCATGTCCTCCGTGACGATTCCCGGCTTTGATACGCCGATGAAGATGTCGGCGCCTTTCATGGCGTCCGCCAGGGTGCCGGCAAGTTTTTCTTTGTTAGTCACGAGGGCCATCTTCTGCTGCTCAGGATTGATGTTCGGCGCACCGTCATAGATGGTTCCGTGGCTGCCGCAGAGGATGATCTCGCCGAAGCCGAAGTGCATCATCATCTTTGCGATGGAGATGCCGGCCGAACCCGCGCCGCTGATGACCGTCTTCAGTTCTCCCATCTTCTTTCCCGTCAACTTCACGGCGTTCAGAAGTCCCGCGCACGTTATGATCGCGGTCCCGTGCTGGTCGTCGTGGAAGACCGGGATATCGCACATGTCGATAAGGCGGCGTTCGATCTCGAAGCACCTCGGCGCTGAGATGTCCTCGAGGTTGATGCCTCCGAAGCTCTTTGAGATCAAATATACGGTTTTGATTATTTCTTCCGGATCCTTGGAATTGATGCAGACAGGCACCGCGTCGATCCCTGCGAAGGTTTTAAAGAGCGCGCACTTGCCTTCCATGACGGGCATGCCAGCGGAAGGGCCGATGTCGCCGAGCCCGAGGACAGCCGTGCCGTCAGTGATGACCGCCACGAGGTTCCCCTTCCCGGTGTACGTGTAGGCCAGTTTTTCGTCTTTCGCTATTTCAAGGCATGGTTCGGCGACGCCCGGAGTATAGGCGACCGCCAGTTCTTCCCTGTTCGTGATCGGGGCTTTGCTCTCGACCGAGAGTTTTCCGTGCCATTCGGCGTGTTTCTTTAAAGCGTATTCTCTTTTATCCATCGTAGTTCCTCCGCTTTATACAACAAAAAAGCCATGAGCGCGATCTCCACATCGGAGGATCACACCCGCGGCCGTGAGTGCGACTGTCGCAGCGCCCGCGCGAGGCGGGCGGCCGCAATAGTCATTTTATAATGGAGAGGAAACTTTTACAACCGTTTTTTATCGTTCCTGCATCATTCCGTGCGGCGAGCGTCACGCCCAGAGCGGATCGTCCCACAGACAGAATTTCTGCCCGATGCCCATCGCTTTTGCCTTATGGTACAGCGAGTCGGCGATGGCTATGTCGACAGCGCCCATTCCCATGCTCTTGCAGTAGATCAGCTGGTCGTCGCTCGTGCGTCCGGGGTCCTCTCCCGTCGCAAGTTTTTTGATCTCGACGACGTCGCTCTCGTGGAGCTTTCCCTCTTCCACGAATTTGATGACGGAAGGCATCATGTGGGAGATCTGCTCCCAACTGTCCATATACAGCTTGTCCGCCTCCAGCATCAGGTTCGGATCGTATGACGCGGATTCCATCTGGATGAGCGTCGCGTTCTTTTTTATGTTTGCCGAATCGATGAAAGGCTTGCGCGAGGTCGTCTCCGTCACTATGACGTCGGCACCTTTCACAGCCTCGTCCGAAGACGTATACGGCACCACGTTGTACTTTCCCTTATTCTCCTCCGCAAGTTCCTCAGCCTTCGACTTATCGAGGTCCACGATGCGGATCTCCTTCAGGTTCGGGAGAGTTTCGCCGATAGCCATTATCATGGTCCTTCCGATCACGCCCGCGCCGATCAAAGCAGCGACCTCGGAATCCTTTCTGGCAGTGTATTTAGCGAAAACTCCCGCGCAGGCCGAAGTTCTCATCGCCGTCGTGATCGTCCCGTCCATGAACGCCTTAGGGAACATGGTGAGAGGATCGCTTAAGACTACGCAGTCTATGCCGTACGGGACTCCCTCGAGCGTCTGATTGTAGACTGATTCCGCAGCCCACTTGAAGCCCATGACAGGCTCATCGCCGCCGATATACGCCGGCATCGACATGCCGTACGACTGCCAGTGCTCCTTGTCTGGGATGGCGAGCTGGATCTTTGCCGGCATTATGACCTTCCCCTCGCCCATCATCTTATATGTATGCTCCACCGCCTTAAGGATCTCTTTCATGTCGAGGAGCCCCGCCTTTATCTCGTCCTCCTGCTTGAGCAGCAGGATCTCAGGTTTCATCTGTGCCATTTCATTACGCCTCCGATAAGAAAATACGTTGAGTGTTTCGTGCATAAAATCTACATTTCTAATTATAATTATTCATTCGGTAATGTCAACGAGGAAATCAATAAAATTTTTAAAAAGCGGTATTGACAACACGTTGCGATAGTATTATTGTATTATTATTCGTTAATGTGCATAAATATTTACGGTTAATTATTCACGGCGGTGCATTAATAAAATGCAAGAACTGTTAAATGTGAAAGGGGTATCCAATTAATATGAATGGCGTAATGTTTAAGAAATCATTTTTAAAGAAAACGGCCAAGGCGGCGGCTTTCGCGCTTAGCGCTGCGATGGTCTTCACTTTGTTCGCGTGCGGTTCCGGTTCTGATTCCGGCAGCGGCACGACCTCTGATTCCGATGCAGGCACCGAGAAGGAAAAATATGTCGTAGCGACGGAAGCAACGTATCCTCCGTTTGAATCGACGGAGGAGGACGGAACGCTAGTAGGCGTCGACGTCGAACTGATGAACGCCATCGCGGAGGATCAGGGATTCGAGATCGAGTGGGTCAACATGGCTTTCGACTCGCTGTTCCCTGCCCTTAAGGCCGGAAATGCGGACATCGTCGCGGCTGCCGTCTCTTCTAATCCGGAGCGCGCCGAGAACGCGGACTTCTCTGACGGATATTACGAGTCCGGATCCTGCATCATGGTGACTTCCGATTCTAAATACGATTCGATCGACGATCTCGACGGAACCGTTAAGATCGCCTGCCAGATAGGCACTACGATCCAGGAGAACACCCAGGCGCTCGTCGACGAGGGCAAGGGCGGCGAGGTCGTAGCGCTCGACACGTTCAGCACTTCGGTCATGCAGCTTAAGAACGGCGACGTCCAGGCCGTCGCTTCGGAGAATATCGTGATCGACCAGTACATGGCCGAAAACGACGGATTCAAGAAGATCGGAACGATCCCGAACGTCTCCGGGAGCGATGACACATTCAGATTCGCAGTCAATAAGGGAAATACAGAACTACTCGATAAGATCAACAAAGGCCTCGCTGATATCGTCGAGAGCGGCAAGTACGACGAGATAATGAAAAAATACGGCCTTGAAGGGATGTATTGATGCCGCGCAGTAACGAATCTAAAGCGGCCCACGGAATCCAAAGCAGTTGAAACTACAATTTAATAAGCAGAAAGCGGCTCCCGGATCTGGAGCCGCTTTTTTCCGGTCAGTTTTCGACCTCTTTCCTGTACCATGTGGTGCCGCCGATTTTTTTGATCTCGTCGGAATATCGCTTTATCAGATAGTCGTCTTCCATCCCCTTTGCGAGGGTCAGCAGAAAATGATCGTACCTGACCTTTGACAGATTGCTGCGGTATTCGGATGAGCCTTTTTTATCAGGCCCTGACGCGAAAGCCTCAAATCCCATCTTATAGTCGCGTTTTATGATGACGCTCAGCATCACGGGAAGATCCTCCGCCTCGCGGTACATATCCTCGAGCTGCCCGGTCGTGTCGATTTTCTGCCGTTCCACCTTTGCAGCGTAAAGAGCGCTGTCGAGCTCCTCCGCGTCCCCCTCTTCATAGGCGTAGAAAGCCTTCGCGAGAGCAAGCCGGAAGCGGCCTTTTTCGTTCAGATCAAGCTTTTCAAACAGAGACAGCACCTTCCTGCCTTCATCGAACCGGCCCGCTGAATATAGAGCCGCTGAGACGTTGAAGAAGTGCTCGTCCCATTCAGAGCCGAATACGCCCGAGGCGGCGTAAGTCAGATATTTCTTCAGGAATCCTTCCGGGTCGCATTTATCGAACAAAATCGAGACCGTGCGCTTTTTCGCCCCGAGCGTGATCTGGTAGAGAGCCAGGAGCAGTATGAGAAGCGCGGGAACGGCCAGGGCTCCGTGCGGGATCCGCGTGAAATACGCGGCTGCGCATAAGACTGCCGCTATTGCGGATAATACGGCCAGCGTCCTGGCAGCGGCAGAGATCTTGCGCGATCTTGCGGCGTCGGAGTCGGAAAGATCACAGCCCGACGCATCTATCAGGGATTTCAGTGTCAGATTCATGTTAGATGCTCGTTTTCAATACACAGGTTCGATGCTCGGTTTCGATGCGTGAGTTCGATGTTCGGTTTCGATGCGTGAGTTCGGCGTTCGGTTTCGATGCGTAAGTTCGGCGTTCGTTTTCAGCCGAGAGGTATCTCGACGACCTCGGCCATCTTCGTCAGGCATATTTCGATCTGGTCGGAAATGCCGGAGACCATCCTGCCGGTGATCTCCCTGTTCTTTTCGTCATCTATCGACTCGTTGAATTTATCGATGATCTCACCCGTCATGGAGTCCATCCTCGATTTGAACGACGATCTCGGGACGAGTTTTCTGACAGGATTCGGGATGTCCGCGTTAAGCAGCGCGCTCTCCATTTTGTCCTTTCCGAGGACGAGGACGAGCATGGAGATCAGCACACCTGCCATGATACCGGTCGGACCGCTTGAGATCAACGCGGCGCCGCCACCTCCGCAGATGAGGCCCACGAGGATCGTGATTATCGAATCTATCAGCCACGTTATCTCCTCTACGGCGAACATGTCTTTTGCCTCTATCTTAATGTCGATGTCGGACGCCGAGAGAAGCGACGAAAGCGAAAGCGCGGAGTACGGCACGTTATGCCTGACGCAGATCGGGACCGTGTATTCCTCCAGCGCCGTAGAAACGCCCCTGAGCCAGCTCGTTATAGGGCCAGAGAGAACGTCGCGCGCGTCGTCGGTGTGGAGATACTCCTCCACGCCCTTTTCGAGTTCCTTGTCGGTATCGGAAAGCCTTCTGATCTCCCCGCTCTTCCAGCGCTCAAAGACAGGCAGCGCGACTTTTTCCAGGATCGGGTGCACCAGAGCGTTGATCGACGATTTATACAGATCGCGTATGCGCTCCCCTATGATCTCCTCGACCTTGCTCGAATTCAGGAACTCGTCTATCTCCTGATGGAATTCGTGCAGTTCCTCATCTATCCTGCCGCTCCAGGCGAGTCCTCTCGAGACAGAGTATTCAGGCTCGACTCCGGTGATGACTATGGATTCCGGGAAGACCTCCAGACACCAGTCGCGGATGGCCTTCAGTTTTGATACGCCTCCGGTAAGGAAGATGAGTTCCGGGATCTGCCCGTTGATGTTCTCGCGCACGTCAGTCAGGCTCTGGGTAAAAACCTGATGGAACGATCTGCCGCCGAGCTTTGCCGTTTTTTTGTTCATGAGTTTGTCGGCGGTCTGCCCGTCCATGGAGATGGAAAGCCTGAGCGGCTCGCGGTAGCGGATCAGGACCGTCTCTTTGCACGGATGGTCTTTGAAATATTCCTCATCGGAAAAATACTTTTCCTTCAGATGGCGCGCGGCGAACTCGCAGTACGTCCGCCACGGCTCGCTTTGTTTGAAGACAGACCTGATGCGGCCCTTGAACAGAGAACTCTCGACGGCTTCCTCGAGGAGTATCTCGTCCATTATGCCCCCGCCGAGCGAGACCTCTCCCGCTGTCTGCATCTCTACCTCACGTCCGCTCATGATGTATGCGAAATCGGTCGTCGATGATCCTATGTCGACTACGAGGACCGGCTTGGAGAGTATGTCATACCCCACCTGGAGGTACCTCGACTGGCATGCGCTGACAAGCGCGGCGCGCGACTCAGAGACGATCTTAAGCGGCGGGTATCCGAGGCGTTCGAAAATCGAGCGGTACCTCTCGCGGGTGTTTTTATCCCATCCCGCAGGGCAGCCGACGTAGAAGCAGCAGTCGTCGTCCTTTACGAGATCGCCATTCCTGTAAAGTTCCGTCAAAACAGTCCCCGCGAAGTTCCGGATGTCGCCGTCGCATGACGGGTCTGTAAGGAACCGGCTTTTAAATCTGAGTTTCCTCTCCACGGCGTCTGCCTCGTAGCAGGCTTTCTCGCCGAGGATCCTGCGCCCGTCTTTCAGAAGAGCGTATGCAGTGATGAAACTGCCGGCGCCGGCGATCTCGATGATCTCGGGCGCTGTCTGATCATCCCTGTGCAGGAGCGATACCGCGCTCTCCGCGTCGCCCAGGTCGAATCCGTAAAACTTCTCCATCAGTTTCCTCCTCCCGCGACGCCCTTCTTAAGGAGCCTGCCCTCCGACAGGATCGCGGGCCTGATCGTGCCCTTCTCATGGCTCGGCATGACGTCAAAAAATTCCCTGTTCTCATCGGAATAGTCTATGACGTCGATCCCGTTCTTATGCAGGAAATACGGGACCTGTCCGAGTTTGTCGAGGGCGAATTCCCCGTCTCCGCTGTACGCCGCCTCGAGCAGTCCGGCTATCATGTCCGTCTCCTCTACCGTGAGGAGCTGCCTGCCCTGCTCCGCAGTCTTCTTCTTTTTCTCCGCGGCTTCCTTTGCTATCAGCAGTTCCAGATCCTGATCCATCGTCATGACAGTGGTGTGAAGCGAATTATAGACCTTCTCCGCGTCAACGATGAGTTCCGTCCTGAATTCCTTTTTTGCTCCGACGCGGGATTTTCCGCGCATGCGTCCTGACAGATACATCAGCACGAGGGCAGCGGCGGCGAACAAAACAGACCACGACGTTATCTTTATTTCAGTGCCGGATGACAGGAGCGACGCGAACGCGCAGATGACTGCGATCACGAGAAAAACGATGAACGTCGCCGACGATCCGGACGATCCGTCCTTTGCCTTCGTCTCCCAGATCTTCGCGTCTGTGACGCAGCCTGTCAGCGACGAGAGCGCGCCGGCCGAGTGGATCATGCATGAGGCGGCTTCCCTGCCCAGTTCGCTGTCGCAGGCTTCGTTGTACCTGTAAAGGATCTTATCCAGTTCGTCGACCAGAACGTCTTCGGCGTGTTTCTGGTCGTGAGACGCGTTCAGATCGTTTATGAACCTGTCCTTGTCTTCCTCGAGAAGATCGAGCATTTTCATGTCGGTTCCCTCTCTTTCTCTCACGGGTTCTCTCACGTGGTCGATTATTTCTTCTTGGAGCGCTTCGCAGGGGTCATTATGGTGATGGCGTGCTTCTGCACCTCGAATTCCATGTTCCGGAACGATCCGCCGTACTCGCCGTCGAGCGTCCACGAGACGTCGTCCTCGGAACTGATGGATACTTTTTTGACCCTGTGGAACGATATGTACTGATTGTCAAATTTGCCGTTCACGAGGGCGTTCGCAGTCGCGCTGAGCTCGTAGAAGTTTGCGGGCTTGTTGATCAAAAGCATCTCGAACGTCCCGTCGTCGAGCGATATGGTTTTGTTGCCCGGGACCGCGAATCCGCCGACAGAACTGGAACTGTATATGGCCCCGAAAACGTAATCTCCCTCGGTCTCGAAACTGTCCGCGCTGAACTTTATGCGCGCTGAGTAGTTGATGTTTTCCTGGAGCGTACTGATCGCCTGCAGCAGGTACGCCGCGTGGCCGACGGCGTTTTTGAACGTCTGGTTCGTGGAGTACGTCACCTTGGTGAATGCGCCGAACGCGCCGACGTAATTGTAATAGCGGTCGTTCAGCTTGCCTATGTCGTACTTGAAAGGGACTCCCGTCGCGACCGTCCTGCACGCGCCTGTGACCGTGACCGGGATCCCGACGTTCTTAGCGAAGTCGTTCGTGCTCCCGGCCGGTATGTATCCGAGTATCGGGCGGTCTTCCTCGCGGAATTTCATCAGACCGTTTATCACGTGATTGAGCGTTCCGTCACCGCCGCCGCAGACGATATAGTCGAATTCGCCGCCCACGCGCGCCATGACCTCTTCTGATCCGAGTCCGGCCGCCGGCTCCACGGGGCGGAACACCACGTCAAAGCCGTTGAGCGTGAAATATTTTACTATGTCGTATACTGACGAGCCGAGTTTGCCTTTTCCCGCCGTTCCGTTAAGAAGCAGAAGGAGTCTTTTCCTCATTTGGAGCACCTCTCGCGTAAAAAATGATACGTTAAAACTACAGCAATTTTAACATATTAAGGAATGGAAAAAAAGTTCGCCGGATCAGGGGAAAACGCGGGCGCAGACTTCGTGCGGCGCGGCGCGCAGATCCGGCGCACTGCCGTGTCCCGCGAATATCCGAGGACGCGCGCGTCGGCACAGGCGCGACGGTTTCAGTTCCCCTTCCCGCCGCCTGAGCGCGCGAAAAATTCTATGACCGATCCGGCGGCCGACTCTGTCATCTCCGGGACCTCGAGGAGTTCCTCCTTAGAGGCTTTTTTTATCGCGTCGACCGAGCCGAAATGAGCCAGCAGGGCATCCCGCCTCTTCGGCCCGATGCCGTCTATGTCGTCGAGGACCGAACTTATCGCGTTCTTCCCGCGCAGGCCGCGATGGTATTCGATCGCGAATCTGTGGACTTCTTCCTGAATGGTGCCGACGTACGTGAACAGGAGCGGATGGTCCTTTAACGGTATCTCCGTCCCGTCCGCGAATACGAGCGCTCTGGTCCTGTGGCTGTCATCCTTTGCCATGCCTATGACGGGGATGTCGTATTTCATGGCGTCCAGGACTTTTTTCGCCGACGTGACCTGCCCGATGCCTCCGTCCATCAGTATGAAGTCGGGCAGAGTCGAAAAGGCCGGGTCTCCCTTATCAGCCCTTGAAAATCTGCGGAACAGCATCTCCTGCAGGCTGGCGTAGTCGTCAGGTCCCTCCACGGTCTTGATCTTGAATCTCCTGTAATCCTTGCGGATGCGGCGCGTGCCCTCGAACACCACCATCGCGCCGACGGAATCGACGCCGTTCGTGTTCGAGATGTCGTACGATTCCGCCCGGAATTCGCCCGTGCCCGAGCGCGGCGAACGGGCGGATCCCGCATCCGCAAGGACGCCGGCGATCTCGCGCTGGAGGGCGCTGCGCTTCTCGCGGGCGCTCGCCGCCTTTTCGTCGATAGTCTCCGCCATGACAGACCTGTCGCTGCGGCACAGTTTCAGCATCGCCGCCTTCTCGCCCCTCTTTGGCACGCAGATCCTGACCCGGCGCCCGCCGCGGCTCAAAAAATCCTCGAGCAGAGAGCAGTCCGCAGGCAGTTTCTCCACCAGTATCTCGGGAGGAACGTCGGCCCACTTGCTGTAATACTGCTTTATGAACTCCGAAGTGATAACGTCGTCGGGATCCCCTTCCCCGGCCTGGATCCGGAAAGTCTCGCGGCCGACCAGTTTGCCGCCGCGCACGGTGAAAAGCGCCGCGAACGCGCTCTCCTTCGTCCTGAGCGGCAGGACCACGTCCATATCCCCCGCGCCGATCATCGTGACGCGCTGAGCCTGTCCGAGGCGCGTCGCGGCCTCGATCAGGTCGCGGTACTTAGCCGCGTCCTCATAGCGCATCTCGTCGGACGCGGCGTTCATCTTCTCTTTCAGACCGTCGATCATCGGCTTTTCCCTGCCAGAAAGAAACGACAGTATCTCGTCGACCGACTCAGCGTATTTGTTCCGGTCCACATTACCAGTGCAGACGCCGGCGCACTCCCCGATATGATAATTCAGGCACGGGCGGTGCCCCGGAGGGAACTCCTCGGCGCTGCAGCGCTTCAGCTTATACACTTTGTTCAGCATCTCGACGATGGAGTTGACAGCGCCTGCGTCGCTGTACGGCCCGAAATACCTGTTGCCGTCCTTGCGCAGGAGCCTCGTCTTCAGGACGCGCGGATACGCCTCGGACGTCGTAACCTCGATGTAGGGATACGTTTTGTCGTCGCGCAGCAGGACATTGTACTTCGGCTGGTATTTTTTGATCAGATTGCACTCTAAGATCAGCGCCTCCATCTCGCTGGAGCACGTGATGTAATCGAACTCCGCGATGTTTTCCACCAGGGCGCGCAGCTTAGGCGTGGACTGCCCGTAGGAGCCAAAATACTGGCGGACGCGCTTCTTCAGAGAGACGGCCTTGCCGACGTAGATGACCTGTCCGAGTTTGTCCTTATGCATATAAACTCCCGGGGAGTCCGGGAGTTTTTTCAGGTTTTCCTTGATATCGAACATGACTGCCGCTTACGATCAACGATCACCGCTTATTCTGCTCGCGGTTGAACTCATCCATGGCGATGGTAAAGACTTTTTCCTTATGCGCCTTGCGCTTCTTTATCTTTGTCCTCGTTTTGTTGACGAACCTGATCAGGAGGAACAAAATCACGACCGCGGCGGCTATCAGGATCATCTTCGTGGTCCTGTCTGGGATGCCGATATATGACGGCAGCATTCCCACGCCTATGCTCTTTGCCGCGACCAGATCGACCTTAGTCGAGATCTCACCCGCAATATATACGTTCAACGTGCCTATTTTCTGGCCTTTTTCGACAGGCGCCTCGGTATCCGTGTCCAGGACCACCTCGGTGGTTATAAGCTCCTTAGAGCCTTGCTTAGGGAGATAGACGACACAGTCTGATCCCGTAACGGCGTCAACCATGGTCTCCTCTCCATGCTTTACGCGCGCGGTGCCCTCGGACTGTCCCGCCTCGACTACGGTATAACCCTTCAAGTTCGCCGCGGCGTAGTCGATCAGGGCGACGCACTCATCGCTTCGCCTGTCTATATTTGCCCCGAGTATCACGATGATGAATTCGAGGTCTTTTTCCGTGTAGTCGACGGCTATAGTTGATTTATCGGTGTCCCAGTAGCCCGTTTTTCCAGCGATGGTGCCCTCTTTGCCCTCGGCGAGGACTGGGATGCGGTTGACCATATCGCGCGAGTCCGATTTGTTCGTGGCGGGCATCACATATTCTTCCGTGCCGGCTATCTCGCGGATAGTCACGTTGCCGAAGGCGAGCTTGCATATCTTCACCATGTCGTTGGCGGTCGTGTAATGTGTCTCCACATCGTCGACCAGCCCGTTCGGGTTGGCAAAATGGGTATTCGTGCATCCTATGTTAGCCGCTGTCTCGTTCATCAGCTCGACGAAGGCTTCCTCGCTTCCCGATACGGCCTCCGCGAGCGCTACAGCCGCGTCGTTTCCGGACATCAAAAGAAGCCCGTACAGCAGCTGCTCGACGGTCACGACCTCGCCCTCCAGCAGGCCCATCGACGATTCGCCCACGTTCGCGGCCGAAGCGGAGACGGTGACCTCCTGATCAAGCGGCAGCTTCTGAGCGGCGAGCAGAGCAGTCATCAGTTTGGTGATGCTGTACGGAGAATATCTGGCGTCGCCGTTCTTTACGTAAAGCGTTTCTCCCGTGTTGCGGCAGTATATCACCGCCGCGCCGGCCGTGATCTCAGGCTCGGGCACGGTCTCTTCCGCCGCAGCCGACGCTTCGGACGATCCGGTCGATTCTGTCGAGGCGGAAGATTCTGTCGATTCAGCAGATCCGGCGCCGGACTCCCCGGACACGCTCAAATACGAGAATTGAAAAACTGTCGCGGCGGAGATCGCCGCGGCAAGTAAAAGTGCTGTGATTTTTAGTGTGTGCTTCTTCATGCGTTTTCCTTATCGAAGCGCTTCATATAGTCGATCAGTTTGTCGACGCCTTCAGGCGGCATAGCGTTGAAGATGCTTGCGCGCATCCCGCCGAGCGTCCTGTAGCCCTTCAGGTTTATCATGCCTTCCGCCTTTGCGCCATCGATGAATTTCTTATCGAGTTCCTCGTTCCCGGTGAAGAAGATTACGTTCATCAGCGAACGGTCTTCCTTTGCCACCGGATTGTGGAAGAGTTTGCTTGAATCGATCGCGTCGTAAAGCTTGCCCGCCTTCTCGACGTCGATCTTATGGATCGCCGGTACTCCGCCCCTCTCGAGCATGTATTTGAATACTTCGCCCGCCACGTAGATCGAGAAGCAAGGAGGCGTGTTATACATCGAACCCTTGTCGGCGTGTGTCTTATAGTTCAGATAGATAGGCGTGTCCGCGGGAGCAAAACCTATCAGATCGTTTCTGATGATCACGATCGTGACTCCTGCCGGAGCGACGTTCTTCTGAGCGCCGGCGTAGATCAGTCCGAAGCGCGAGACGTCGATCTCCTCCGACAAAATCGAACTGGACATGTCGCAGACGAGCGTCACGTCTCCGGTGTCCGGGATCTCCGGATAATGCGACCCGTAGACCGTGTTGTTGTAGCAGATGTAGACGTAGTCGGCGTCCGGACGGATGTCCTCTTTCCTGAACTTAGGGATGTACGTGTATTTATCTTCCTCAGAACTTGCGAGAACGCGGATGTCGCCGAACTTGCAGGCTTCCTCATACGCCTTTTTCGCCCAGTTTCCGGTTATGACGTAATCGGCTTTCTTTGATTTGCGGAGAAGGTTGATCGGGACCATCGAGAACTGAAGTGTTCCGCCGCCCTGCAGGAACAAGACCGTGTAGTTGTCAGGGATGTTCATGAGTTTGCGCAGGTTCGCTTCGGCGTCTTCGATGATCTGCTTGTATTCAGGCGATCTGTGGCTCATCTCCATGACGGATTCGCCCGTTCCGTTGTAGTTCGGAAGTTCCGCGGCTACTTTTTCGATGACCGGAAGAGGCAGTACGGAAGGTCCCGCCGAGAAATTATACACTCTGTCGTACTTCATTTTCTCTTCTCCTTTATTAATGAAAACTGAGCTGTAAACTCTGTTTATTGTATCACCCGGCTTGTTGAAAGTAAATATCGCGGGTGCTATAATGGTCGCGTACGGAATAACTGAAAAATCAAGGAGGTCAGCAATGTACACGATTTCAACTCTCAATAAGATCGCACCCGTCGGACTCGATCGTTTTAATGAAAAATACGAGGTAAAAGACGGTGCCGAGGGTATCTCCGGATCGACTGCCGTCATGGTGAGAAGTGCCGCCATGCACGACATGGAGTTCGATAAAGAACTGCTCGCCATCGCAAGGGCAGGCGCCGGCGTGAACAACATCCCGCTCGACAGATGTGCGGACAGCGGCATCGCCGTCTTCAACACTCCGGGCGCGAACGCGAATTCGGTGAGAGAGATCGTCATTGCGGCCATGATAATAGGTGCCAGGAACATCGACGGAGGCCTCGCCTGGACGCAGACCCTCGGAGATTCCGAAGACGTCGGGAAGGCCGTCGAGAAAGGCAAATCACAGTTCGTCGGAACGGAACTGAAGGGCAAGACCCTCGGAGTCGTGGGACTGGGCGCTGTCGGCGCACTAGTGGCAAACGCCGCTCTGGCTCTGGGCATGAACGTCGTCGGATACGACCCGTACCTCAGCGTCCCGGCTGCTCTCAGGCTCGAACCTGCGGTAAAATTCTACGACAGCCTCGAAAAGATGCTCCCTGTCTCCGATTTTGTGACTCTGCATCTACCTTCTATGGATTCGACGAACGGCATGTTCAACGCCGAGATGTTCTCACACTTCAAGGATGGCGCTATCCTCGTGAACTACTCTCGCGACAAGCTCGTGAACGAAAAAGACCTCCTCGCCGCTCTCGATTCCGGCAAGATCAGAAAGTACGTGACTGACTTCACCACTAGGGGAATTATCGGAAATCCAAAAGTCGCCTGCACTCCTCACCTCGGAGCGTCGACTCAGGAAGCCGAGGACAACTGCGCTGTCATGGCAGCAGACGAACTCATGGACTACATCGAGAACGGGAACGTCATCAACTCCGTGAACTATCCGCGCGTAGACATGGGTCCTCGCGGCGGCGAAACGAGAGTTTCCTTCATCACCAAAGGCGTCGAAGATCCGGTAAAACTCGCCGTTTCCCTCATGGACGGAAAGACGGTGTCGGCCGTGAAAGGCGGAAAGCGCGGAGATTACGGATACGCCCTCGTCTCCACTCCTGACGAAGTCGCGGAAATAAAGGCCTCGGACGGCGTGATCCGCGTCAGAGTGATCAAATAGGCAGAGCGCCGCGCTCCGAATCAAAAAAATCACAAGGGAGAAGTCATCTGCTTCTCCCTTTTCTTTTGCTCTTTTATCTTTTGCTCTTTTGCTCATCTCAACTTGAACATCTTCTTGATCTCCTCGACGTTGGCGTCTTTGCCGGCCTCGGGATCCTTCGTGTCGTCCCAGACTTTGTTGAAGAGGATGCCCAGTATGAGCACCCAGGAGATGAAATAGAACCAAAACATTAACACGGCGATGCTGGCCATGGAACCGTAGATGAAACTGTTTCCCACTGCATTCGCGGAATACGCTGAATATACCATGGTCACGACGAGCATGCCGGCGGCCGTGAAGGCTCCGCCCGGCATGAAATCGACGAATTTATTGCTGTTCCGCGGGGCCATGACGAAATAGTTGAACGTCACGATCAGCAGGTACAATACGCCGGCGATCGGCCACCTGAACCCGCTCCAGATCAGGTCGAATATCTCGTTCGTCTTCGTCTGCTCGGCGATATACCTGAACACGACCTCGCCGTACGTCATGAATATGATCGTCAAAACCATCATTACGACGGTGATGATGATCGTGACAAGCGATCTGAGCCTGTCCTGGAAATAGTTGCCCGCGTCCTTTCCCCCTGAGAAAGTGTACGTCTGCACGCGCATCAGCGTGAACTGCAGTCTGGAGGCCGCCCAGACGCCCATTATTATGAACAGGATATTCGTCGTAGCGGTCGGATATTTAGTGTTCACGATGAACGTGAGTATCTGCAGCACGTCCTGAGAAAAATCGACGTCGTATTTCTGCACTATATCGGCCAGCGACAGCCCGAATATCCCCAGCAGTTCCGACAGCAGGAACAAAGTAGGCACTATCGACAAAATGAAGAAGAAGGCGACGGTTGCAGCAACTCCCTGATAATACGGGTCCTGATACTGCTTAAGGCCTAAATAGAACATCCTAATCGCCCTGTTCGGCTTCTTCTTTCCGGCTCCGTCTGTATCTCCGGCGTCTGACTTGTCAGGAACCTCTGAGTCTGCTCCGCCCTTCCGTGGCCAGGCGGACATTCTGCCGCCACCGGTGCCGTCTCCGCCCGGCTCAAGTATTTCCTTAAGAGTGGCAAGAGCTCTGGCCCTGTGGCTGATCTTGTTCTTCTCTTCCGGGTCCATCTCGGCGAAGGTCACGTCGTATCCGTCCGGGACGAAGAGCGGATCATATCCGAAGCCGTTTACGCCTCTCGGCGCGGTCAATATCTTTCCCGGGCACTCGCCGCGAGCCACGATGCGCCTGCCGTCCGGGAAAAGCAGCGTGATGACGCACACGAACTTAGCGGCCCTGTTCTCCTCGGAAAGTCCTTCCATCATGGCCAGCAGTTTCTCGTTGTTAGCGTCCGTGTCGCCGTGTTCTCCCGCGAACCTGGCGCTCATCACGCCCGGCGCGCCGCCCAGGGCGTCGACCATAAGTCCTGAATCGTCCGCAATAGCGGGCATCCCTGAGGCTTTTACGATCGCGTCGGCTTTGAGAAAAGAGTTCTCTTCGAATGTGGTACCGGTCTCCTCGACTTCGAACGGCGGTATCCCCGCCTCGTCGCGTCCGACGGCGGAAAATCCGAGGTTCCATAGTATAGACCTGATTTCCTCGATCTTATGGCGGTTCTGCGATGCTATTATGACTTTTTCCCGATCCTCTCCCGCTGCGCGAGACGGGGCCCTGAAACTCATATCCTGACCATGCTCCTGTCTATATCGGCAGGCGAAGACGCCCCGCACATGTACATCGTGTCGGCGAGTTCGCCTATGATCTTATTCGCGTAGTCGCAGGCGCCCTTCCTGCCTCCGCCGTAATATATGCTGGTGGCGAAAGGTCTTGCGATCAATACGGCGTCCGCGCCAAGCGCCAGAGCCTTGAATACGTCCGCGCCGGTCCTGATGCCGCCGTCGACGAAGATCTTTACTTCGCCTTTCACCTCGCGGACTACGTCCTCGAGGACCTCTGCGGTCGCCGCGCACTGGTCAAGCACCCTGCCGCCGTGATTGCTCACGACGATCCCCGACGCTCCTGCCTGTACGGCTTTACGGGCGCCCTGCGGCGTCATTATGCCCTTTACGATGAAAGGAAGATCCGTCAGCGCTATGATCTCTTTTAATTCCGCCACAGTCTTGCGTCCTGCGGGCGGCGTGAAATTCTTAAGGAAAGGAAGCCCCGCCGCATCGACGTCCATGGCCACGGCGAACGCGCCGGACTCCTCCGCGAGTTTCATCTTCTGCGCGACTATGTCGATGTTCCACGGTTTGATCGTCGGCACCCCGGTGCCGGCTTCTTTGATAGCGGCGCAGCCGTACTTCATGAATTCTTCCTTCATGCCGTCGCCCGTGAAGGCAGCGATACCCGCGTCCGCGCATCCGCACGCGACGGCTCTGTCGTACTCCGCCTCGGTATATTCGTCGCTGTAGTGCATGCGCACGTCTCCCACAGGGCCGGCAAAGACAGGCGCGGCGAACTTTCTGCCGAAGAGTTCCAGTTCCGTCGACACAGGATCGTTGGCGACGATCGTGTCCATGTTCACGCGGATCTCTTTCCACTTATCGTAATTCCTCGCGGCAGTGTCTCCCGTGCCTTTTGCCCCGGGCCCCGGGATGTGGTTTGAGCACGCCCTGCCGTCACAGACCTTGCAGTTCAAACAGCGATTTTCCATGTCACGCCTCCTCCTGACTTATAACTTAGCAGGCTTTATTCTATTATTTTACGACACGACGGAATTTATGTACAGAAAAAAACGCCCGGGAACCTTTCCTGGTCTCCGGGTCGTCCTTAGAGATGTTTTGTTGACAGCAGCTGTTAGGTAATTATTTTGAGAGTAGTGTTTTGATATATTATTCGTCCTTTTCGTTCTGCGTGTCTCCGGTGCCGCGCGATCCCGCTTCAGTTTCTCCTTTCCCTTTCTTTGCCTTTACGGCTGCGAGTATCGCGACGAGTGCCGCCGCGCAGACAACTGCGATGACGATGGCCGCCGTGTGTGAAGATCCCGTCTCGCCTTCAGTCTCATCCGTGACATCAGCCCCGGCATCCGCCTCTGTGTCCGCGTCATTTCCGGACTCATTCGATGCGGTCTCCGTGATGGCCGTGGACGTTCCGTAATAACTGTCGAATGCCGTGCGGTCGATCGAGGCTTCTTCCGCTTCGACTGTTCCTTCGACCGAGGTCGAGTATGAGCCGCTGACTGTTACGGTCACGCTGCTCGTTCCTTCTACGACTGTGCTTCCGTCTGCGATGACTGTCACTGTATTTCCTTCCTCGTCTACGACTTTGCCGCCGTCAGCGACATTGAGCGCAGTGACCGTGGAGTCGCCCGTGACGACCCAGGTGCTTCCGGAATCAACGTTTACAGTGATCCCGCTGCCATCAGACGATCCGTTCGTATTCTCTTCGATTGTGATCGCTCCTGTATACGTCGTGGAATCCTCGAGATACAGATCGAGCGAACTGATCGTGTCCACGGTGATGTCGCCCTCGAGTGTCTCGCTTATCGCGGCGAATGTCACCGTACCTCCGTTGGAACCAGCCGAGCCCCAGTTGTTTGAATCGTTGCCGGCGATGTAGAGAAGTTTGGCGCTGTCGGAGTCAAAGTTCAGTTCCGTGTCCTTCAGGATGACTCTTGCCGTCGTATTCGTGACGTAGAACATCGCTCCGCTCTCGATAGAGCTGCTTAGTTTGGAGTTGACGGCCTGGAACAGAGCCGTCTCTCCCGACGACGTGTCCGCGTCTCCGCTCGTCGACTGGTATATGATGACTCCGTCAGCCACAGGGTCGGAAGCCGTTGCTCCCGTGATCGTGCTGGTCAGATCGGAGTTATAGATCAAAATGGTGTTCAACCCCTCCATTCCGGCGATCTGGCTTCCCGTCGCAGTTCCTGTCACATCGCTGACTTCGATCCTGCCTGTGCTGTAGAGAAGCGGCGAGCCGCTTCCGGCGGTGCTGAGCGCAGAGTTCGTGACGGATATATTGCCGCCTCCTCTGTCTGTGGCCAGCGACGCGCTGTGATCTCCCTGTGTCGCGATCGTCAGGCTGTCCGCTATGATCGAGCCTCCGTACGTGGCGTCGAGTCCTCTGGAGTTTCCAGCCGTCGTGGAAATCGATGTGTTATATACGTACGCTGTCGCGTTGTCTGTCGAGAAAACTCCGTTGCTGCCCTCGGAATCCGCCGAAAGCGAGCTGCCCGAGATGTACATCGAACTGCCTTCGCCGACCGCCAGAGCGATCGAGTTGATCCCGTAGAAGTTGCAGTTGTCTCCGTTCGTATCGTCTCCGGACTTTGTCAGCGTGCCGTTCGTTATCTTCAGCGTGCCGCCATTTGAGGCCAGCGCCGCGTTCTGATCAGCCGTGTCCGCCGCTGTGGACGCGCTGTCGGAAGTCACTTCTTCGCCGTCCGCCGTGAGTGCCCCGGAGAGAGTGCCGCTGTAATCGTATGTCTGGGTATCAGCTCCGCCGCCTCCGCCTCCGCCCGGGGCGCTGCCGCCGTCAGGCGGTGCTGCCATCTCGGCAAATGACGCAGCCGGCACCAGCGTGATCACTGCCGCCAGTGCTGCAGCACATGCTGTCTTCCATAATTTCTTTCCTGTTTTTTTCATGATCGACACCTTCTTTATCTCTCAGTTCCGGCGGAGCGTCTTTCCGCCGTCCGTACCTGCTTTACGATGACCTTTATACACCGCGTAATTAAAATATAACTAAAGCAGGTGCGGCAGAGAAAACAGCCGGCGCAGGGAAAAAGGCCGGCTGCAGAGAAATAGTCCCGCCGCGGTAAAGGAAAAGACCGTGCGCACGGCACGGTCTTCACGTCTCGATTTATTATTCGTCCAGTTCCCGGAGGCTGCCCTTCCGGGATCACCTTTCCTGCTGCATGCGTCAGTCGCTCGTGTCGGCGTCCATGGCCACCACGAGGTTGGCGTCAGGATACATCTCACGCGTGATGTCCTGCACCTGCTTCCAGACGGCGTTCCTGTCCGGCGCGTCGAAACTGACCACCACGTCGAACCTCAGCAGCTTCGTCTCTTTGTTATAGTTGAAGCCGTGCATCTGGATGACGTACTCCACCTTCATGACAGCGTCGCGTATCCTCGCCTGCATCGCGGTGATCTCAGGGTCTCCGGTGTTTTTAGAGTATATGCTGATGCCGGTGATTATTACCCCGGTCTCTTTATATACCTCCACGACGATCTCCTCTTCCAGATTAGCGATCTTTTCGGCCGTCATCGTCTCCGGGATCTCGATGTGGAACGAGCCGGTATACGTTTCCGGGCCGTAGGCGTGGAGCACGAGGTCGTAGACGCCGCTGACGCCCTCGAACGATCCCGCGATCTTCTTTATCTTCTTAGAGACATCGGTGTCCGCCCTCTCGCCTATTATCTGGCTGAGCGTGTCGCGCAGCATATCTATCCCTGACTTGATGATAACGAGAGAGATCACGGCGCCGAGCCACGCCTCCAGGCTTATGTCGAAGCTGATGTAAATGACGGCGGCCACGAGCGTGGATGCGGAGATTATCGCGTCGAGTTTGGCGTCCTCGCCTGAATTTACGAGAGAGTCGGAGTTCACGCGCTTCCCGGTGTTTTTAACGTACGTGCCGAGCAGTATCTTAACGACTATGGCGACCGCGACTATAACCAGAGAGACCGCCGTATAGTCTGGTGCCGTCGGATGAACGATCTTCTTTATCGCTTCCACGAGTGAAGAAATGCCGGCGTAGAGTATGATCAGTGAGATGATCATCGCGCTCAGGTATTCTATCCTGCCGTGTCCCATCGGGTGCTGCTTGTCCGGCGCCTTGCCCGCCAGTTTAGTCCCTATTATCGTCACGATCGACGAGACGGCGTCGCTCAGGTTGTTCACGGCGTCGAGCACGATGGCGATGGAATTTGCCGCCAGGCCCACGATCGCCTTGAATACGGCCAGCAACACGTTAGCGCCTATGCCGATGAGGCTCGTCTTTACGATGATCCTCGCGCGGTCCACAGCCTCTTCCGGTGTCCTGCCCGCGGATCCGTTCCCCGCCGACGGTCTGTCCGTTTCGGCGATGTCCGTTTCGGCGGCATCCGCTTCGTTTTTATCTGTTTCGGTAATATCAGTTTCCTTGATATCCTTTTCTGTCATAGGTCAATGTCCGCGTCAGCGGGAACGGCGTCTACCGTTCTATCCCGTCGCGGGCTTCCACCCCTTTCTCATAGTAATGGCGGACGTTCTTCATCTCGGTGATAAGGTCTGCTCTGTCCAGAACGCACTGCGGCGCGTACCTGCCCGTCATGACGAGTTCCGTGCCTTCGCCGCGCGATTCGATCAGGTCGATGAGCTGGTCGTCTCTAAGTATATTAAAGTATGAGGCGATGAATATCTCGTCGAGTATGACCACGTCGTACTCGCGCGACAAAACGACCTCCTTCGCTCTCTTATACCCGTCCTGAGACGACAGCATGTCGCATTCGTCGGGATTCCTTCCGACTATGCATCCCTGCTTGCCGTAGAGTTCCACGGTGATCTCCGGGAAGCGCTCCCGGAGCACCTTCACCTCGTTATATTCCATGCTCTTTACGAACTGGCCGATATATACCCGAAGCCCCGCGCCCGCGGCCCTTACAGCCAGCCCGACGGCAGCCGTCGTCTTGCCTTTTCCTTCGCCCGTGTAGACCTGAAAATACCCGTGTTCCATTATATCTTATACAACTCCCATCCCGCCGTGTCCGTGAAATACCTGAGTTCGTAGACGCGCTCGAAATCGCCGAACGTGCTCTGGCACTGATATACGAACGACTTGCGTCCGGATATCATGCGCTCGTCCACTTCGACAACGTTATCTACGTTTACGGTAAAAAGTTTCCCGTCACGGCACTTATATTTGAACTTGCACGGCCTCGGAGGCCTCCCGACGATGAAAACCGCGATCGCGTCGACGGGTTTGGCCACGACTTTCATAATGCGTCACTCCTCACGGTGACTACATTATATTATTGCTCCGCGCAAAAAGCAAACATATGTTCTTTTTTATTTAAACTTGTTTATTTATTATATCACCTGACTACCAGCAGTTGCCCACGTACACGTATTTAAGCGTTTCACGCGCTTTATCCGCCAAAGCCCTGACCGTCCGGACGTCCGTAGGATCCTTCCCAACGTAGTCGTGGCGCGGGAAGAATCTGGTGACGTGCAGCGGGACGTCCGCGCCTCTGCCTCCCTTAAGCGACGCTATCCACGCGGCTTCACGCCCCATATCGTCTTCGGAGTCGTTCAGTCCTGGGACGATCAACGTGGTCAGTTCGACGTGGCAGTCTTCACACGCCCGCGCTATGAATGCTTTGACCGTATCAAAGTCCCCGCCCAACCTGCGGTAGCAATCATCCGTGAAACATTTCAGATCTATGTTCATCGCGTCTATGTAAGGCAGAAGTTCCTCCAGTACGCTCAGTTCGGCGCAGCCGTTCGTCACCATGACGTTCAGCAGACCGTTCATGTGCGCGAGTTTAGCCGTGTCTCTGACGAACTCCCATCCGACGAGCGGTTCGTTATACGTGAACGCTATGCCGACGTTTCCTCTGCCCTTTGCGGACAAAGCAGCCCCGACGAGTTCCTCCGGAGAGACGGTCCTGTAATATACATCGTCCGGTCCGGCATAAGAGATGGAATCGTTCTGGCAGAACGGACATGATAGATTGCATCCGTAACTGCCGACGGACAGTATCACGCTGCCGGGGTGAAAGCGCGCCAGGGGCTTCTTTTCTATCGGATCGAGCGCAAGCGACGTGATCCTGCCGTAGTTGTCGCACACGACCTCGCCGCCGCGGGCGCGCCTGGCGCGGCAGGCGCCCAGCGAGCCTTCCGCCGGCCTGCAATGCCTGAAGCATACGCCGCATACAGCCCCGCCCTCATCAGCGCTCACAGGTGCCTCACCACCTCGAAACGCTCGAGTTTCACGCCGCTCTCGTTTTCAGATATGCCGGCTTTTCGCTTTGCGATGGATATCTGCTCCTCCACCGTGTCAACGCCATCCAGATCCGGCAGCAGCAGTCCTCTGCGCCCTCCTTTAGACACTATGACGCCGTAGCGCTTCACGTCGAGCATGTCCTTTGAATCTATCGGTTCCGGCTCGCCCAGCACGTCCACACTGTACTCCAGGCGCGGCAGTTCGCCGCTCGTAACCCGGTCGAAGCGCGGATCCTGCGAACAGGCGCTTATCCCGTTCATGACTATCTCTTCGGCGATGTTCTCGCGGACAGGCGAGATCGTGCCGATGCAGCCTCTGAGTCTTCCGTCCTCGTGCAGCGAGACGAATACGCCCGCACGGCCCGAGTACATCTCATCGGGGAGACCGGAAGGGACTTTGGCCGCCCTGCCTGTTTTGACGTACGTCTCGACGGACAGCCTGGCCAGTTTCACATACGGATCCTCGCCGCTTTTTATTGCCGCAAGCCTGTCCGCTTCGGCTTTCTCCCTTTGATCGAGGAAGTTCCTGCTTTTGTCAGGCCCAGTAGGATGGAACGCGCAAACGCCGTATCCGACGCCCGTCACGTCCTGATAACTGAGTTTCTGGACCGAAACGCCCGTCCTGTCGAGCGCGCCGGCCATGATCACAAACGACCGATGGCCGCACTCGGCCGCTTTTTCGCAGAGCGTCTCATCAAAGTCGAACAGTTCGCCGAAAGCGCCTCTGCCCATCACGTCCATGATCCTCGCGTCGTAGACCGGCCCGTTCTTATCGAATCCGTACGGCCCGTACTCCTTAAGCTTATGCGAAAGATCGCCGCTGGCGATATATACCGTCCTGCGGCCCAGCCGCTCCACCGCTTCCTTTATCATCATCCCGAGCCTGTAGTGATCCTCGAGCGGCAGCCCCGAGAGCCCCACCCTCACGATCTTATACGGCCTGTGGTATTCTTTGTTCACGAAGAGGAGCGGGATCACTGTCGCGTGATCGAGTTCTTTCTGCCTGCCCCCGAGCGTGCCGGCCGGGAATTTTCGCGAATCGGCTGTGCGGCATATCTCCGCGACGAGTTCCTGATCGTACTCCAGGTCCACGGCGGCATCAGGCGCTCTGAATCCGGCTAGCGACCCTCTGGCCTCGCGTCCTCCCGAAATGTTGAAATAATCGTAATACATCACGTTGTGAGGCGAAGATACTATGATCGTCTCAGGTTCCAGTTCCGCGATCTGGCGCGCAACCTCCGTGTACGCGTCTATGGTCGGGCGGATCTGCTCCTCCTCACCGCGTCCCACGTCGTGGATGATCAGCGGCGGGTGAGGCACCATGAAAGCACCGACTAAAGCCATTACTTCTCACTCCATTTCCATTCCGCGACCTCAGGAAGGTCTACTCCGTATTCGCGTATGTACTGTCTGTGCTCTACCAGTTTATCGTTCATGGCCTGCACGAGATGCGAGCCGCGGTTCCCGAGCTGCGGCAGGTATCTTACAACGTTCTTCACGAGGCTGTACCTGTCGATCTCGTTCTGGACACGCATGTCGAACGGTGTCGTGATCGTTCCTTCTTCTTTATATCCGTATACGTGGATATTGCGGTTGTGGCGCCTGTACGTCAGTTCGTGGATGAGCGTGTGGTATCCGTGGAACGCGAAGATCACAGGCTTGTCCTTAGTGAAGAGCATGTCGTATTCGTCGTCGGAGAGCCCGTGCGGATGCATCGACTTAGGCTGCAGTTTCATCAGGTCTACGACGTTTATCACCCTTATCTTCAGATCAGGGAAATAGTCTCTCAGTATCGTTACGGCGGCCAGAGTCTCCAGCGTCGGCGTATCGCCGCAGCACGCCATCACCACGTCCGGCTCCTCCCCGGCGTCCGTGCTCGCCCAGCGCCAGATTCCTATCCCTTGAGCGCAGTGCTTTACGGCCTCGTCCATCGACAGCCACTGAGGGCGCGGATGTTTGGACGATATTATGACGTTCACGTAATTGCGGCTCCTGATGCAGTGGTCGAACGTCGAGAGCAGGCAGTTTGCGTCAGGCGGCAGATAGAGCCTAACGACGTCCGCCTTCTTATTCGCTATGTGGTCCATGAAGCCCGGATCCTGGTGCGTGAACCCGTTGTGATCCTGCTGCCACACGTTGGAGGACAAAATAAGGTTCAGCGACGCTATGTTCTCGCGCCAAGGCAGCTGGTTGCAGACCTTCAGCCACTTCGCGTGCTGAGCGGCCATCGAGTCGACTATCCTTATGAACGCTTCGTAGCTGGCAAAGAACCCGTGGCGTCCGGTCAGGAGATACCCCTCGAGCCACCCTTCGCACATATGCTCGCTGAGGAACGAATCCATGATCCTGCCGTCCGGCGAGAGGAATTCGTCGCTCTCCAGCGTCTCGGCGTTCCAGTCGCGCTCCGAGGCCTCGAACACCTTGTTCAGGCGGTTGCTCATCGTCTCGTCCGGCCCGAAGATCCTGAAATTGCGGGAATCCTTGTTCAGATTGAATATGTCGCGCACATAGCCGCCCAGCTCGATCATATCCTGGGCTTCCGTGGCGCCGTGCTTCTCGACCGCGACGCCGTAATCTCTGAAATCAGGCGTCCTGAGGTCTCTCAGCAGCTTGCCTCCGTTAGCGTGAGGATTGGCACCGAGCCTGCGGTCGCCCGTCGGCGTCAGTTCCTGCAGTTCAGGGATCAGCTTTCCGTCTTCCGTGAAGAGTTCCTCCGGCCTGTAGCTTCTCAGCCACTGTTCGAGCAGTTCCAGATGCTCAGGCTTATCCATCGGTATAGGAACCTGATGAGCGCGGAACGACCCTTCCACAGGTTTGCCGTCGACCTCTTTCGGCCCGGTCCAGCCCTTAGGCGTCCTCAGGACGATCATCGGCCAGCGAGGACGCGCCGCGTCGCCCGTCTCTCTCGCGTGCTTCTGTATCGCTTTGATCTCGTCCATGACGGTGTCAAGAGTCTCGGCCATGAGGCTGTGCATCGTCATAGGGTCGCTCCCCTCGACGAAATGCGGCTCCCAGCCGTACCCCTTCATCAGGTCTGTCAGTTCCTCGTGGGAAATGCGCGAGAGGACCGTAGGATTAGCGATCTTATATCCGTTCAGATGAAGGATCGGGATCACCGCGCCGTCCGTCACCGGGTTGAGGAATTTGTTGGAATGCCACGATGTGGCGAGAGGGCCCGTTTCGGCCTCCCCGTCGCCTATGACGCAGGCGGCGATGAGATCGGGGTTATCAAAGACCGCCCCGAATGCGTGCGCCAGCGAGTACCCCAGTTCTCCGCCCTCATTTATGGATCCCGGCGTCTCCGGAGCGCAGTGGCTCGGCACTCCGCCCGGGAACGAGAACTGCTTGAAGAGTTTCCTCATGCCGTCCGTATCACGGCTGATATTCGGATATACCTCGCTGTAGCTGCCTTCCAGATATGTATTTGCTATGAAGAAGTTGCCGCCGTGGCCCGGCCCCGATAACAGGATCATGTCCTGATCGTATTTTTTGATCACCCTGTTCAGGTGGGCGTAGACAAAGTTCTGACCCGGCACCGTTCCCCAGTGGCCTACGATCTTCTTCTTTACGTGCTCCGGCCTCAGAGGCTCCGTCAGCAGCGGATTGTCCAGAAGATACAACTGTGCCGCGGACAGATAGTTTGCCGCGCGCCAGTAAGCGTCGATTTTCTTCAGGTATTCTTCGGTTATGGTTTGATCCTTATCCATATCAGGTCTCCTTTCCGAATGCGAGTCGTCCGGCGGCCTAAAAGTCCGAGACCCGCGCGTGTCAGTCGATGAAGGAAAGTCCGAAATAACTCGCGGTCATCATGATGACGCCGGCTAAGACGACGCCGGCCGTGACTGAAAAAACAGTTTTCTTAAATCCGAGATCGAGGATGCTCGCCGCCAAAGTCCCGGTCCATGCGCCCGTTCCCGGCAGGGGTATCCCGACAAAAAGAGTGAGCGCCAGAAAAGCGCCGTACTTCCCGGTTTTGTTCAGGATCTTCGCGCCGGCCTTCTCGCCCTTTTCCAGAAGGAACGTGCACGGCCTGCGGGTGAATTTTTTGTTCTTTCCCCAGTTGAGGAACCTGCGCGCAAAGAAGTAGATGAACGGCACCGGCACCATATTTCCTATCATGCAGACGACGAATGACTTCACGACCGGAAGATCCATCGCCTGAGACACCGGGATCGCGAGCCTCAACTCGACGATCGGCAGCATCGACATGAAAAACAGATAGACGTAACTTTTCATACTTAAGCAGATCCCTTTAGTCCGCGACCTCTATGCCGTCGGCGCTCGGGTTCCTTCCTATTTCCTTGCGGAGATCGAGATTTTCAGGTCTCTCCTTCAGCGCGTACGCGATATTCACCGCGTGGTCCGCGCACCTCTCCAGATCGGTGACGATATCCGTAAAGACGACTCCGCTGAGCGGCTCGCAGTACGACATCATGAGCCTCTCGACGTGATCGTCTATGAGGGTCGTCTCCTGCTCGTCTACGCGGCTCTCTATGGCCTCAAGTTCGTCGAGCCTGGAATAGTCCTCCGTCTCGAATATATCTATGGCCAGGTCCACCTCGTTGAGCGAATCGCGAGCCATCGCCTTAAGTTCTTTCAGCGCTTCCGGAGTCATCGTCTGATGTCCGGCGTTCAGTTCCTCAGCGTATTCCACGATGTTCTCGGCGTGGTCGGAAAGCCGCTCGATATCCGTTACGGCGATCGTCATCATCGACACGCGCCTGAGCTGATCCTGGCTGAGATCGAACGCCCTGAGCTCCGTCATGGCGTCCGCTATCGTATGATTCAGTATGTTTACTGTTACCTCGCGCGTCCTCACGGAATCGGCGAGTTCCGGCTTGTAGTTGAAGAAGCACCTCACGGAATTGCGGAGGTTCTTAGCCGCTATGCGCCCCATCCTGGTGACCTCTTTATGCGCCTGAGCGATAGCCACGCCCTGAGGCAGCGTCCCAAGGTTGACCATGTATTTAAGTTTGCGCTCCTCGAGCGTCTCGCTCTCCTCCTCTTTCAGAGGGATGATCTTTTCCGTCAGTTTGATGATCTGGTCTGTGAACGGCATCTCGACGACGACCGCGATGATCGCAAAAATGGTGTGCATGTTCGCTATCTGCCTGCCTATGTCGTTCGGTGAAAGGCTCTGTATCCACGTCAGGATCTGAGGGAATATGTTGATGAGAGCGATCAGGATGACTGCTCTGAAGATATTGAAGATGAGGTTCAGCAGCGCCGAGCGCTTGCCGTTCCTGTTCGTCGTGAGAGATGCGAGGATATTAGGGGTCACGGAGCCGATGGCGGCGCCGATCACCAGATACGCTGCTGTGTTGAAGTTCAGGATGCCGTCGACGGCGAAAGTCTGGAAAATGACCGTGGTCGACGAGGAACTCTGGAGCAGTGCGGTGAACCCGATGCCGAACAAAAGAGCGATCGCGGGGTTATCCAGATTAGTCATGAACCGTATGAACGTCTCCGTCTCGGAGAGCGGCAGGATGGCCGCCTTCATTATCGAAATGCCGACGAAGAGCATCCCGAAGCCCATGATTATCTCGCCGAAGTGCTTCACCAGCCGCTGCTTGACGAAAAGATAAAGTATCACGCCGATGAACAAAATGAGCGGAGCGTCCGACGCCAGATCGAAAGCGGTGATCTGCGCCGTTATGGTCGTACCGACGTTAGCGCCCATGATCACGCCTACGGCCTGAGACAGTGTCATCATGCCCGAGTTCACGAATCCGATGACCATCACGTCGGTCGCCGAGGAACTCTGGATCAGCATCGTGACGCCGATGCCGATGAGGATTGCTATATATTTATTTTTTGTCGCCTTCTCCAGGATCTGCTGGAGGTTCTCGCCGCAGGCGTTTTTCAGCCCGGACGACATCATCGTCATACCGAACAAAAAAAGCCCCACGCCTCCGAGCAGCGAGAAGACATCAGCAATCGACATTCGCTACCTCCGGGGAAAAATTTGCACTTACAAATATAATAATACATTTCAGGCAGTAAAGCACCTATAAAAATTCCCGCTCTCCATTCAAGCACGATAAAAATTCCCGTCCGCCGATCCGGCCCTCCCCGCGCCCTCCGAGAAGTTTACAAATTCTTATACCTTTCGCGCGAATAGATTTTTCGTTCGGATAATTTACTCAAGATCGTCGAAAACATATCACAGGTCATTCTATTGCCTTCTATGGAACTCTCACACACGAACAAAACAAAAAAACACGGGAACCCGCTCGGCGACTCGCGTTTCATCGTTCTCCTCATCGCGATCGCTCTTTCGGCTCTCATGTTCACGATACCCGAGGCAGAGCGCTATGCGGTGCTGGACACCTCGACTCGCAGATACGTCCGGTGCACAGTAACGGATGCGGAATTTACTGGCACTCAGGGTGTCAGCAAATACAGCGGCAGGACCCTCGGTACGCAGATCGTCACGGTAGAGATCGACGGCGAAACTGTCGAGATCGAAAACGGTTTGTCAGATACTCTTCATATCGAGGTAAAGCCGGGCGACCGCGTCGTCGTCTGTGTCGACGAACCCGAAAATACCGAGCCGTACTACACCATAGCGAACTACGACCGCACGGGCGTCGAGATCGCGATCTGCGTGTTCTTCGCGTTCATACTCATACTCACGGGCGGGATGCGCGGGGCTTACTCGCTGGCCGCGCTCGTCTTCTCAGTGATATTTCTCTTTAAGATAACGATACCTGCTATCTACGCCGGGTACCTGGTGTTTGCCGTCACGGCTGCCGCGGTACTGATCATCACGCCGGTGTCGATCTTCCTCATCAGCGGGGTGAATAAAAAAAGCGCCGTTTCCACCGTGGCGGTCTTCGTCGGGAAAGCCGCGGCGGCGGCCATCTTCTCGATTTTTTTAGGACGTCCTGCACATAAGCGGGTTCGTGGACGAAAACATAGACGGCCTGCTCCTGGTCACGCACGCGACAGGCATGGATCTGTCGCACCTGCTCTTCGCGGCGGCTATGATCTCATCGCTGGGAGCCGTCATGGACGTCGCCTTATCGCTGGTCGCGGCTTTGTTCGAGATACACGATAAGAACCCGTCTCTCAGCAGGCGCGAACTGTTCGCTTCCGGGATGATCGTATGCAGGGACATGATGGGAACGATGTCGAACACGCTCATCCTCGCGTTCTTCGGCTCCGCGCTCTCCACGCTCATCGTTCTGTATTCGTACGGAGTCCAGACGCTCGCTGTGCTGACTTCCGATTTCATAGCCGTGGAACTGGCGCACGGCATCTGCGGCACGGCAGCCGTGATCCTGACGGTCCCGCTGTCCGCGATACTGTCCGCAGCGGCTCTGACGCGCGTGAAGAAGCCGTCAGAATGCTCCACGCCAGAAAGTTCCGCGTCCGGAAGTTCCGCGCCAGAATGCCTCGCGCCGGAAAGTTCCGCCGCCGAAAGAGGACCGGCGGCGCGTATGCCCGGAAAACAATCGCTTTGACCATAAAGCGTTCACATATAAAGCCAATCGATCTCCGGCCGAGACGTCGTCCGCGGCATTCTGCCTCAGGCGCAGGCGCGGCCGGACACCATCATCTTTTTTCTAAGGAGGAAAAAATGAAAAAGAGAATCAGATCCCTGCTGCTGACTATGCTCTGCGTGGTGACGGTTTTCTCGTGCCTCGGATTCGGCTCCGTTTACGCTGAGACCGAGCAGAGCACGATCTCACTGGCCCCGGGCAGCGACGAAACTTCTGTCAACGTCAACTGGTACGCGAACACTACGGAAGCCGGCGTCGTAAAATACGCCCCGACCTCTCAGCTTACCAGCGACGGCAAGCTCCCTGCGACAGCAAAGACCGTCGACGCGGCGACCGGAACGGCGAACAAGTCCGGCTATAACTATTTTAAAGCCACCCTTTCAGATCTCGCACCGGCGACTTCCTATAGCTACACGCTGACAAACGGCAGCACGGAATCCCCTGTCTACCATTTCAGCACGCAGGCTCAGGGCGCGTTCACGTTCCTCTTCGTAGGCGACCCTCAGATCGGAGCCGGAAGCAGCAACGCCGACGATACCGCAAAATGGAATTCGGCGCTTCAGACGATGACCGAAAATTATCCTGACTCGGCTTCCCTTCTCTCCGCGGGAGACCAGGTAGATAACAATAGCGACGAAGAGCAGTACGAAGGATACCTGAATTCCACATACATGCCTAACCTCATCAACCCTACGACCGTCGGCAACCACGACGCCGGTTCAAACTGCTACAGCCAGCACTACAACGTCGCTAACATGAGCAGTGATTACGGCGTCACCGCGGCAGGCGGAGATTCCTGGTTCACTTATAACAACGTCCTCTTCATGAGCCTGAACGACAACGATATGAGCGCGGCCGAGCATAAAGCGTTCATGCAGGACGCCATCAGCAAGAGTCAGGACGCTTCCTGGAAGATCGTCGTGATGCACCACTCTATGTTCACCGTCGCGAGCCACGCGTACGACGACGACATCATCGCCAGAAGAAACGAACTTCCTGCTATCTTCAAGGAACTCGGAGTCGACGTAGTCCTCGACGGACACGGCCACGTCTACTGCCGCACTTACATGATGGACGGCACCAACCCGATGACAGACGCGTCCATCTACGACAACGCGGACTATTCCAGCATCACGAACCCGGCCGGGATCCTCTACGTGACGGCCAACTCCGGCTCCGGCAGCAAATTCTACACCATCAAAGAAGACAACTTCCCTTACGCCCGCGTAAAGAACCAGGAGAGAGTTCCTAACTTCTCGGTCGTATCGGTATCCGACAACAGTTTCAAGATCACTACCAAGCGCACGACCGACCTGTCCGACGTAGACTCCTTCACGATCTACAAATACGATCCGGCTGATTGCACTGCGGTCGACGCCGCGATCGAAAAGGCAAACGCCCTCGACCCTGACAAATACGAGAACTTCGACACTGTCACGGCAGCGATAAACGCCGTGGTCAGAGACAAGCTCGAAAACGAGCAGGATACGGTAGACGGATATGCAGCGGCGATTGAAAGCGCCATCGCCGGCCTCAAACTGAAATCGACCGACGGCGGAAATACCGGAAACAATGACAACACCGGCAGCGATACCGGAAACGACAACACCGGCAGCGGCAAAGACAACGGCACGACCAAACCTGACAGCGGCAATACCGGCAAGGACGGCGGCAAAGGCACGTCAAAGCCTGCCACGGGCGACACGTCGAACACAGCGGTCCCGGCGGCAGTCGCGGTCTCCGCGCTCGGTGCGGCGGTCGTCCTCATCGTCAGAAGACGCTCCGTAAAGGCAGCGGACAGAAAGCAGTCCCGCTGAGCCTGACGGCCCGCGGGAACGCGAAACCCCAGATCAAAAACGGCCCCGCCCGGTCAGGCGGAGCCGTTTTTTTTTGGCTTTATACGGTCTGTTCTTTCGTCTATTCTTTCTTACCGTTATTGTTGTCCTCTTTGCTCTTAGGCTTTTCGCGGGAGGTCGTCGTCTCATAGAGGAAGATGTCTCTCTTCTTCTCCAGGTTGAAACTGCCGGCCTTTTCGTAGTTCGCCGCGCCGTGCTGTTTTCTCACGGACTTCAGCTGCGCCTTCATCACCGATGTCACGATGAGCGCGATGACAAATCCGATGACCAGTGAGATCACCAGGCTCTTTGCCACGTTGAACTGCGCCGTCCCGGCCGCTTCGGCAGCGGATCCCTCCGCCAGCGCCGGGAGAGGTGCCATGACCGTAAATGCAGCTGCGCACGTCATCAGGGCGAGCAGGACGATCATCGCGATCTTTAAGATCTTCGAAACGTTTTTCGTGTCTTTCATCGTAATGCCACCTCCCTACAGTGCGTAGATCAGGTACGACAGGACGAAGCAGATCGCAGAGAGGCCGAAGCCCAGTCCGAAGAGCCATTTCCTGTATGCGCCTTTATCCAGAGGAAGATCCCCGATCATCTTGCCCGTCTGTCCGTTCATGGCGAACGTGTACGTGCCGCCGTTCCATTTAGTCGTCAGGAGCCAGACCGGATAGAGCGCGTAGCGCACCTTGTTGTCATGAAGGCGGATGCTCGCGGATTCGACGGAAACAGTGTCGTAGCCGGTCACCGTAGACGCGAGTTCATCCATCGTGCTATTTATGATGCGCTCGTTCGCGCGCGGTTCGCTCGCCTTTTCGTCCACATCGTATTTATCGGCATAATAGCCCGCGAGGAATCCCGAATTGAAATCCGTCAGGTCTTTTGCGTCAAAAGGCTCCAGCGATTCCATAAGGTCGTCGGCCATCTTAGACGATCCGTCGACCGGGACGCGCTCGAATCCGAGGCTGCCCGCGCGGATGACGGAGTAATAACTCGTTTTAGTGTACTCGCGTTCCTCGTCAGACCACGTCTTCGTCTTCGTCGCTTTGTAGCGGACGTTTGCGTCGGCGTCTGCGTCGAATATCCAGAACGGAACGTAGACGCCCTTTACCTCCTCGATGTAGTTCTCGTCCCTGAACACCTTAGGCAGGAGTTTCTTGCCCTGATAGTGCTTTTTCAGGGCCTCTTTTGCCGCCTTCTTATCGTACTTGAACGGTATGGCAAAGTCAGGCTTCAGGCTGCCCGAGAACTGCTGCGCCACGATGACGTTATTGCCGCAGAACGGGCACGTAGTGGCGCCCATGTTCGCGTCCCCGACTATCTCGCCTCCGCATGATTTGCAGACGAACGAGCGCAGGCCCGAGGTCTCGTCCTCAGACCATTCGGAACCGCCGCGGTCGGCCCAGGTCATGTCCTCCGCGGGCTGGCCGCTCAGTTCTTCGTTATACTGCTGCAGGGCCTCCATGGTGAATTCCGTTTCGCAGAACGGACACTTCAGCGTCTGAGAAGCGCTGTCGAACGAAACTGCGCCTCCGCAGTTGGGACACTTATATTCCCTGATTTCAGACATCTTATATCTCCTTGCAAAATGCGGCTTGACGCTTCGATAAGCGTCAGGCCGCCTGAATTTCATCTATCCGCGCTGCTACTGAGGTTTCTTCTCACCGCACTGGGCGCAGAAGTTGCCGGTGTTCTTAGCTCCGCACTTAGGGCATACCCACTCCGCAGGGGCAGGTTTTGCCGTTCCGCACTGGGCGCAGAAGTTGCCGGTGTTCTTTGCTCCGCACTTAGGGCATACCCACTCAGCGGCTGCCTGTGGCTGTGCCTGTTGAGGCTGCTGTGGCTGCTGAGGCTGTGCCTGCTGGTTCTGCTGTCCCATCGCGTAGAGGTTCGAAGCGTTCATTCCGCCTGCGTTCATGGCCATTCCCATTCCGACAAAGCCGTTCATCGCGCCGGATTCGTTCGACGCAGCGGCTCTCATAGCGTCTGCCTGCGCTCCGACGAGCGTCGCGCCTGCCATGCTCGGATCCTTCAGTGCCGCGTTGCGCTGCAGCTGCTTGATCATCTCTGCGTCTTCCGGCGGGAGAGTCACGCTGCCGAGAGCGATGTTCACGACCTTAAGTCCGCGGAGTTCTCCCCACTGAGTCGAGAGCTCGTCGTTCATCGCCTTTTCGAGTTCTTTGTTGTGAGCGATTATCTGGTTCGGGCGGAGTTCCATGTCGGAAAGCTTTGCGAACGCAGGCTGAAGAGCGCTGATGAATTCGGTCTTAAGCTGTCCGTCGAGCTGCTCGCGTCTGTACTCGTCTTCGACGTTGCCGCAGACTCTCGAATAGAACGTCAGCGGATCCGCGATCCTGTAGGAATATACGCCCGAGCAGCGTACGGATACGTCCACGTCGAGGCCGACCTTGGAATCGACTACGCGGAACGGGATAGGGTTCGGCGTTCCGAATTTGTTGTCTACGAGTTCCTTCGTGTTGAAGTAGTAGACGCGCTGATCCTTGCCTGTATCACCACCGAACGTGAAACGTTTTCCGACCACCTGGAACGTGGCTTTCACCGCTTCTCCGAGGTCGCCTGTAAAGATGCTCGGCTCGGTCGAAGTATCGTATACGAATTCGCCAGGCTCGGCGCAGACGTCGACGACCTTCCCCTGCTCCACGATGATCATGCACTGGCCGTCCGCCACCGCGATGACGCTGCCGTTGGAGATGATGTTGTCGCTTCCTCTCTTGTTCGAGGAACGTCCGGAAGTGCGCTTCTCGCCCTTTACCATCAGGACGTCGCTGTCCATTGCCTCACAGTAGAAATACTCCTTCCACTGGTCGGCGAGCGTTCCGTTGATCGCGCCAAGTCCTGCTTTGATAAGTCCCATGTTTCATTTACCTCCTGATTTCAATATCTCTTAAAAAAATCGATTCCTTATTTCAAACCGCCGTTCGGCGGTTTACCGGCAAAACTCCGTCATGTGTTTTCGATGCTTTTCTTCAGGCCCGTGCCGATCCTGTGCGTGCGTCTTCCTTTCAGGACGCGCGGGGATTTGATGTTATCGGTCAGCGTGCCCACGCCGCTCTTTATCAGTTCGGCGAGCGTCGATTTTATGACCTTCTGCTCTTCTTCAGGCAGCGTCGGGAATGACTTCAGCATTTCGAGTTTTTTCTTCATGCTGCCCGTAAACTCAGCGGCAGTGTCGATGCCGGCCTCGTCGATCAGATCGAAAAAGGCGTCCACAAAGGCTTTCCGCTCGTCCATCGGTATGCCCCGGATCCAATTGTCGAGCGTCTTTTCCATGAAGATGCTCGTCCCCGTCGTCTCCGGGACCTTTACGAAGCCGTTCCTGATGACCTGCCATGACATCCCGTCGTGCTGCTGGATGCCTTTCTCAGAGCTTGCCACTATCTCGTGGGAATATCCGCTGCGCAGCAGCAGTCCGAAGATCGAGCTGGCAGGTATTATGCTCCTGATCCTGCCAAGTACCCTCTTATATCCGTCCTTTTCGACGACCTCGGGGAGAAAGCCCGGTCCGTCGTTCGTATAGACCTCGTCTATGCGCTCCTGTACTGCCGCGTCGCAGAAAGATGACGCAAAAACAGCGAAATTACCGCCTTTGGAGTGCCCTCCGACCCGGAAAGGCTCGCCCGGCAGGCGTGCCGCCTCTTTCAGGTATTCCGCAGCTGACCTCTGGCCCGGAGTTTCAGTCATGAAGCTGAGGTTGAAGTCCTCCTTCCAGCCGACTACGGAATTATCCGTACCGCGGAACGCCACGTAGGCAGAGCCGTCATCCGGCAAAAAAGTAAGCGCGGCCATCTGCTGGTCGTCTTCCTCGGAGACGACGTTGACGTAGCCGGTAAGCCTCATAGTCCTGAAACGGCTCGTTCCCGCGGCCCTTCTCATCAAAAGAGGCATCATGCGGACGAAACTGTCGTCCTTTTCCAGATCCTCCTCACCGTGAAGTTCGAAAAACCTCTCAGACGCTTCAGCTAGCGTGCATATCTCGTCAAAACCCTCGTTCAGGACACCGTCGAACCTGACGTACGCGAGTTCCGACAATATCAGGCTGTCCACTTCGTTAAAAGGGTCGACCTCCAAAGAGATGTCGCCCCTCCAGTCGAGATAGTCCATGATATTCGCCATGCGGTGATCCTCCTGCGCAAAAGTCGTGAATAATAACGTTCCATGCCTATTTTACACCACTTCCGCGCCTAATTAAAGTGCGTCTCTGAGATTATGATGTGCCAAAGCGGCGGCTTTGTCACTATCACTTCTGACAGTAACGAAAGATCCCCCGCCGCGGCGGACCGTGAAGGGGGATCTGTTCAATTCAGTCAGAGCACGACATGTCCCGATCAGATGAGATGGGTCATCTGTCTACTCTGCGTCTCAGTGTCAGTGCTGCAGCCGCGCCGACAGCGGAGATGAGAAGGATCGTAACAGCCGCTATGCCGCTGTTGTCTCCCGTCTCAGGAGTCTTAGTTTCGACTTTCGACCACTTAGCGTAGAAAACTAAATTACCGTAGTAATTCTCGGTAGATACCGTAAGATCATCGCCTTTTATCTCATCCTTAAGATCCTTATCAAAGTACCAGCCCTCGAACTTATATCCCTTCTTAACAGGATCCTGAAGCTTGAACGAAGCCTCGGCCGAGTACGACGCAGGGTTCTTGTTTTCGGCGCCTTCAACGTTTTCGTACGTAACTTTGTAAACGACGGCATCGACCTTAGCATAGAACGTAATGTCCCCGGTATTACCCTTAGAAATAGCAGGATCGTTTACAGGGTTCGCAAATTTCTCATCGTAATACCAGCCTTTGAAAATGTAGTCGTAATCCGCAACGGCGTCTTCAAGGCTGACTTCGTCTTCAACGGTATACGTTGCAGGGTTCGAATCAACGTTTTCCGCGTGATCTCCGAGCACATAGGTGATCTTATACTCTACGGCCTTATCAACCGGGACAAATTTGCCGTTTGCGTCTTGAACTAATACGTACCCATCTGCAAGATATTCTGCAGGGAATTCATATTCGAATTTTCCTCCACTGACAGTGATACCGCCGTCCGCAGCCGCAGACTTAAAATTATCAGGCACCTGGAATTCGACGAAATTGCCGTTTTTGATCACCAGTTTATAATTTTCAGGATCGGTACCGGTGTATTCCATTTTACCATTTATACTTCCGGTAAAATTCTCATCGAAGGTAACAGAGCATTTACCATAGTCAGCAAAGTCGCAGACGTCAAAAGCGACATTGCCGTCGCCTGCCTTCGGTGTGATTATAGTGTTTCCGGTGATCGTAACATCGCCATGGTTATTGCTGAGTACGTAGTCGACACTATTAGTGCCTCTCGTCGCGTCAAGAGTCATGTCTACAAGCGTCAGATCGCAGTAGTTCTGGATAATCATCCAGGCATCAGAATGATCCGCGACAATGGTACCGTTCTTCATGGTCAGGCTGCCGGTTTCTTTCAGAAGCTGGAAGCACTGAGTCTCGGTTCCCGAAGAACCTGCCAGAGGTTCCTGATTCACAGTATAGGTGTGGCCACCGAAATCGATGGTGAAATTCTTTACATCACCGTTGCCCGTGATAATGCCGCATCCGGACGCATCCTGCAGAAGAGTGACGGTATCGCCTTCTTTTGCAGCGGCAACAGCGGCAGCCAGCGTAGGATACTTAGTTTCTCCGATCTGGGCAACGTCGCCCTCTGCAAAAGCCGGAACCGCCATCATGAGGATCATGGCAAAGACCAGCAGAATGCTGAACATTCTTTTCTTCACAAATAAGCACTCCCTTCATAAATATTATCAAATGGTTGATTGTAAATTGAA
>DKRJ01000003.1 GCA_002472145.1 Clostridiales bacterium UBA7285 | reverse complement strand
AATTTGATTTTACAATTAACCGACCTATTTTGATACCAAATGCACACGGCACTGACCTTTTATTAAAAGGTTCACCCACCGTTAAAAGGTATAGGAATAATTAAAAGGTTCAATTCATAAAGCGTTCATAGCTGATGGTAATCCGCGACTGACTGTCATGAATTGATGCTATGCGTAAATAATTTTATGAAAAACATTAAATTTCTTTTGACAACAAGCGGGCGGTGGTATATAATGCAGCCATAACGATAATCGTTAAATAATTTATCTTTTTCGTATAGAGGTATTCAAATGAATGCGAAAACACTCTCAAAAGTCAACCGATTTGGTAAGATAGGCAAAATTGTAATGACCATCCTGCTGATCGCCGCAATCATCGCCACTCTCTTATGCGGTGTGGCAGCGATTTATACCGCAACGCTTCCTAAGGATGCTGTTAAAGTCACAGTCACAAACCACGCCGAGTTCAAAATCAATGAAAGTAGCTTTTCCTCCGTGTGGGGGATGCTTGTCAAAGGCTTTTCCTATGCGTCCGACAACGACCCATCTGCTATGATGAAGGACGATAGCGACAGCGTAATTCTCCCTCCTGAGAATACGGAGTTCAATGCGGAATTGAATTTCTTCAATCAGTCGTATTCGTCTGCGACAATCCGTTCGGAGGGAAGCGAAAAGATCATTGACGCAAAATCCTCGCCGGCAGAATACCATTCCTCGGATTTGGTGACACTGCTTATTTTTGCTACCTTGTTTGTCGCTTCTGTTGCCGCTGCACTTCTGATGCTGCAAAAGCTTTTCAAAGTGCTTTACGTGTGTGCGTCTCCGTTCTGTACGGATTTTGTTTCCAAGCTACGAGTGTTCGGCTATTCATTGCTTCCTGTTGCCGTTTTTGCAAGCATCGGGGAGACGCTCGCCGTTCGGTTTTTGTCCGCCGGAAGAAACACAGGCGTTTCTATCCAATGGGGTGTATTGGTTGCTTTTGTCGTAACCATGTGCCTTGTGGCAGTATTTCGCTATGGTGTTCAACTCCAGAAAGAGTCGGACGAAACGCTGTAAGGAGAGTGCTGTTATGGGACATATTGTATTGCGGCTTGACCGAGTAATGGCAGACAGAAAAATGAGCCTGAACGAGTTGTCTGAAAAAGTCGGCATAGCAAACGTCAATCTTTCCAAAATGAAAAACGGACATATCAGTGCCATTCGATTCTCTACACTCGCAGCGATCTGTGCGGTGCTGAAGTGCCAACCGGGAGATATATTGGAATACAGTGAAAATGATGACGAAGGCTGAGATGCTCACGATTCGTCAAACAAAAATCAATCAATCATCCAACCCAACCACCGTGGAGAAATCCACGGTGTTATTTTTGCTATGCAAAAGCATAGCAAAAAAATAGAATGTGCCGTTCCCTCGCCCCTTCGGGGCAACCGGGAATGATGAACAAAACTTCATGCACTGAAGAGTTTGCCTGTTTTCGCGGTGCGCCGCACAGTGCATGAAGTTTTATGCCCAGAAGGAGGTGCCACCTAAAATGTGCACACCCCTTTTGCTAAAAATGCACACCCCTCGACCTTTCGTTAAAAGGTGTTGTGGGAGAAAGTGAAAAAGGCTCTGCAACGACCGTTTCGGAACGCCGCAGAGCCTTATATCGTTAAAAAGTATCGAAAAAGCCTTGTAAATCAAGGACTTTGCGAAAAGAAACTGGACACCAATCGTGATACCTATTGTATCAAAATTGGTGTCCAGTTATGGCAAGGGTAGCAGGATTCGAACCTGCGAATGACGGAATCAGAATCCGNNACCGCTTGGCGATACCCCTATGAAATTGGAGGCGACACCCGGATTTGAACCGGGGGTGAAGGTTTTGCAGACCTCTGCCTTACCACTTGGCTATGTCGCCGTGATATGTGGGGTGGGAGGTGGGATTCGAACCCACGTATACAGGAACCACAACCCTGGGTCTTAACCGCTTGACGACACCCACCATATTTTAATTGGCGACCAAGAACGGGCTCGAACCGTCGACCTCCAGCGTGACAGGCTGGCATTCTAACCAACTGAACTACTTGGCCGCATGTGGTGGGCGTTACAGGACTTGAACCTGTGACCCCCTGCTTGTAAGGCAGATGCTCTCCCAGCTGAGCTAAACGCCCACATGGTAGCGGCGAGTGGAGTCGAACCACCGACCTTCCGGGTATGAACCGGACGCTCTAGCCAACTAAGCTACACCGCCACAAGCAGTCCTTAAAATGACTGCAAGTGCTATGATAACAAACAGGTTGGAAAAAGTCAACCTGTTTTTTTTGATATTGAGTTGAATGAAATCGCAAAATATCAATGTTTGCGTGCTGGCACTCACGCCCGCTTCGCGTCAAGAGGCTCGCCGAAGATCTTTTCGAAACGTCCCTTCACTCCGCCTTCAGGATGCTGTACCTTGAAATTGAACAGATACCCCGGATACTGGTTCCCCTCTATTATGGCCGGCCCGTCAGGAGTTATGGCTATGTCCCATCCTACCCAGCGGATCTGAGGGACGACCTTTGCTGCCTCCAGTACCATATTTCTTGCCTCTTCGAAATAAGGGATCTTCAAACCCTGTATTTTTGCTCCTGTAAGAGGATGTTCGGTGATCACGTTATAATCCGTATCGACTGCCGGACATTCCACTGTGCCGTTGGAGAGTTCTACGTTAGCGACTACACCGCCAGAGCAGAAATTATCGACTACCACATCCCCGTAGCCTATCCTCAGATATGTGTACGCCAGTTCTGTGCTTCCGTCGTCCTTTACGAAAGTCAGCATGCGAAGAGTGTTTACGCTGGAAGGGTTCAGCGCGGCCATGGTCGGATGCTGTTTCAGTACCTGTTCAGCCAGGAACGGCATGGAACCTTTGCTCTCGTCGAAAGACTCCGTGGTGGCGGGAAGTTTCTTTACCCCGTTACCACCTTCGCCGTGCAGCGGTTTAAGCATCCAGAAGTCTCTCCCTTTAATGAATTCGTTGAACTTCTCCCTGTCGTTTTCATCTTTCACATAGATCCAGTCCCTGTGGATATACTTCGCAAACAGAGTATTGAAGTCATTCTTATCGTCAAAGCAATGGAAATACGCAGGATCGTTATACTTCGTTATTATCTGGTTATTCACTCCGCGCGTCACGATCTGGCTCCGCTGCTCCTTATTCAGTTCCCACATTGAGGACTGCAGATAGTCAACGTATCCGGCAGAATATTTGATGCCGCAGTAAGCCATGTCGCAGAATATCGCGAATTTGTTTTTACCGGTTTTCTCATGCACTTTATCGACCGCGTCAAAATAGTTGTTTAAGTGCATCTCCCGAAGGCACTTAAAGAAATATTGTGCTTTATTCATCAGTCCACCTCGCGTCCGTCAATGATCACTTTTTTTATCTCCGTGTTAGGGTCTATGATATCTCCAGAAGTTATGACAATGTCAGCGTCCTTGCCGGCCTCGAGAGATCCTGTCCTGTCCGAGATCCCCAGATGCCTGGCGGCGTTTATCGTTATGGCTTTAAGCGCTTCATACCTGTCCATTCCGGCGGCTGATGCGTAGTATGCGCAAAGCCTGAGATATTCCTGAGGTATCACCGGAGCGTCTGTGATGATCGAAACCTGCAGCCCTTTAGATGCTAATACTCCCGGGGTGATCCAGTCTCTGTTCTGAAGTTCCCACTTAGAGGCTCCGCAAAGAGAAGGCCCCACTGCGCACGGATATCCCTCCTCCGCCAGTTCGTCTGCAATAAGATGGCCCTCCGTGACATGCTCAAGCGTGAGATCAACGTCAAGCTCCTTAGCGATCCTGATTGCTGTGAGGATGTCATTGGCCTGATGTGCATGAGCTTTAAGAGGGATCTGTTTCTTCAGTACGGGGATGAGACTCTCCATTTTAATGTCGAACGGCGGTTTCCTATCGCCTCCGCTCTCCTTCCGTTCCATGTAGTCGCGTGCCTTAAGAAGCGCCTCTCTGAGCATTGCCGCCTCTGTCATCCTCGCCGAGATATTTTTGTTCTTATAAAGCCTCTTAGGATTCTCGCCGAACGCGCACTTCATCGCCGCCGGATCCTTTACCACCATGTCGTCTACGCGCCGTCCCGCGGTCTTAACGGCGATAAAGGTTCCACCAAGCACGTTAGCGCTCCCCGGGCCCGTTCCGACGCATGTTACTCCCCCGCGCGCGGCCATACCGACAGCCCTGTCGAGCGGATTGAAACTGTCGATCCCTCTGAGCTGAGGACATACCGGATCATTCATCTCGTTATAATCGTCGCCCTCATAGCCGATCCCGTAGATATCCAGACCCAGATGTGAATGCGCATCTATCATTCCGGGATAGACATCTGCTCCGTCAGCGTCAAAGACATCCGCATCTTCAGGATAGTCTATCCTTTCACCTACTGAGACGATCTTCTTTCCGTCGATCAATACACAGCCTTCATAACCGTCTTTTCTTACCATGTCATGGATGAACCCGTTTCGGATCAGAAGCATGCTTTACCCTGCGCCTTTCTGTTATCTGTTTTCATTCTGTCCAGGATATGGCATCCGTAAAAATGAAACAATAAAAAATAATTATTAACTCGTAGTATTATATCACTATCCTCTTCAATAGTGTGAAAATGTTGCAAGCTGCACGTCATTTCGCGCCTGTCTTGAAAATAACGTCCTTTTTTCTTATAATAGCAAAGTAACGATCTAGTTCGGAGGCAAAAACATGCAGGCTCCTGATCCTGTCGCTTTTTCAATAAACGGGTTTGAGATACGCTGGTACGGGATACTCATAGCCGTCGCGTTTCTCTCCGCCATATTCATTTCGGCGAAGCGCGCGCCGAAGTTCGGCATAAAAGCCGAAAACATCTACGACCTGGCTATTTTCCTGATGCCGATCTCGATCGTCGGCGCAAGGCTCTACTACGTCATTTTCAGCTGGGGCAACTACGCGGGCGACTTTCGCAAAATCATCGACATCAGGTCCGGTGGACTGGCCATCCACGGCGGCCTCATCGCCGGCATCATCACGGCGATCATATTCTGCAAAGTCAAGAAAATCAACTTCCCGGACCTGGCAGACCTGATATTCCCTCAGGTCGCCCTTGCGCAGGCGATCGGCCGCTGGGGGAACTTCTTCAATTCGGAAGCGCACGGCGGTCCTACGGATCTGCCGTGGGGGATAATCGTCGACGGACAGAAAGTCCACCCGACTTTTCTGTATGAATCGATCTGGTGCCTCGCCCTGTTCTTCTTCCTGCTCCACGTGAGCAGAAAACGTAAGTTCAGATGGCAGATATTCCTTCTCTACTGTATCCTCTACTCGTTCGAACGCTTTTTTGTCGAAGGGCTCAGGACGGACAGTCTGATGATAGGGAACCTGAGGCAGGCGCAGGTGCTGAGCGCGGTCGTCTTTGCAGCTGGGATCGCGGCATATCTGATCCTGTATCATAAATCGAAAGGCAGTACATCAAAATGAAACTCGGAATAGTCGGAATGCCGAACGTCGGCAAAAGCACACTTTTCAACGCGATAACAAAGGCGGGAGCGGAAGCGGCGAACTACCCGTTCTGCACGATCGAGCCGAACGTCGGCGTCGTGACCGTTCCCGACAGGCGAGTCGAAGAACTCCATCGGATATATAATTCCAAACGCACGATATTCACGACGATAGAGTTCGTCGATATCGCAGGGCTCGTAAAAGGCGCTTCCAAGGGCGAAGGTCTGGGCAACAAGTTCCTCGGCCACATACGCGAAGTCGACGCCATAGTCCACGTTGTCCGCGGCTTTGACGACGACAACATCGTCCACGTCTCAGGCAAGATCGACCCTGTGGATGACATAGACACCATCAACACCGAGCTCATCCTCTCCGATATGGAAGTCCTCGAAAAGCGCATCGCCAAATCCGAGAAGGCGGCGCGAAACGATAGATCCCTGCAGGCCGAACTCGCCATAGAGAAGCGCGTCATGGATTTCCTGGCGGACGGCAGATCGGCGAGAGCCATGGAACTGGACGAAGACGAATCCGAGTTCGTGAAGACCCTCGGCCTCCTCTCCTTCAAGCCCGTGATCTACGTGGTAAACGTCTCGGAGGATGACGCCGCCGATCCGGATAACTGTGGGTACGTCAGGGCGGTAAAGGATTTTGCCGCCGGTGAGCGCGCGGAAACGGTAGCCATCTCAGCCAGTCTCGAGGAGGAAATATCCGAATTGGAGCCGGAGGAGAAGCAGGAGTTCCTCGATGAGATGGGTATCGGCGAATCGGGCCTGGACAAGCTCGTAAAGGCTTCATACAGACTGCTGGGACTCATCTCGTTCCTGACCGCCGGCGAAGACGAATGCCGCGCGTGGACCATAAAAGAAGGCACCAGGGCGCCTCAGGCCGCCGGCAAGATCCATACGGACTTCGAGCGCGGATTCATACGCGCGGAAACCATTTCGTACGAAAAATTCATGGAATGCGGAGGAAGCATGGCGGCTGCCCGCGAGAAAGGGCTCATCCGTTCCGAGGGCAAGGATTACGTCGTAAAAGACGGCGACATCATCACGTTCCTCTTCAACGTGTGATCCTCTTTCACATCTTTCACATCATTGAAAGATTACGGGCGACCTCATACAGGAATTTCTGCTTCCAGCTGCGCCACACTTTATCTGGAAACGCAGCGCCGCTGTTCTTGAGAATGATATTGCTTAATATAAAAGCGCGGTACTCCTGCGGAACGCATGAGATAGCGCGTTTGATCCCGTCTACGCGGTCCTCGAGCAGAGTGAGTTCGAGGGCCTTTTTTTCGACGCCGCTCGAGGCGTTGTAGCCCTTGCCTCTCTCTCCTATCACGCTCGAGCCGCCTTTATCCAGATCTCTATGGAGTTCGTGTATGCGCTTCTCCATCCTCTGATAATCCCTTACTGCCCACAGGCTCTGGTAATACACAGCGTCAGGCATTACATATTCAGTCATCTTAGTCTGCTGCCACTCTCTTGACATTTTTCCTATTCCTTTCTCTCATCTTGCAACAAGTTTTTACCATAAATGGTAAAATATGTCAATAAGGAAAGAAAGAGAAAATAATCGGGCACCTTTCGGTGTCCGATCGAAAAATTACGCGGAGCGTCTTATTCTGCCCTCTGCTCTCCGGCATCCGCCGGGTCTTCGCTTTGTTCGAGATCGCCGGCCTTGTCGTTCACGACAGTTCCGAGGTCCATCGTGGTCTTCTGGAGTTCCTGGATGATGTTGTTTATCTCGATGATCTTCTTCTGATCTATCCCGCTGTCTACGGCGAGGTTGGCGTTATATAGGATCTTTTCAAGCGAATCGTGCACGTCGGAGATCCTGTTCCTGACGTCCTGCACCTCGAACTCCTCCGCCGCCTTCGTCTGAGCTTCTTTGTAATTGATGAGTTCGGCATGGGAAAGGTCGATCTCGAATTCGGAATTTCCAAGGATCACGATCGGATCATACCCGAGTTTGGATTTAATGAGTTTGGCAAAATCCTTCTTCGACTGTTCCTCTCCGTGAACGAGGAAGAGCTGCTTAGGCGGTTTCTCGAATGAAGATATCCATGAGAAAAGCCCGTTCTGGTCTGCGTGGCCGGAAAAGCCTTCGAGGTTGTAGATCTCGGCCTTCACCTGGATGTCCTCGCCGAAGAGCGTCACTTCCTTAGTCCCTTCGATCAAAGCCCTGCCGAGCGTGCCCTGAGCCTGATATCCGACGAAGATGATGCTGTTCTTCGGATCCCAGAGATTGTGCTTCAGGTGGTGGCGGATGCGGCCGGCCTCGCACATGCCGCTTGCCGAGATGATGACCTTAGGCGTTTTATCGAAGTTGAGCTGTCTCGATTCCTCGCTGGTGCGCGTGAACGTGAGGTTCTTGAAATCGAGAGGATTATCGCCCTGGAGGATGTACGCCTTCGTCTCCTCGTCGAAATCCTGAGCGTTGCGCTTGAATATCTCCGTAGCCGAGGTGGCCATCGGGCTGTCGACGTAGATATGGATCTTATCCATCTCGCTGTCTATGTCTTTATGGTCCAGATAGTACCTGTTGAACTGATAGATCAGTTCCTGCGTGCGGCCTACAGCAAATGAAGGGATCACGACGTTCCCGCCGCGGTTGATCGTCTTCAGGACTATGTCGATGAGCTGCTTGACGCTCATCGCGTTAGCCGGATGCAGCCTGTTTCCGTACGTCGATTCCATGATCACGCAGTCGGCTTTTTTGATATACGTAGGATCGCGCAGTATCGGGCGGTTCGTCATTCCGAGGTCTCCGGAAAATACGATCTTCTCGGTTTTGCCGTTTTCCGTGACCCACAGTTCGGTTATGGCCGAACCGAGGATATGGCCCGCGTCGTTGAAGACGAACTGCATTAAGTCGTTCATCTCGATAAGCTGGTCGTAGAGCACCGGTTCCACGAGTTTAAGCGCGTCCTCGGCGTCCTGCTCGGTGTAGAGCGGCTCGATTTGATTGCGACCGGACCTCATGGCCTTGCGGTTATGCCATTCGGCGTCCTTCTCATGGATGTAGGCGCTGTCCTTCAGCATTATCGTGAGAAGGTCGGCGGTCGACGTAGTGCAGTAGATCTTGCCCTTGAAGCCGCGTTTTACGAGGAGCGGCAGCCTGCCGCAGTGGTCGATGTGCGCGTGCGAAAGGATCACAGCCTCTATACTCGTCGGGTCGAACGGGAATGGGTCGTAATTCATGGCCTCCTGGGCTTTGCCGCCCTGGAACTGGCCGCAGTCTAAAAGTATCTGGTGGTCACCGCTGGTGAGGAGATGGCATGAGCCCGTCACTCCCGACGCGGCGCCGCAAAACATGATTTTCATAACACCGATCCTATTCTGTCAGCAAAACGATACCGATTGAAATAATGCCGATATGCGCGCTTCACGCGTTCAGATCTTCAGATTCCAGAGGCTGACCTCTCCGGTAGAGACGATGTCGGCACCCGCGTCGAGCGCGGCCCTGACCTCCTGCTCCGTTTCGATTATCCCGCCCGCGATTATCGGCATATCCGCGGTCTTAGAGAATTCGCGGATCTTTTTTGTCACTACGCCCGGCATGAGCTCGATCAGATCAGGCTTCGAGATCCGCATCGATTCGACGGACGTTGAGAGCGAATGCGAGTCGACGAGGAAAAACCGCTGTACCCCGATCAGCCCGCATTCCTTTGCCATCCTGACGATGGTGGTCCTGGTCGTCAGGACGCCGTCTACGCCCTGTCTGGCGATGAATTCGATGCCTGAAGGATCTTTGCCGATGCCCTCGGCGAAATCGACGTGGAGAAAAACTTTTTTCCCCGCGCTGTGTATTTCTTTCACGCTCTGGTTGAGCATGTTGATGTTGGAGTGAAGCAGAAAGACGACATCGACGTTGGAACGGAGCGCGGTGCTGAAATCCTTCTCGGTCCTGATGGCCGCTGCTATTTTTTTGTTCAGAAGAGCGGAAACCGCCGGGTTATAGTTCACCTGTACCTCCTGTCCTCGTCAAAATGTTCGTCGTCGTGAAAATCCGATCCCGTCGTCATGTTGAGATGGTATTTCTCCGCTAGTTCGACGAGTTCCAGCGCCTGTTCATGGGTCGCCGACGGATGGAAGCATTCGATCCCGGAAAGCCCCTGCTTTTTCAGATCCGCTATGACAGGCTCTATCCTGTCCCTGAATCCGGGCTCCTCCGGGTGAAGTTCTCTCGTTTTATACGGATGCGCCAAAACGGGCAGCCCGCCCGCGGCGCGGATCACCCGCACAGCCTCCCCGGCAGGGATCATCTGTTTCGGAACATCATCAAAAAGAGCGAAGGGATCCTCGATGTCAGGCGCTTTAAGGCGTATGATCTTCACGAGATCAGGCTTGCCCACGTACCCGCCGTGCTTGACAGGGAGGTCTTCGTCCGTGATCTCTATCCCGCGCTCTTTCATTTTTGCTATAAATCTTTCGTTGCGGTCTTTCCTGTACTGCCTGAGCAGGCGGCACGTCTCCGCGAGTTCCTCATTCCCTGTGTCGATGTTATATCCGAGAATATGAAGCTCGGCAGATCTGCCGCCGATATCGTACCGTGACGAAAGTTCTATCCCCGGGACTACGTTGATGCCGAGCGCTTTGCCGGCGACTCTGGCCTCCTCCAGACCGCCCGTCCCGTCGTGGTCAGTGATTGCTATTACGCTGTACCCGAGTTCCTGGAATTTCTTTACTACGTCGACCGGCTCATACGCTCCGTCGGAATATGTCGTGTGAATGTGATAATCTACCTTATAATCCATCTCTCGCGTCAATCGAAAAACAGTTTCTCTTCTCTCGTTATCTGAATATGTATGAAAAGGAATACGGCTATGGCGACCAAAGCGATGACCAGAGCGAACGCTCCGGCGACCTTCAGGAAGTCCATGTCCAGCATCTGACCTATCAGAGTGTTCTCGCCCAGATCGATCCCGACGAATCTGTTATAGAGTTCTCTTACGAACGATCCTGTGCGCATGAGCGCGAACATCGTCACGCTGAGAGCGCAGGATATGACAGACGCGATGATCCCCGCCCTGCGAAGCCAGTCGCGGTATTCCCGTTTTGCCAGGAAAATGTAATCAACTATGAAAACCGCCAGAAAAACGCACCCGAGGATCAACTCGCGCCAGAGGACGGTCTTGACCCTGCCCATAGCCTCGGAGTCTGTTTTGCTGAAAACCGGATCTCTGAACGACCCGTTTTCTATATACATCTGGAACTCCCCTTCCTGATCCGGGGAATTCAGATATTGTGTTATCCCGTCGGCGGCCTCTGACGCGTACATGTCGATCCCGAGTTCGTCTATCACCTGCGTGTCGTTGAAATGATAGACGTAAGTCGCCGAGATCCTGAACACCACGTTCGAACAAAGCAGAACGATCGCGAGCGGCATGGCGATGCAGAGTATCAGACGGCAGGCTCGCATGAAATAACTCATGTGCTATCCTTCCAGAAAACTGATGTATGGCAGGTTCCTGTACTTTTGATCGTAGTCAAGTCCGTACCCGACTATGAAAATATCGTCGACCGTATATCCGACGTAATCCGGCTGGATGTCCACAACGCGCCTCGACGGTTTGTCGAGCATGGTGCAGATCTTCACGCTCTTAGGATTCCTCTCCTCGAGATACGTCTTTATGAACTTCAGCGTCGTTCCGGTGTCCACGATATCCTCGACGATCAGGACGTTTTTGTTGAAAAGGTCCATGTTGATGTCTTTCGTGATCTTAACGACGCCGCTCGTAGTCGTGCCTGAGCCGTAGCTGCTTGCGGATATGAAATCTATCTGAGTGTCCAGATCGATGTTCTTGGTCAGATCGGCCATCCAGAGGAATGCGCCCTTAAGCGTGCAGAGGAGAACGAGTTCCTCGCCGCGGTAGTCTTTCGTTATCTGTTCGCCGATCTCCTTCGCCCTCTTCTGGATGTCCTTCTCGGTGAAGAGGATCTTGCCGACGGTGACGGGTTTCGTCCCCTTTAATGATTTTTCTGGCATGGCTTACCTCTCGAATCTGTGATATATCAATTTTACACCAAAAGCGGCACTGTGTCACGCCGCGGCGCCGGTCCGGGCCTACCACGTACTGTCAAAGACAGACCCTGTCCGGTCAAATGCCCGGCCGGTCCGATCAAAGACCCGGCCTTCCCGGTCAAAGACCCAGCCTGCCCTCTATCGCCGACAGCAGTTCGTTCTTGCCTGTCTTCTTAAGCGAGGACACTGGAATGACGAGATCGTCCGGAGAGAGTCCGAGCGTCCGCCTGATCACGGCGACGTTCTTCGTCCTGACGTTGCCAGACACCTTGTCTGATTTCGTCGCGGCTACGATGCCGTCCAGGCCGTACGCTCTGGCGTAGTCGTACATCATGACGTCGAGTTTGGTCGGCTCGTGCCTGATATCGGTGAGCATGATCACCGCTTTGATGTTTTTGCGGCTCTCAAAGAAATCGTCCATCATCTTTCCCCAGGAATCGGTGACGTCGCGCGCTATCTTTGCGTAGCCGTATCCCGGCAGGTCCACGAATCTGAACGACTCGTTGATCAGATAGAAGTTTATCGTCCTCGTCTTGCCAGGCTCCGAACTGACGCGCGCGAGGTTCCTGCGATTGCAGAGAAAATTCAGCAGCGATGATTTGCCCACGTTCGATTTGCCCGTGAACACGATCTCGGGCAGCTCGTCCTGCGGGTATCCGCCGCTGTTCACCGCGGCCGTCTCAAATACTGCGCTCGTAATGTTTATCATCTCTGTGTCCGTTCTGCTTAGTCTTTGGTATGTATGCGCTTTCCGGCGCGCTTCTGCAGGTCTGACGCCTTTACAGGTCGAACGCCTCTACAGGTCGAACGCCTCAGACAGCGTCTCCCTGGCCGTTTCCAGCGGCACGAAAGTCAGTTCTCTGCGCACGGACTCAGGGATCTCCTCTGTGTCGACCATGTTTTCCTTAGGAAGGAGTATCTTCCTGATCCCGGCGCGGTGAGCCGCCAGGACCTTTTCCTTTATCCCCCCGACAGGCAGGACTTTGCCCCGCAGGGTTATCTCGCCGGTCATGGCGACGTCCTTCTTCACCGGGGTGTCAGTGAGCGCGGAAACGGCTGACGTAAATATCGTGACGCCCGCCGAAGGTCCGTCCTTAGGTACCGCTCCATCCGGAACGTGGATATGGATATCCTTGTTCTTGTAGAAATCGCTGTCAATGCCCAGTTCGTCCGCGATAGAGCGGATATAACTTATTCCCGTACGCGCGGATTCCTGCATGACGTCGCCCAGCTGTCCCGTCAGAGACAGTTTGCCGGTCCCCGGAAGAACGGCTGTCTCGATCGAGAGCGTTTCTCCTCCGACCTCCGTCCACGCCATTCCGGTGACGACTCCGACCTCGCTCTTTCCCTCGACGAGATCGTAGTGGAATTTCTTCTTTCCGAGATATTTCGTGAGGTTGTTCTCGGTGACGCGGAACGTTTTCCGGCCGTCGCGCACCTCCGCCATCGCCGCCTTGCGGCATATGCCGCCGATCTCGCGCTCGAGATTGCGGACGCCGGATTCTCTCGTGTAGTAATTGATTATGCCGCGGAGAGCTTTATCCGATATGCGGAGCGTGCCCTCTCCGATGCCGTTCTCCTTTTCCTCTTTAGGGATCAGGTATCTGCGGGCGATCTTTACCTTATCTTCCTCGGTATAGCCGGTGACCTCGATGACTTCCATCCTGTCGAGGAGCGGGCGCGGGATAGTGTCCAGCGTATTCGCCGTCGTTATGAACAAAACCTTAGACAGGTCGAAAGGCACCTCGAGGAAGTGGTCGGTGAACGTTTTGTTCTGCTCAGGATCGAGCACCTCGAGAAGAGCCGAAGAAGGGTCGCCGCGGTAGTCCGCCCCGACCTTGTCGATCTCGTCGAACAGGAATACAGGGTTGTTCGTCCCGACTTCCTTGATGCTGTTGATTATCCTGCCCGGGATCGCTCCGATGTACGTCCTCCTGTGGCCTCTGATCTCGGCCTCGTCGCGCACGCCGCCGAGCGACATGCGGACAAATTCCCTTCCAGTGGCGCGGGCTATCGATTTTGCTATCGACGTCTTGCCTGTTCCCGGCGGGCCTGCGAGGCAGAGTATAGGGCCTCTGATCGCCTTTGACAGATGGATGACCGCGAGGTATTCGAGGATGCGCTGCTTGACCTTTTCCAGGCCGTAGTGGTCCTCTTCGAGGATCTTCTCGGCTTTTTTCAGGTCTGTATTCAACTTGCTCGATTTCTTCCAAGGGAGGTCGAGTATCGTCTCGACGTAGTTCCTGACGACGGCGCTCTCCGCCGACGAAGGCGCCATGCGGGAATATTTGTCGATCTCCTTGCGGACCTTCTGGTCTATTTTCTTATCGAGCTTAAGCTTATCGAGTTTTCTGGTCCACTCGTCTACTTCCTGATAGGTGTCGTCGGAATCGCCCAGTTCCTCCTGGATCGCGTGCATCTTCTCCTTCAGGAAATATTCCTTCTGGTTCTGGTCGACGTTTTCCTTGACGCGCTGCGAGAGTTCCTTCTCCATCGTCAGGATCTCGTTTTCCTCGGCTATGATGTTTACAAGCTTTTCGAGCCTGGCCGAAAACGAGAGTTCCTGGAGTATCTCCTGTTTCTTCGAAGTCTCTACGTCGATTATCGTCGCTATGCTGTCTACGAGCACGAGCGGATCGTTTTCCGCAATGGTCTTTTCCAGCAGTTCATCAGAGACGTTCTGCGACAGCGATGCGTATTCCACGAATTTTTCGTTCAAGACCCTGAGCGCGGCGCTGTCCTTTGGGGAAAGGTCCTCGGGATCGATCTTCTCTTCGATAATATCGGCGCTGCACGCAAGGAACTGCTTGCCTTCCATGGTGACGCCGACCCTGGCCCTTGATTCCCCGGTGACAAGCACTCTGATGGAATCCCCGCTGATTTTAAGCATCTGTTTGACCTTGACGATGGTCCCTGTCTCGTATATGTCGTCAAAAGTCGGTATAAGCACCGAATCGTCCTTCTGCGCCACGACGAACATCTCCCTGTCGCCCGCCATCGCGGCCTCAAGCGCCTTGATGGATTTGGTTCTTCCTATATCAAAATGAACGGCCGTATTCGGAAAGATCGTCATTCCGCGCAGAGGCACACATGGATACATGCGAATTTCTTCTGATTTGATGTTTCCTTCTGCCATTTTATTCTCCTGTATAAATAATCAAACGGGCGGCTTTGGATAAGCCGCCGGCTGTCTGATCAGCCTGTTGTCAGGCTTCTTTTTTTACTGTCTGCGTTTTCGCGGACGTTTTCCGCGACGTCTGTTTGCGCGGGCTTCCCTTTGCCTGCGCTTTTTTCGAGCCGGAGCCTTTTTCCGCCGGGATGAGTTCAGGCGGGCATCCACGCTCGATCGTGTCCTTTGTTATCAGGCATTTCTTCACGTTGCCGCGCGAAGGTATCTCGAACATGCTGTCGTCCATCGCCTTCTCGAAGATGCTTCTGAGCCCGCGGGCGCCGATCTTGCGTTCCGCTGCCCTGGATGCGATGGCGCGCAGAGCGTCATCCGTGACTTCCAGTTCTACACCGTCCAGAGCGAGGAGTTTGCTGTACTGCTTGACGAGTGCGTTCTTCGGTTTGGTCAGGATCTCGACGAGCGCGTCTGTATCGAGGTCATCAAGTGTGACCACGACCGGAAGTCTGCCTATGAATTCCGGTATGAGCCCGTATTTAAGCAGGTCGCCCGGCTCCAGATAAAGCAGCGGATCGTCGACTTCTTTCTTGACTTCTCCGTTTTCGGTGTTGAAGCCGATCACCTTCTCGCCGATGCGGCGTTTTACTATCGTATCCAGTCCGTCAAAAGCACCTCCGCAGATGAACAGCACGTTAGTCGTGTCGAACTGTATGAATTCCTGCTGAGGATGCTTGCGCCCGCCCTGAGGAGGTACGTTCGCTACGGTGCCCTCGATGATTTTCAGGAGGGCCTGCTGCACGCCTTCTCCGCTCACGTCGCGTGTGATGGAGACGTTTTCGGACTTGCGGGCGATCTTATCGATCTCGTCGACGTAGATGATGCCGCGCTGAGCGCGCTCCAGATCCCAGTCGGCCGCCTGAAGCAGTCTGAGCAGTATGTTCTCGACGTCCTCTCCGACATAGCCGGCTTCGGTGAGTGAAGTGGCGTCTGCGATAGCGAAAGGTACATCGAGTATCTTTGCCAGAGACTGAGCTATCAGCGTTTTGCCGCATCCCGTAGGTCCTACCATCAGGATGTTGCTCTTCTGCAGTTCTACATCGTCATCGTCTTTTCTGTCGAGGGCGTCGATCCTCTTATAATGGTTGTACACGGCGACGGAAAGCGCTCTTTTAGCGCGTTCCTGTCCGATCACGTATTCCGAGAGGTAGTCGTATATCTCTTTCGGTTTCGGTAGGCTGCGATATGCCGGCTGTTCATCCGGGGCCTGATCCGGGGCGGCGTCCACGTCGGGTATATCCGCCAGGATCTGATGACACATTTCGACGCACTGGTCACAGATATACACTCCCGGCCCGGCAATGAGGCGCTTTACTTCGCTGCGTTCTTTGCCGCAGAAAGAACAGCGCACGTCATCGCCGAAATTATTTGTTTTTCTTGTCATTAATATCCTGTTTCCTTTGTTTACCGTTCCAATGCTCTGCGATATCAGCTGTGCTTCAGGAGGACTCAGCCGTTCCTCACCTGCGGATCACCGCGTCCACCAGCCCGTATTCCTTGGCTTCGTCGGCTGTCATGAAGTAATCTCTTTCGGTGTCAGCTTCTATCGTCTTAATATTCTTACCCGTATTTTCCGAGAGAATTCGGTTGAGATTCTTTTTTGTTCTCAAGATCCACTCAGCGTGGATCGCGACGTCCGTCGCCTGGCCGGAAGCTCCTCCGAGGGGCTGATGGATCATGACCTCGGAATTCGGAAGGGCGTATCTCTTCCCCTTGCATCCGGAAGACAGCAGCAGCGCCGCCATGCTTGCCGCGCTGCCGATGCATATGGTCGATACGTCGGATCTGATATAGTTCATGGTGTCGTATATAGCCAGCCCCGCGGTTACCATTCCTCCCGGGCTGTCGATATACAGACTGATGTCCTTCTTATTGTCTTCAGCGTCCAGGAAGAGTAGCTGCGCGACTACCGCGCTCGAGACGTCGTCGTCGATCTCTCCCGAGAGTATGATGATCCTATCTTTAAGGAGCCTCGAATAGATATCGTACTGACGCTCTCCGCGGCTTGTCTGTTCTACAACAAAAGGAACAAGGTTCATCAGTTATTTCTCCTCTTTTTCTGTTTTCTTGCTGTCGCTCTTTTTGACGGTTTTGCCGGCCTTCGAGGCTTTTTTTCATTCTTTCTTTTCTGCTTTGGGGGGTGCGGACGTTTTTCTGG
>DKRJ01000004.1 GCA_002472145.1 Clostridiales bacterium UBA7285 | reverse complement strand
AATTTGATTTTACAATTAACCGTCAAAAAATCGATATACAAATAGACTAATTTTAGCACCTCAGGTGCTTTTTTATTACAAAAACAGGAGGATAAAATTATGCAATTACCTAATGGACTTTACGACAAATTAAAGTGGATCATCATGATAGCGTGCCCGGCAGTGATAACGTTTATCAGCACGCTGGGGACCATCTACGGATGGGACACCACGCTAATAACAGCGACGATCGGCGCTTGCACTACTTTTGTAGGCGCTTTGATCGGTATCTCGACAAGTAACTACAACAAAGATAAAGGTGATGGCAATGTCAAATAGCAGTCTCGTAACATATACGCGTCTTTCGCCAAGCAACAGCGGACAGAGAGTGCACGCAATCGACAGAATCACGCCTCATTGTATCGTCGGACAATGGACAGCAAAGCAGGCAGCGGATTTCTTTGCGGACCCGTCCCGTGAGGCGTCCTGCAATTACGCAATCGGAAAAGACGGCAGCATCGCTTTAGTAGTCGAGGAAAACAAACGCTCATGGTGCTCTAGCTCCAACAGCAACGATCAGCGGGCCGTAACAATCGAGTGCGCATCCGACACAACGCATCCTTACGAATTCACAGCTACATGCTATAACACGCTGATAAAGCTCTGCGTTGACATCTGCAAGCGTAACGGCAAAACAAAACTGCTGTGGCTCGGAGATAAAACAAAAACGCTTAACTACTCGCCTAAAGCTGGAGAAATGGTGCTTACAGTTCATCGGTGGTTCGCGAACAAAGCGTGCCCGGGCGACTGGCTGATGGGCAGGCTCAGCGATCTGGCGGCAACAGTCACAAAACAGCTGCAGAACACTCCACAGCCTGCAACGGGCACACTGTACAAAGTACAGGTCGGAGCCTATAAGAACATCGGCAACGCCGAACGCATGAAAGCGCGGGTCAGCAACGCGGGCTTCGATACCTTCATGGTTCAGGAAGGTGGGCTGCACAAAGTTCAGGCCGGTGCTTTTTCTCAGAAGGCGAATGCCGAAAAACAGCGGCAGGCACTCAGGGCTAAAGGGTTCGCGGCGATCATAAAGACCTACGGCGGAACAACTCCAACACCTGCTCCTGCTATCAAGGTTGGCAGCACGGTCCGTCTGAAATCGGGCGCAAAAACCTACGACGGCGTAAGCCTGGCAGACTTCGTGTATAAAAGAAGTCATATCGTTTCAGAGTTGAGCGGTGACCGCGCTGTAATCACTTATGGCGGAGCGGTTGTCGCAGCAGTAAAGGTCAGTGATCTAACCCTTGTAAAGTGAGGTGATACCGATGCATCAAATACCATATGACATCATCGTGACAATAATTGTCACGGTGCTTGCTTCATCAGGCTTTTGGGGTTTGATTCAGTATCGTATGACAGCTAAAGACAAGCGTAAAACCGCCTTAGAGCAGGCTGTCGTAGCTCTGTTACATGATCGGATTTATAACAGTTGCGAGGCATATATAGAGCGTGACAGCATTACATTTCGCGAGTTTGATAACTTGCAATACCTCTATAACAGCTATACCGCTTTAGGTGGAAACTCGACCGGTACGGCCCTGTTTGAAGATGTGAGGAATCTGCCAAAAAAGGCAAGTAAAGCAGAAGCACAGAACACCGACAACGAGATTAAATTGGCTGAAAACGCAAAATAGAGCGTCAATTTTCAGTATGATACAAGATCAACTACAACTAAACAGAGCATTGACATAAAAAAGGGAGCATCACGCTCCCTCTTTTTTTCGCCTCCGATCCGGATACGGCTCTGCATCATCTATGCACCAGTTCCGACCTATTTTTTGCGCGGTCTTAAAACCGTCGGTCTCTGCCATCTGCCGGGCAGTGCGGAAGGCCCTGCCGTGGGCCTCCGCGTACTCTCTAAGGCTTATAAGCATCTCACTTGACCTCTACTGCATAAATCTGTGCGTCTTCAAAATCTGCTTCTTCAGCATCCGGATTGTCTTTACGGCACCAGTCTTTGTATTGCTCAATGGCTTCTTCTGCTGTATCCGCTTCGTACTGTCCGACCATCTCATCATATGCGTAAACTTTGTACATCATTTTCTTGCTCCTTTCGGTCCGCTTGATTTCTCTTGCTGCAATTATAGTACGCCTTTATCGGCGTAGTGTCAAGAGATTTTTTAAAATTTTTTTACAAAAAAGTTGGGCATAAAGTTGGGCAGTTGGGCATAAAATCGGGCACATTTTTGCGCCAAAATGATGCACAATGCAACACTTTGAAAAATGAAAAACCGTTGATATACCAAGCGCTTCACAAGATTTCAACGGTTTCAAAAAATAAAATGGCGGAGAGCGTGGGATTCGAACCCACGGTACCACGAAGGTACACCGCATTTCGAGTGCGGCTCGTTATAACCACTTCGATAGCTCTCCGTACAACTTAGTCAGTATAGCACAGAAAAAAACAAGGTTCAAGGAATTTTATCGGCGCGCTTCGGGCCTGGAGACTGATGCTCAAGACGCAACGGTCTCCGGGCTCAGGCGCGCCGTTTTGTTTTTCCCTACCTGAACGCCTTGCGATATGCGAGGATGCGGTTCATCTCGTTATAGACGATCATGAAGCCTTCGTCCACGCCCATGCCCGGCTTTGCCAGGATCTGGTCAGGCTTCGTCGCCATGGCGCAGTGGACGCAGACCTGAGCCGAGCGGTCGGTCTCGTTGCACGTGCCTCCCTGATAGGCGCCTATGCCTTTTTCCTTGCAGTAGAGGACTGCCTCGATCGTATTGTTCACGCCGCCGAGGTCAGGCGTCTTTATCTGGATCATGTGGCCCGCCTTAGCGTCCGCGAAGAGTTTGATATCTTCAAGCGTGTTGCACCACTCGTCGGCCACGAGCTCCACGTCGCACCCGCGCCTGTCGAGTTCGGCGGTAAGGCCCGCGAGGGCTTCGATCTGAGCAGCGCGGTCCGTGTCGCAGTCCATAGGGCCTTCGATGCGGAGGTGGAAAGGCTTTGCGATCTCACCGAGCTTCTGGATGTAGTCCGCCATCGCTTTGTAATTGTTGTTCCCGAAGATCTGACCGATCGTTCCGTACACGTCGATGTGGAGGACAGGGCTGTAGCTGTCGTCCGAGCGGAACTTAAGGATCCTGTCGCGGAGCCACGCGACGTACTCGGCCAGTTTCTCGCCGTTTCTGCCGAGCTTCGTCTCGACGTTGTTTATCAAAGCGTGAGGCAGCACCTGAGCGCCTTTGATGATCATTTTATCCGCGTTGTCGTAGCGATCGTCGCCTGACTGGGTGAAGATCGGTATAGGCTTGTCCGAGACTTCGCATCCGTACTCGTCAGCGACTACCTCGCACATGAGGCGGCCGGTTGCCTTTGCCACAGCGTCCAGCAAAGCCTGCGAAACGCCGTAGCGGATCGCTGTGTGGAGCCTTTTGCCGTCCACCTGGACAGCCTCGGCGTCATGCGCCAGCTGCCTGAAGTTATCGGCTTCGCGGCCTACGAGGACCGGCTTGATGTATTTTTCGATGATAGGGATGAAGTCCTTTGCGAGGAAGAGAGGGTCTCTGCCGCCCGCGCCAGAATACTGGACAGCCGCGCAGTCGCCGTACGCGATCTGGCCGTCCTCGAGGATGATCATGACGGAGATGGATTCGCCCGCCATGCGGACCGAAGTAAACCCTTCCGTAACAGGGTCTCCGACGTAGAATACGCCGTCGTGGCCTGCGCCTTTCTTAATGGCGCGCTGATCGTCAAAGTAAAAACCTGTTCTGCCCGGTGAGCAGACGATGTCTACGATTTTCATTATTGCCTCCTGTATGTCGTATGTTTCCTCTATTTCCTCGGACGCCCGACGAGACGGCCTTTGCCGATCGCGTAGACGTCGTCTATGAGCATCTGGAACGACGGAGACCTGTGCTCCGCCTTTGCGCGCTCCTCGATCTTTGCGCGGTGGAAATCCTTCAGTTCCTTATCGAACGGGAGATTGCCGATCTCGAGGATCCTGACGGCTCCGTTGTTATCGCGGCACGGGTACATCTTGCCGGCGTTCGCCCTGCAAGGCGCGAACGGCACGTCGATTACTCCCGCCTCGACGGCTCTGCACGCTCCGAGGGCTATGTCGCCTTCTCCGAGCTCGAAACTCTTATCCACTATAGCCCTGGTCTCGCGGCGGATGACGTCTTTCTCCGCCTCCAGCCTGTCAGACTTAAGATCCTGATCCGCCATCATATTTACCGCCTGCTTAGTGCAGCGCAGACCTTCTGCGTTCGCTTCCATCGTCGGGATGCCGACCGCCTCGTGAGGGCTCTTTACGATGACCTTCGTGGCTTTGGCGAGGGAGGCCGCGATCGCGCCGGAAGATATGACCGCGAACGCCATGGCTTCGTCAGCAGGGAAGCCGCCCATCCATTCGTGGAGGACGGTGGTCACGCTCACGTCGGTATATCCGTATTTTTCCAGATATTCGTCAGTCAGTTCCTCAAGCGTTTTTACGGCCGCGACGTCCTGGACGAGGTTCCCGCACTGGCCGTAGCCGACCGTGATGTTCTTTACGCCCTGTTCAGCCGCAAGGAGCGCTTCGATGATGGCTACCGCGTGAGAGATGCAAGGCGGAACCAGCGTCCCGGTGAGCGGGCCGTACGGCTCGCGGTTTATGGAGACGCCGTTTTCTTCATACAGTCCGGTCAGCCTGTCCACGTACTGCCAGTCGGTGATCGTCCTCTCCATAGGGACGTCTTTGCAGTAAGGGAGGTTATACGAGATCCCTCCGCCTTCGTAACTGGTGAAGCCGCCGGCGTACGTTATCTCCGTGAGGAGGCGCGCGTCAGGCGTGCCGTGCCTTATCTGTATCGGAGTGTTCACGCTTTCGATGACCTGGCGGCACTTTGCGACGCCGTGGTTGACGGCAGGGAAGCCGTTCATCATAGCGCGCCCGAGCCTGATCGATTCTGAAAGACCGTTCTCGGCCTCTTCGTATCTGTTCTGGCGCGTGTAGCTGTCGATCGTCGTCGGGAGCAGATCTGCCTGACCTTCTTTCTCGAGGTACTGCATCAGCTTGATATGCTCTTCGAGTACCGGAACGCCGGCGCGAGGCTGTATAAGAGTCTTGTGATTTTTCTTCGCGTCGAGCAGTTTGGCGGAGAAGATACGCTCTTTCGGCATCGCCTTATGATACGCGAAGGATTCCTCCAGGTCTACGTCTTTGCCGGTAGGCCATTGCGCCAAAACCTCGCTGCGCAGCTTGAAGAACTCTCCTTCCGGGATCTTCTTATTCTTCACGTCCATGTATCTCAAACTCCTTTTTCATTATTCGAAGGGCTGTGTCCGGGTAGTGGACGGAGAGCAGCCCCATCGCGGCTATGATATAACTTCTGTCTATCAGTATGTCGGCAGAAACGGGCCTGAGGGATTCGGGCTGCGCTTTGCTGTAAAAGGCGTGCGCCGCGATCTCTTCTGTGCGCCTGGTCCTGATGAGGCTTCCGCCGGTGACGATCAGCTTCTTTACGTCGCGCAGGTCTTTGCCCGTCTGTACGTATGTGAGTCCGGCGAGGGTATACGCTTCTTCTATTCTGCCGGCGTGGCGGGCGACTGCGGTCTCGATCGCCAAGGAGGCGAGGGCGTAGTCGAGGGCCTCGAGTTCGTTGTCTCCGTCGGGGAGAACGTCCGTGTGCTCTCCGAGATAATCGATGAGCTCGGAAGCTCTTTCCTCCGTCAGCCCTGAAAGTTCGGCGATCCTTTCGATACCCGCGGCCTCCGCGATGCCGTGGATGCTGTAGCGCATGCCGATGTCGCCCTCGACCGTGCGCTTAGCGTATGGCTCGGGGAGCCCCTTGAACACGGTGTTCATCTGAGCGGGCTTGCCGTACGCCATGGAATACACGTCTGTCGTCGCGCCTCCGACGTCGACCGCTACCAGGTCGCCTATGCCGCTCTCGGTTTTAGTTCCCTCGGCCAGAGTCTTCATGGCCTGAAGGACGGCCGACGGGGTCGGCATCATGATGTCTGAGAGAAGGGAAGAGGCCTGCGTGAGGCCTTTTGCCTGTATGATGCGGCGCAGGAAGATGTCGCGGATGGTCTTCTGAGTCTGCTCGATCTTCAGCGTGCCGAACTTAGGCATGACGTTTTCGCAGACGATGACCTCGAAGCCGGCGTCTTTCAGGATGCGCTCGCATTCTCTGGCGGCGTTCCGGTTTCCGGCGACGACCACGGGAAATTCAGGTGGGATCGTCGCTATAGTCTTCGCGTTGCTGAGGATGCAGTCCTTATTTCCGCCGTCCGTGCCGCCCACGAGGAGCAGGATGTCGGGCTTTGCCCGTTTAATGTCTTCGGCGTCGTCCTCTGTCAGTTCGTACGAATATACGCGCGTGACTTTTGCGCCTGCGCCGAGGCTGGCCAGTTTAGCCGCTTCGGAGGTGAGTTCCGGCACGAGACCGCTGGTGATCATTTTAAGACCGCCGGCCGCCGAAGAGCACGCGTATGTGTCGGCAAAATCGAGCTTTCCGGTCTTTTCCTCCAGCAAAGCAAGCCCCTTGCGCAGGCCGTCGTTTATGTCCGTGCTGACGGTGGTGTATGCCTGAGAAGTGCCGAGGATACGTTCGCTTTCCAGATCTACCGCGGTGAGTTTAGTATATGTGCTTCCAAAATCGATGAGAAGGACAGGTTTCATCGTCAGTCACCCAGGACCTCGTGCAGCGCTTCGATGGTCGTCTCCGGAGGCGTCCCCGGCGGGAAGACGCGGGTGAAGCCCATGTCCTTGAAACGCTTCTCGACGTCCTCGAATTTCTGTTTTCCGATGACGATGTTTCCTCCGACGAAGAGCGGGATGCCTTTAAGTCCCGCTTCATCGCATTTTTCCCTCATGCCGCGGCAGTCGAGCTCGCCCTGGCCGTAGAGGGAAGAGATGAGGATGGCGTCGGCGTCGGACTCTATCGCGGCGTTGATGAATTCTTCCTGCGAGACCATGACGCCCAGATCGATGACCTCGAATCCGGCTTCCTCGAAAGAATGATGAAGGATCCTGATGCCGACAGCGTGTACGTCGGCGCCGATGACTCCTATGACTAAGACTTTCTTTTTCCTGTCTTCGCTCATCAGATGGTTCTCCTTAAATGGATGAGATTTAAGCCGTATGGGCTTTGATATATATCTACATACTACTCTGGACTATATCAAAAGTCAATGAGTTAAAAAACCGCTTTGCGGTCCGATGAGAAAATATTTTTCGCGAGGATATTCGTTACTGTCAGAAGTGATAGTGACAGACGCCACGGGGTATGGTAGAAAAAATACGAAAGGTTTACTTTTAATATCGAGTACTGGGAGTGCAGCGGATGCGGCATGAAATTCAGCGACGAAGAGGGGAAGAACGTGGTTTCGGACGCGGAAATCCGTATCCCTGCCTACAGCAGTCATCAATATGAGGACACGGTCACCGCGCCGACCTGCACCGAGAAGGGCTATACGACGCATACCTGCAAGAGATGCGGGGATACTTACAAAGACGCGGAGACGGCGGCTCTCGGCCATGATTTCTCTGACGACCGGACTTTCGACGGCACCAGCCACTGGCATGCCTGCAGCCGCTGCGGAGCGAAATCGGGCGTTGAAGCACACAAGTTCGGCGATTGGGTACACACCGGCAGCCACACGCATGAATGCACTGCCTGCGGCTACAAGGAAACCGAGGAGTGTGCGTTCGGAGATTGGACCGTGACGAAGCAGCCGACCGCGAAGGCGAAGGGCGAAAAACAGCGCACCTGCACGAAGTGCGCATATGTCGAGAAAGTCGAGATCGCGGCGACCGGAACGACGGAGCCGGACAGCGGCAATACGTCGAAGCCGGATTCAGGAAGTCCTAAGACTGGAGACAGCAGTCAGACGTCTCTCTGGATCGTCCTGATGCTGGCCGCGGCAGGTTCCGCATTAGGCGTGATCAGGAAGAGAAAAGGGGCGGACAAATAAAACAGTACTTCCACTATATGAGGAAGATCAAAAAGGGCAGTCTGACGGCTGCCCTTTTGCTGTGATGGAAATTCGATTTTGATTCAGCGCAGGCCCTTGGAGTTCCTCAGGCGTTCGACCTTATCCTTCAGATATACGTAAGATCCTGCGTCGATGCGGTAGCCGCAGACGACAAGAGGATGCTTCTCGGAGAACTTATCAATCTTCATAAGCGTCTCCGCGTCCGCGAGTTTTTCGTACTTCTCCGGGACTATCAGAGCGTCCGCGCTCCTAAGCGCTTTTGCGAGTCCCGAAGGCTCTCTGAACAAAACAGGCTGAAGCGCTGTGACGCCCTCGCCGTAATCGCAGAGAGCAGTCGATATCATAGCCGCGAAACGCTCGCTCTGGCAGAGTATGGCGGCGCGGCTTCCTTCTTTCAGTTTTACGATGCCTGATATGGCCGAGGGCATGAGCGTCAGGGCTATTTTTGCTATCTTACCCGACTGGGACACGATGGACGAAAGTTCTTCAGCGTGCTTTATCGTCGTCACGATCAGATCCATGTCCTCGCCCAGTTTATACGGATACCTCCTGACGTCGTCCAGGACGTACGTGTAGATGTCGATGCCGCCCAGATCCCTGAGCTGATCGTCTATCTGCAGCAGGACTTCGGGATTGCAGTCGACGATGCCGACTTTGACTTTTTCCGTGTCAGCCTCGCGCTCTTTCAGTTTCAGCCTGAGGAATATCTCTATCTCCTGCATCGGCAGATCCATCGACTCCAGTTCGTCGAACATCGTGTCGATGGCAGCCATGGCGCGGTCTTTGCGGCTCTCGGAACTGGCGGGCACGAACTTTACGAATGTGCCACGGCCTCGGATCTTTTCGACGATCCCGATGCTCTCCAGTTCGTCGTATGAGCGCTTTATGGTCCCGCGCGCTATGCCCAGCGAGTCGGCCAGGTCGCGGACCGTCGGAAGCTGCGTCCCGGCGGGGAGCCTGCCGCTCTTGATGTCGGCCGTAATGACGTCCACTATCTGACGGTAGATCGGGATGTCCAGAGACGTGTCGACGCGGTATAATTCGCGTATGCGCTTTTTATCGTCGTTTTCATGTTCTGACATAAATTTCACCTCGCCCCGGCGCAGGCACGGGCGCCTCTTTCCTATAGCGCAGGCACGGGCGCCTCTTTCCTATTGCGCCTGCGCGCGCGTCATTTCAGCGAATCCAGGTATGCCTTCGGGCCCGACTCGTAGAGGTTTCTGCCTTCCGAATCGATGACGACCGTGACCGGGAGGTCCTCCACTTCCAGGCGTCTGACCGCTTCGGCGCCGAGGTCCTCGTAGGCGATGACTTCGGCCTTCTTTACGCAGTGCGCCAGCAGCGCTCCCGCGCCTCCTATGGCGGCAAAATACACCGCCCCGCACTTTTTCATGGTGTCTATGACTTCCGGCGAACGCTTCCCCTTGCCGATCATGCCTGTCTCGCCGCGCTCGATCAAAGTCGGACTGTAGGCGTCCATGCGGTATGACGTGGTCGGGCCGGCTGAGCCGATAGGTCTTCCCGGCTGAGCGGGAGTGGGGCCGACGTAATATATCACGGAATCGCGCAGGTCGAAAGGCGTTTCCTCTCCGCTGGCGATCGCTTCGCATATCCGCTTATGAGCGGCGTCGCGAGCCGTGTAGATCACACCTGAGATCAAAACGCTGTCGCCTGTGCGCAGGGCGCGTGCGTCCTCGCGCGAGAAAGGGGCGGTCACGCGGATCTTTCCGTTTTCAAGTCTCTCTAACATCACAGCACCTCCGTTTCGTGGCGCGTAACGTGGCAGTTGATGTTCACTGCGACCGGCAGTCCCGCGATGTGCGTAGGGAACTGCTCTATGCTCACCGCCAGAGCCGTCGTCCTGCCGCCGAACCCCTGAGGCCCTATGCCAAGCGCATTTATCTCATCAAGCAATTCTTTCTCCAGATCCGCGTAGAACGGTACCGGGTTATGCTGCCCGGCAGGGCGCAGCAGGGCTTTTTTTGCCAGGAGCGCTGCTTTGTCGAACGTGCCGCCGACGCCTACCCCGACGATTATCGGAGGGCACGGGTTAGGTCCTGCCTCCCTGACCGTCTCGATGACGAAATCCTTTACGCCTTCGACACCGTCCGACGGTTTCAGCATTTTGATGCGGCTCATGTTCTCGCTGCCGAATCCCTTCGGAGCGACCGTGATCTTCAGCTTATCGCCCGGCACTATATCAAAGGTGATCATTGCGGGCGTGTTGTCGCCTGTGTTCACGCGGTCCAGCGGGTCGCGGACGATGGATTTTCTGAGGTATCCTTCCGAATAGCCGCGCCTGACGCCTTCGTTCACCGCTTCGGTCACGTCGCCACCGGCCACGTGGACGTCCTGGCCGATCTCCAGGAACACGCAGGCCGCTCCGGTGTCCTGACATATCGGGAGTTTCTCGCTGCCCGCCGTTTCGAAGTTTTCTATTATCCTGTCCAGGATCTCGCACGCCGGCTGCCACGGTTCGTTTTCGCGGCTTTCGCGGATGCGGTCTCTGACGTCGGCCGGAAGGTTCCGATTAGCGTCTTCGCACATGCGTGCGACCGCTTCCGTTATCCGGCTCGCTTCGATTTCTCGCATAAGTGTCCTCCTGAAAATGCTATTTCTCTACGTTGTAGATCTTATCGAGCACCTCGCCGTCACGGCCGATGACTTCGGCGACTACTTTATCCCCGTGGACAGGGCGCTTCGGCACTCCCGTGACGCTCTCGGCCTCGGCCTTCAGTTCGCTTATGCTGCGGATCGGGAGACCTGCGCTCTTAAGGCGTTCGGCCAGTTCTTCATTCTTTGGATTGACGGCGATCCCGGCCTGAGTGACCACGACGTCGATGTCGCGCCCCGGCGTGGAGATGGTCGTGACGCGGTCGGTCACCAAAGGAAGCCTCGCGCGGAAGAACGGAGCCAGTATCATGGCCAGTTTCGCGCCTGCCGCCGTATCGGTGTGGCCGCCCGAGCCGCCCATGATGAGGCCGTTTGAATCGGTGTGCACGTTCACGTTGAAGTCCGTGTCGACCTCAGTCGCCCCGAGCAGGACGACGTCCAGGCTCTCGACGGCGGAACTCTTGGATCCCGGCCCCGCGTACTGCATGCCGCTGATCTCGCGGTGTTTCGGATTGGTTCGTATCGACTCGACGGCCTTCAGATCAAAGCACTGCACGTCGAGCAGTGACTGGAAGCATCCGTCGTTTAACATGTCGACCATGTAGCCCGTGATGCCGCCCAAGCCGAAGCTTCCTTTGATATTGTCGCGGAGCATGACGTCCTTCAGGAATTTTGCCGCGGCCAGCGTCGCGCCGCCCGCGCCCGTCTGGAACGAAAAGCCGTCCTTCAGCAGGCCGGAGGCGCAAATCACGTCGACGGCGCGCTTTGCTATCACGAGGCCCACCGGGTCGCGGGTGATCTTAGTGGTTCCCGAGACGATGCCGTTCGGGTCGCCGATGGCGTCGACCTCCACTACGTAATCGACATAGTTCTCCGGGATCGACCATTCGGTCATAGGGTAAGGCATGAGGTTGTCGGTGATGGCGACTACGCGCTTTGCGTACATCGCGTCGGCAAAAGCGTACCCGAGGCTGCCGCAGGCCGACTTTCCGATCTTTCCGGTCAGATTCCCCATAGGGTCAGCGGAAGGGGCCGCTATGAAAGCGACGTCGACAGGCGTCGTGCCGTCTTCGATGGCGCTCGCCCGTCCGCCGTGAGTGCGGAACTGTACCGGCTCGCCCATGACGCCGCCGGAGATGGCGTGTCCGATGCCGCCGGACATATAGTCGGTGATGATCTTTTTCACGACGCCGTTTTTTATGTGTTCGATGAGAGGCGCCTGCGAGTCGAAGAGGGAACTTGCGTTCACCGTCAGATCGCGGATGCCCATGTCTGCGATCTCATCCAGGACCATGTTCAGGACATAGTCGCCGTTTCTCAGATGGTGGTGGAACGATATGGTGTCTCCGCTCTTCAGGCCAGTGGCCTGTATCGCTTCGCGGAGGGATCTTACGAGTTTATTATTCATTTTCTGATACCGCCTTTCCTTGCAGGATGCCTGTTAATGTCTGGCGAGGCCGAGCTTTTCGGCTGCCTCGATCGTCTGACGGGCGCGGGCGACTATAGGGGCGTCTATCATCTTCCCGTGAAGGGCGATGGCGCCGCGGCCCTGCTCTTTAGCGGTCTTGATCGCGTCCATCACCTCGTAGGCGTAGTCGATGTCCTTCTGCGACGGGCTGAACACCTCGTTTATGGCCTCTACGTGGCGCGGCGAGATGCTCGCCTTTCCGGTGAACCCGAGCGACTTAGCGTACGCGGCGTCGGTGTAGATGCCTTCGTCGTCGTTCACGTCGGTGAAAGGCGTGTCGTAGACATCCACTCCGGCCGCTCTGGCACATGCGACCATGCGGCTCCTGGCGTAGTCGATCTCGCGTCCTTCTTTAGTCCTCTTGCAGCGGAGGTCTGCGGTGAGGTCCTCGGCGCCGAGGAATATCGCGGTGACGCGAGGGGACGCGGAGGCTATCTCATATGCGTTCTGCAGGCCGAGGGCAGTCTCGATGAGCGGCATGAGTTTTACCGTGCCGTCCGGAAGGCCGAGGCGTTTCTCGACTTCGCTCATGTAGGCGGACGCGGTCTCGACGTCGCTTGCCTTGCCCGATTTAGGAAGCATGATGATGTCCGGTCTCTGCTCCATGACCGTATCGAGGTCTTTCTTCCAGTATTCGGTGTCGATGGAGTTGATGCGGACGATGGTCTCTATGCCGCTGTAGTCCAGGTACTTCATCGTGTTGCGGACGAGGACCCGGGCGGAGTCCTTTTCCGCCGGAGATACGGCGTCCTCCAGGTCAAAAATGACGGCGTCCGCTCCGAGGCGGCTGCCGTTTATGAGCAGGTTAGGCGTGTTGCCCGGTATGAAAAGCATCGAACGGCGCATGTTATTCCTCCCCTCTCATTATCGCGGTCTCGACGCGCGCGCGGATGACGCAGTCGAGCGCTCCTCGGTCGACGACCTTTACCTCAGCGTCCGTCACTTCGAATTGATCCAGGACGCTCTTTACCGTCGCTTCGATCTGATCGCCGTACTGTTTCACTACGACGGACTCCAGATCGAGTTCGACGCCGTTCCCGGTCCCGGGCCCGATCTCCACGTACGCGTCGCTGGACTCAAGCGTTCCGGCGGACGCCTTCCTGACGATTATTGCCATCTTACGATCCCTCCGTTTCGATGTGTATCAATATTTCACGCATGTGTATTATATCAATTTGGTTTTATTATATAATACAAATGTAACAATTTCCATAGCGGATGCGGGATCCGGCGAATTTTGTTTTTTCGCGTGACGCAGAGCGACGTGTGGTGTTTTAGCGCGGCGGTCATGGTATACTACTGATAACTATGGATATAGAGTACGGAAGACCCCTGAAGGGGGCGGCCAGGCGCGAGTGGGAGGAATTCCTCTCCGGCGCCGGGCTTACAATCGAAGACGAACCAGAACTGACGGTGCTGATCAGAGACGGGTCCGCGCCGCTGATCTCATCATCGGGCGCGGCGCAGAGGATCGCGTCACCTGGCGCGGCGCCGAGGATCGCGTCACCGGACGCGGTGCAGAGGATCGCGTCACCTGGCGCGGCGGGCAGGTTGATCGCGGCGGGCAGCAGGAGCGGCGCCATACTGAAATATCTGGCTGTCGACCCGGGCATGCGCGGCGAGGACCTCACGGGAAAACTCATGACCGAGCTCGTTAAGGACGCCTCGGAGCACGGCATAGAGCATCTCTTCCTCTATACAAAGCCGTCAAACAGGGCTTTGTTCGGCGGGCTGCTGTTCTTTGACGTGGCGGAGACGAGAGACGTGCTTCTGATGGAAAACGTGCGCGGCGGGGCGGAGAAGTTCGTGGCGTCTCTGGATAAGCCGGCCGGCGGCGCTAAGATCGGCGCGGCGGTGATGAACGCGGATCCGTTCACCCTCGGGCATCTGGCTTTGATCGAAAAAGGGGCGGCGGAATGCGACGCGTTCTGCGTCTTCGTGGTCTCGGAGGATGAGGGGACGTTCCCGGCGGCGGACAGGATCGCGCTCGTGCGCGAGGGAACAAAGCACATACCGAACGTCACGGTGGATCCGACGGGGCCGTATCTGGTCTCGCAGGCCACGTTCCCGACGTATTTCCTGAAAGACAGGGACCGCGCCGCGGACGCTAAGTGCGGCCTGGACATAGAGATATTCTGCCGGTATTTCGTGCCGGCTTTCGGCATAACGGACAGATACGCGGGGACAGAACCGTTCTCGCGCCTGACGGAGAACTACAACAAAACCATGAGCGAGGCTCTGCCGCGCCGCGGGGTCGCGTTCCGGGAGATCGAGAGGACTATGGCCGGCGGAAGGGCGGTCAGCGCGTCGGAGGTCAGGGCTTTGTTCATGAAAGGCGAAACAGAAAAGGTGCGGGAACTCGTCCCGCCCGTGACGTACGAATATCTGAAGGCGAGGGCTTCCTCGGCGGAAAGGAACGAAGGATGAATTTCAGCAACAGGCTCAACAATCACATAGAGAGCAGTTATTTCGCGCCGCGCGGCAGAGCGAGGATATACGACGTTGGCATGCGCATCGCGCAGGGCTATCTTTCGCCGTTCGATCAGCTTATCGGCGTGATCGGCGAAGCCGGCTCCGGAAAGAGCGCTTTGATAAAAGGAATGTTCCCGGGGCTCGAACTTACAAACGACGACGAGGGCGTGAACGTCAGGCCGCTGCCGATCCTGCATCAGGAGGACGAGTCGGGGTTCTTTACGCCGCACACGTATCACATGGACGTCAGGTTCGAGCAGGGGTTCACGCAGCTGCCTGTGCTGGCGGACGCGGTGCAGATGGCGATCTCCCGCGGAAAGCGCGTCGTCATAGAGCATTTCGACATGATCTATCCGTTCCTGCGCAGGAACGCGGACCTTCTCATCGGGGTGGGCGAGGAGATCGTGATCTCGCGGCCTAATCTTTTCGGGCCGTACCCGGACGAGATTAAGGAGCAGGCGTATAACTCGCTGAAATACAGGCTCATGGCGCACACCTCCGAAGACCTTTGCGAATTCTGCATGCCGAATGAACTGATAAACACGTGCACGCACGACGACATCCACCACGGCTTCATCCTGGCGTTCGACGACACGCCGCCTGACATCGACCTGGTCAGCCTCGAGGAGGGTGTGCGGGCGATAATCCACAAAGACGTTCCCATCGAGTACCACGACGACTCGCATATTTTGATAAACGGGCATCTGCACCCGTGCACGGGGCCGAGGACCCACGTCAGCCACACGGGCGAGATAACCGGATTTTCGCTCCTGAAGCGCTTTATCTACGACAAGGTGAACGACAGGTATCTGATGGTCGCCTGTGTCGGCGAGAACAGCGAGGCGAACGTCGAGCATCTGGATAAGATCAACCGCTGGCAGTCAGGAGAGGACGTACCGGGACTATGATAAGGCCTGAACCTGTCGACGTAGCCGATGTGGTCCGCGCCCGCGACGAGCGCGCCGAAAGGCAGCGGAGGATGATCGGCGAGCACGGCTTTCCTCTCGTCTCATTTACCATGAACATCGCGGGGGAAGTGAAGCGGACTTCTCTCTCGGAATACGTTTTCGACGGCGCCGTGCGCGAGATACGCGGGACGCTCGGCGAGCCGGCCGCCTGTGAGATCACCAAAGCGAAGACAGGCGACGAGGCTCTGTTTTCTTATGATCTGGATCCCGATATTTTGAAATCGAAATGCGTGGCACTGGAGGAGTCTCTGCCGGGAGGCAGGCTGCTGGACGTCGACGTCATCGGGACCGACGGCGTGAAGATCTCCCGCCGCGAGCCGCGAAAGTGCCTGGTGTGCGGCCGCCCTGCCGCGGAGTGCGCCAGGAGCAGGGCGCACGGCCTGCCGGCCGTGAAGGCGGCGACGCTCGCTCTGCTGAAGGACGCCGCCTGCCGCACCATAGCCCGCTCCGCGGAGCAGAGCCTCCTGGACGAAGCCCGCCTGACGCCGAAGCCGGGCCTGGTGGACCGTAACAACAGCGGCGCGAACAACGACATGGACCTCCCGATGCTGGAGAGAAGCGCCGAAGCAATATCTCCCTACTTCGCAGACTGTGCCCGCGTCGGAATGGAATGGGAAGACCCGTTATGCGGTGACGGTGCGCACTGCGGTGATGCGCGTTATGGTGATGCGCGTTATGGCGATGTGCGCTGCGGTGATGCGCGCTGCGAAGGAAACGCGNNTGGCAGCCTCCTCCGGAGCGGCCGGGGAAGATCCGCTATGCGGTGACGGTGCGCGCTGCGCTGATGCGCATTATGGTGATGCGCGCTGCGAAGGAAACGCGCCGCGCGGCGGCGTGGCAGCCTCCTCCGGAGCGGTTGGGGAAGATCCGCTATGCGGTGACGGTGCGCACTGCGGTGATGCGCGTTATGATGATGCGCGCAGTGAGGAAACCCGGCGCTGCGCAGCTGAGCTGATCCGCATCGGCAAGGAAGCCGAGCAGGCGATGTTCAGCGTCACAGGCGGTGTGAACACGCATAAAGGAGCGATCTACGCGTTCGGGATCGTCTGTGCCGCACTCGGTCACATACTCGTGAACGGCGGTGACATATTCAGCGTCTCATCGGAAATCGCAAAAACACTCGCCGAGTATTCTCGGGCAGAGTGCGAATACAAGGGAGATAACCGCGAAACTGAGAAACGTGGTATAGCCGGAGGCGAACCGGGGTCCGAAACGCACGGTCAGAAAGTGGCAAGGCTGTATGGCGCCGGAGGCGAACCGGGGTCCGAAACGCACGGTCAGAAAGTGGCAAGGCTGTATGGCGCCGGAGGCGCGAGGGCCGAGGCGGTCTGCGGCTTCGCCGACGCCAGGGCCGGCCTGGAAGCGCTCCGCGCTTCCGGCGGCGACGCCACGGCCGCGCTGCTCGCAATCATGAGCGTTGCCGCCGACACGAACGTCCTTTACCGCGCGGGAGAGGACGGGCTGGCGTTCGTGCAGGCCGGCGCCTCGCGGATTGCGCGCCTCTCCGGAGCGGATCGGGCCGAGGCGCTCCTGGATTTCGACAGAGAACTGATCGACAGAAACATCAATCCGGGAGGTTCTGCAGACATGCTGGCACTTGCTTTGTTCTTCTACAGAAACGAGGATCATTTGATCGACTGAAACATCGCGGCCCCGGTCTTCCGGAGCCGCGATGTTCCCTATAGGTTATCATCAACATATCATATGAATCTATTGCGCACATTTTATTGCCTTGACGTTAAACGCCGGAAGGGCATATATACTGCGCCGGAGCGCGGAGCGCAGCGCATCAAACCCGCGCCGGAGCGCGGAGCGCAGCGCGCATCAAACCCGCGCCGGAGCGCGGAGCGCAGCGCATCAAACCCGCGCCGGAGCGCGGAGCGCAGCGCGCATCACACCCGCGCCGGAGCGCAAGGCGCAGCGCGCATCACACCCGCCCGGAGCGCAAGGCGCAGCGCGCCGCCTCATATCACAAACATCACGTACAGCAGCGGCAGGGCTTTGCGGTAATCGCGCCCGACTATCAGGTACGACGCGCCCATCAAAAACCCGCTCGCCACGGTAAGCAGGCCGATCGCGAGGTCTCCCTTTGACAGGATATGTCCCAGGCCCCACGTCAGGCCCAGGACGATCCCTCCGTAAGGGATCTTTTCATTTTTGAACCAGAGTTCGAAAGCCTTCTGCCCGAAAATGATCACCAGGGACCGCAGGAATGTTTCGAAGAAATAATAGACGTACTGGAATATGAATTTGACCGCGCCGAGGCGCTCGAATTCCAGAGCGGGCTTGAACCCTCCCCAGTCCAGATACTGGCTGAACGCCATGACCGCGACGCATACGATCGCGCCGACTATGCCGGGAACGCCAACTTTCCTGCCGCGTGCGAAAACGTCGAACCCGTATTTTTTCTTCGCTTCCCGAATAAGCAGCATCCCGACCGCGAACCAGACAGCGCTCGTGACAAGCCAGTGAATGATATTCTGCGCCGTCGTCATATCATCCGTTTTTATCCCGACGGCAGGCTCGATCAGATAAACCAGAAGCAGTTCGAAAGCGAACCCCGCGGAAGCGAGGAGCGCCAGCGACAGGAAGTCGCCGCCCGTTCCGTGCTATGGCGTCTGGCCGCCATAGCGGAGAGTGTCATTATTATTCTTCATCCTAAATTCCCCCTTTTCTTTCCACGAATATATCACAAACAGTTCCGCCTGTTCAGGCATAATAAAATTTTCTTCACAACGGCGGGCCGGAAAATAACTATTTTCAATTTTGATGACGTTTTCTGCTGTAAATCATAAAAATTTCTTAAATTTCATTAGGAATTCAAATGTTTATTGTGCCGAAACGAAGTATCATGTATAATAAAAATACTAATATTATGAATATTCACGTCATCAGGATTGGAGGAAGCAATGAGTTTATCGCAATACCAGGCTTTTTTGAAGACCATCCAACTTGGCAACCTGACAAAGGCTGCGGAAGAACTCGGCTATACCCAGTCGGGTATAACGCATCTTTTAAACGCGCTCGAGAGTTCATGCGGTCTCAAACTCGTTGTCCGGGACAAGAGCGGCGCGTATCCTACTTCGGACGGAAAGGAAATGATCCCGTTTTTCGAGGAGATCTGCCAGGCGTATTCCGCCATGGAGAACAAACTTAACGAACTGCAGAGACTTGACTCCGGCCTCATCAGAGTCGTCGCCTTCACGTCCGTCTCGGTCCAGTGGCTTCCGGGCATCCTCGCTGACTATCTCAAGCATCATCCTAAGGTCGATTTCCAGATCCTGCACGGGACGGAAGACGAGACGGTGTCGATGATAAAGTCGGGAGAAGCGGACTGTGCTTTTGTCAGCGGTTTGGATAAATTCCCGTTTGACACGTACGACCTGTATAAGGACCCGCTCGTCGCGGTCCTCCCGGCCAGGCACCCGCTGGCAAAAAAATCGTCCGTCACAGTCGAGGAACTGGCCCAGTTCCCGTACATCGAACTCGCCGACAGCATCTCGACCAAAACTAAGGAGATCAACGACGTTTTCGTCAAACATAACGTGAAGCCGGCCGTCAGATTCTCCGAGGTGAACGACTACGCGGTAGTTGCGATGATAGAGAAGGATCTCGGCGTCAGCATCCTTCCGCAGATGCTCGTCGCAAAGAGTTCCAGGAACATCGCCATCAGACCTCTGAAGTCAGGCGAGAGCAGGACCATAAGCATCGGCGTCAAGAGCGAACAGCAGCTCTCGGGGCAGACGAAGGAATTCATCTCGTTCGTCCGCGAGTGGGTAAAAAAGAACGTCTGAGTGAACGTATAAGGCACTGCCACCGGCGGTGCCTTTATGATATAATGTGATCGTAGGTTTTTTGCTTTGCACCGAAAGGTTCACAATGAGCGATTTTGACGATCTTATCAATTCATGCGGAAATATCCTGAACACCGTTACACGTGCCGTCGAAAACGGCCGCTACGAAGGTCTGGCGGATGACATCAAACAGCAGATGAACGGCTTCGTCGGTGCGTTCACCGACGCCAGGACGCCTCATCAGGGCGGGACCCGGTATTATTCGACTAATCCGTGGAACGTGGAAACGGGAAATACGTATACGGGAAATACATATAAAGTCGACCCTAGGCCTTACGGCGCTTCGGGACGCTCCCCTGCGGCGCGCCCGCGGAACCAGATCACGCCGTTCACGACGAATAAACCGAGCACGGTGACCCCGATCGCAAAGAAGGTCCTCGGGATAATGGGCATATGCGGCGTTGCGATCGCAGGCCCGATCTCGTTGTTCATAGGTTCTGTCGCCGGAGTGACAGGGCTGACTATTTTCGGAGCCGTACTCCTCCTCGGCGGAGGGGGAGGCTTTGGCGCACTCACTGCTGACGGATTCAGATCCTCCAAACTGAACGAAAGGTATTTCAAATACAGCCGCGCGATAGGAAGCGCCGAATATATTTCAATCAAAGAACTTTCCGCAAGGAGCGGCGTGCCGGAGGAAGAGGTCGTAAAGGACCTGAAGAATATGCAGGCAAAGGGCCTCCTGCCTCACGCGCGCTTTGACTCCACGTATACTACTTTGATGCTCACCCCTCAGGTCTATCACCAGTACGTCGAGACGCTCGCCGCCAGCCAGAAGGAACAGGAGATGAAAGACCGCAAGGAGAACGAGATCAATTCCATGGAGGTCTCCGAGGAGGTAAAGAAGGTCCTCCGCGACGGGGACGAGTTCATAGACTCGCTCAAAAAGGCAAACGATCTGATACAGGATGAGGAGGTCAGCGACAAGCTCGACCGCATGGCGGAGATCGTGGAGAAGATATTCAGGAAGGTAAAGGAGGACCCGTCGAGCGCGGGCCAGCTCCGCAAGTTCATGAACTACTACCTCCCGACGACGAAAAAACTCGTCAACGCCTACGCTGATCTCGAGAACCAGCCTTCGATAGAGGGCAACATCTCCCAGACAAAGAGCGAGATCTCAAGCGCGATCGACACGATAAACAACGGCTTTGAGAACCTGCTTGACAGCCTTTTCGAGGACGAATCCCTCGACCTGATGTCGGACATCTCGGTCATGAAGACCATGATGGCCCAGGACGGCCTTTCAAGGGATCCGGTGCGCATGAGCACACCAGACCCAGGCCAGGATCCTGATCCAGACACAGGCTCAGATCCAAAGCAGGTTCAAAATCAGGATCAAGATCAAAATCCGGACCCGGACCCGGATCCGGCCGACGATAAAAATAATTACGATAATTAAATTTCAAATCATTGTTACGGACATCATACGGAGGAAATCAAGATGACGGACAACAACTCAAACGGAACGAACAAAACACAGGAAACAGTGACGCTCGACGATCTGAAGGATCTCGAACTGAAGACGCCGGTTCTCGAATTTGGCGCGGACGAATCGGCAGCTCCGGAGCAGGTGAAAGACGGCACATCCGAAAAGGCAGAAGAGGAGGAGATCAATTCTCTCACGACGCAGGGCTCTGCTCTGAATCTCGCAAAGATCGCAGAGGACGCTGAGCTTACCGAGGCGGAAAAGGCGCAGATCTCCGACTTTGTGCAGAAAATAGACGTGACGGACGTCAATGCGGTCATCAACTACGGCGCCGGAGCGCAGAAGAAGATATCAGACTTCTCGGACAAGGCCCTCATGAACGTCAAGACGAACGACATGGGCGAGACCGGAAAGATGATAACTAATCTCGTCACCGAACTGAAGAATTTCGACGTCGACGACGAAAAGGGCGGATTCTTCTCATTCTTCAAAAAGAAAAAGAACGACATCACTGCTCTCAAGGCAAAATACAGCAAAGTAGAGAGCAACGTCACAGACATACAGAACCAGCTCGAGGACAGGCAGCGCACCCTCATGAAGGATTCCGCGATGCTCGACAGGATGTACGACATCAACAAGACGTACTTCAAGGAACTGTCCATGTACATCATCGCCGGAAAGCAGAAACTGGAGGAAGTGAGGAGCGGGGAACTTGCGGCGCTCACGTCAAAGGCGGAGCAGTCCGGACTCCCTGAGGACGCTCAGGCGGCCAAAGACCTCGCCGAACAGTGCAATCGCTTCGAAAAGAAACTCTACGACCTGGAACTCACGAGGCAGATCACGCTCCAGACGGGCCCTCAGATCAGGATGATCCAGGCGTCGGACGCTTTGATGGCGGAGAAGATCCAGTCGACCATCGTGAACACGATCCCTCTCTGGAAGAACCAGATGGTCATCGCGATGGGTCTGGAGCATTCGGTCCAGGCGGCAAAAGCGGAGCAGGCCGTTTCCGATATGACCAACGAACTGCTTAAGAAGAACAGCGAGGCGCTCCATCAGGCCACGGTCGAGAGCGTAAAGGCTTCGGAGCGCGGGATCGTAGACGTCGAAACTCTGAAGAAGACGAACCAGGATCTGATCCAGACGCTGGACGACGTAGTGAAGATCCAGACCGAGGGACACCAGAAGAGAGTCGCCGCGGAGCAGGAACTCACGCGCATCGAGGGAGAACTCCGCACGAAACTTCTCAGTGCTGCTAATTCGATCAAGGAACAGACCCCTGCCGACACTCCGGCAGGTCAGAACGAAAACGTTTAAGCAGCGGACCGCGTCTGGCGGCCGGTCCGCTCGCGCGTCGTGGAAAGGCGTGACATGGATCGGTATCCGGAAAAACTCATTTTTCATGTAGACGTGAACAGCGCGTTCCTCTCATGGGAAGCGGCCCGCATGGTGAGCGAGGGGAAAGAGGACATCCGCCTCATCCCTTCGGCCGTCGGCGGCTCCCGCGAGAAGCGCACCAGCGTGATACTGGCTAAATCGATACCTGCGAAGAAATTCGGGATAACAACGGGGGAGCCCGTTTCAATGGCGCTCAGAAAGTGCCCGGGGCTCTTCCTTGTGAAGCCCGATTTTCCTCTATATGGACGAAATTCGCGCGCCTTTATGGACATCTGCCGCCGGTACACCCCGGTCCTGGAGAAATATTCGATAGACGAATGCTTTCTCGACATGACAGGCTGCATCGGACCGGGCGACGTCAGGACGGCCGCTGTCAAAACCGCTGCCCGTCTGAAGGACGAGATACGCACCACGCTCGGCTTCACCGTAAACGTCGGCATCGGAACGAACAAACTGCTCGCTAAGATGGCCTCCGACCTCGAGAAGCCGGATAAGGTGCACACGATCTTTCCGGACGAAGTGGCGGAAAAGATGTGGCCCCTGCCCGTCGGCGATCTCTTTTCGGTCGGCAGGTCGACGTCGGCTAAACTGAACGCGGCATATATCAGGACCATAGGCGACCTTGCTAATTCCGACCCGAATGTGGTAAAATCTCTCGTCGGCGCCGGTACTGGAGCGATGATCCTCGCTTTTGCGAGAGGAGAGGGAGACGACACCCTCGCCCTGACGTCCAGAGACGCAAAGGGATATAACATCTCGACGACGCTCGAACAGGACATTTCCGACAGGGACGAGGCGCTCGGCGTCATAATGGCGCTCTGCGACAGCGTTGCGCGCAGGATGCGCGAAAACGGAGACAGAGCGTACTGCGTCGGCATCACGCTGCGCGACGCGGGCTTTAAAAACAGATCGCACCAGAAAATGCTCGAAAGGCCGACGGACATCACGGGCGAGATTTACCGCACATGTTCTGATTTGTTCGACGAACTCTGGAAAGGCGAGCCGATGAGGCTCATAGGCGTTTCCCTGACCGAGCTCGATAAGGAAGGAGCGTCGCAGATATCTTTCTTTGACGACGGCGGCAGGGAAAAGGACAGCGCGGTCGACAGGACTGTCGACGACATCATATCTAAGTTCGGAAGCGGAACGATCGTACGGGCGTCTGCTCTGAAAACCAAAAACGGAGGGAAGCATTAAATGTTTTTATTCGTAAACCCATTCACGATACTGATCGCGGCGGCGGTGATCCCGGCCATCGTCCTGCTCATATACGTCTATAAAAAGGACAGGCTCGATAAGGAACCGCCGGATCTGATCTGGAAACTCGTCCTCTGGGGCATCGTTTCGACGTTCTGCGCTCTCGTCACCGAGACGATCGGCTCATACGTCCTCAACTCCTCACTGGATCCTGATTCGCTGACATATCGCGTGCTCATGTACTTTGTCATCGTCGGACTTTCCGAGGAGGGCTTCAAGTACATGATGCTCAGGATCAAGACCTGGAAGAACCCGAATTTCAACTGCCAGTTCGACGGTGTCGTATACGCGGTGGCTGTTTCGCTCGGATTTGCTCTCTGGGAGAACATCCAGTACGTATTCTCATACGGCATGGGAACCGCTCTGGTCCGCGCCGTGACAGCCGTTCCGGGGCACGCGTGCTTCGGCGTATTCATGGGAACGTGGTACGGCATCGCGAAGAGATACGATAATTATGGATACAAAGGAAAGAGCGCTGCCGCAAGTGTTCTGGCGCTGGTGTTCCCGGCCGTCATCCACGGGCTGTATGACTTCATCGCCACGGATGAGAACGGAACGAGCTGGCCGTTCTTCGTCCTGATCGTCATAATGTTCATTATCGCTTTCTTAACGGTGAAGAAGACTTCGCAGGAAGACCAGTACATTTAGTCTGCTGGACTCAGTTATTAGCAATGCTTGATCTGATCATATATCTGATAATGGCGGCGATCGGCTGGTTCGTCGGCTCGCGGTACAGGGAAAGGAAAGAACTCCTGAAGTGGACCGGCAAAGTGCAGACCGCGGCGATAGTCGTCCTCGTGTTCAGCATGGGCGCGAGGATGGGCTCCAACGAGGAGGTCACTGGAAATCTGGGCTCGATAGGGCTGTACGCGCTCCTGTCGGCCGCACTGGTGATAGCCTTTTCCGTGGCGGCTGTGAGCGTCGCCCGTCGCCTGATGGGGATCGACAAAACAGGAGAGCGCGCGGGCGGACGGGACACTGACGTCTCTGGCGCACTTAAAGCGAGCACCGGAGGAACGGGCTCCGGCGAAACGTCCGGCAGCAAAGCGGATACCGGCAAAGATAGCGAAAGCGGTAAGGACAGCCGCGTGAACAAAATGACGATCTTCATCGTCATCGCGGTCGCGTGCGGGATGCTATACGGATACCTGTTCGCTGTGATGATGTTCGGCACTTATGAGAGATTCAACTCTTTCGCGTCTCTCATGATACACGTCGGGCTCTGCGTACTTCTGTTCTTTGTCGGGACCGACCTGGGACTCGACGGCACCATCATCGCTAATTTCAAAAGAGTCGGCGCGCGGGTGTTCGTCATCCCACTCGCGATAGTCATAGGAACGTTCGCAGGCATGCTGGTGTGCAGGCTGTTCATCCCTCTGTCTCTTAAGGAACTGATGGCGATCGGAGCGGGCTTCGGATGGTACTCTCTCGCGCCCGGGATCATCATGGACGCCGGATACGTTCAGGCGAGCGCGGTTTCGTTCCTGCACAACGTGCTGCGCGAGATGCTGAGCATCCTGTTCATACCGCTGGTCGCGCGACGCGTCGGCTATGTGGAGACGGTGGCGATGCCGGGTGCCGCGGCCATGGACGTGTGCCTGCCCATAGTAGAGAGATCGACGTCCGGCGGAACGGCTGTATATTCGTTTATCTCGGGCGTGATACTTTCGGCGCTCGTGCCGGTGCTGGTACCGCTGATCATCGGGTAAGCGGGATGATAGCCGCAGAACTGCGGCTTTGTTCACTCCGAAATTCTCCTTCATAAAAACTACATAGTGATTTTGTAATATTTTCAGAAAGGCCGGGTATATTAATAGTTTAGGCGGATATTCGTTCCGCTGCGGGTTCCCGACTAATGCGGGACCATGCCGACACTGCGCCGCATGAAACGTGGCGCGCCGGCATATTCACATTGTCGTTAATGGATCGGTATGAAACGATCAATAAGGGGGCAATGATCATGAAACTTAAAACGATTATTTCTAAATGCAGAGTTCAGCAGCTATTTGAAAACCGCCGATCCGGAAGATTATAGCAGTATCTGGTACGCCCAGAAGAGCATTCCGGTCGCCGTATCGATCCCTAAAGCGGTAAAATTCGAAAATATGCCCGTCGGTGAAGTCAATATGACAGGAACCAACGCGATCAGTTATGATATTATTGTAACATGACCGAGCAGCAAAACCGTCACGGTAAGCAGCACTGTGAGTCCGCTCACATACGCCTCGGGGAGCGGCACATATACGCTCACTACGACGGTGGCGAGCGCCACGACGCCGCCGGTCTTTTCCGGGCTGAGTTCTGATACGGCGAAGCGCATGACGGACACCCTGTCCATTTCGGGCAGTGCCGTTCTCGGAAAATATACTGGGTACATCCAATACAGCGTGTCGATAGGCAATTAACTTACAGATGATCAGGGGGTCAGGAGGAAACCAATGGAATTCAGAGATTTAAAGAAGCAATATCAGGTCCTTAAGGGAGACATGGACGCCGCGATGCAGAAGGTCGCGACCGACTGCAACTTCATCAGCGGCGCGCAGGTAGCGGAACTCGAACAGGAACTGGCCGAATACGTAGGGGCAAAACACTGCGTTTCGTGCGCAAACGGCACGGACGCTCTCTCGCTGGCCATGATGGTATGGGGCTTCGGACCGGGAGACGCCGTGCTCGTGCCTGACTTCACGTTCTTCTCCTCAGGCGAGACCGTCGCGCATTGCGGCGCCACGCCTGTATTTGTCGATGTGGACGAGAGGACGTTCAACCTCGACGCCGACACACTGGAAAAGGCAATCGCCAAAGCAAGAGAGCGCAAAGACGTGACTTTGAAGGCCGTCGTCTCTGTCGACCTCTTCGGGCTCCCTGCCGATAACGAACGGATAAAGAAAGTCTGCGAAAAGAACGGGCTCCTGCTCCTCGAGGACGGGGCTCAGGGGTTTGGCGGCAGCATAAACGGAAAGAAGAACTGCAGTTTCGGCGACATATCGACCACGTCATTCTTCCCTGCAAAGCCGCTCGGATGCTACGGGGACGGCGGCGCGATCTTCACCGATAACGACGAGTGGGCAGAACTCGCCAGATCCATCAGGGTCCACGGCAAGGGCGCCATGAAATACGATAACGTCCGCATCGGCTTGAACTCGAGGCTCGACACCCTCCAGGCGGCGATCCTCCAGGTAAAATTCAAGGCGTTCAAGGAATACGAGCTGGAAAAGGTAAAAGAGGCGGCCGCGATGTACGATAAGGCATTCGAAGGCGCCGGGGATCTTTTTGATACTCCGTATATCCCAGAAGGATACTATTCAAGCTGGGCTCAGTACACGATCAGACTCAAGGACCCGTCAAAGCGCGACGCTCTGAAGGACGCGCTCAAGGCAGAGGGGATCCCGTCGATGGTCTACTATCCGAAGCCTATGCATAAGCAGCTCGCATTCGGACTTCCGGAGGGCGCCGACTACGGATGCCCCGTGACCGAAAAACTATGCTCGAACGTCCTTTCTCTTCCGATGCATCCTTACCTCACTCAGGAGGACGTCGACAAGGTCTCGGGAGCGGTCCTTGCATTCCTGAGAAAGTAGGCGCCGGGAGCGTCCTTGCGTTCCTGAGAAAGCAAGCGCCGGGAGCGTCCTGACGTTCCTGAGAAAGCAAGCGCCGGGAGCGGGATATTCACGTCCCCCCGGCAGAGCAGATCTCCGAGATCCATGAAAAGGAGGCCGGCATTATGGGAAAAAGCAACGTATACGCGGCTGTCCTCGCCGGAGGAACAGGCACGCGCATGAAAAACGCCGGGTTCCCGAAGCAGTTCATCTGCCTCGGGGGGATACCCGTCCTGATCCTTTCGCTTGAAAAATTTTCGGCGATAGAGGATTTCGATCTGATCGCTGTCGTGTGCCCGCCTGACTATGTGGAGTATACGGAGCAGATAGTGGCCAGATACATGCCGCGCGAGACGAGGATCGCCGTCGCGGCGGGGGGACCGGACAGGAATTCGTCCCTGATGAACGCTCTTGACCTGATCGATAAAAAGTGCGGTATCGACGACGGATCCATCGTCGTTACGCACGATGCTGTGAGGCCTTTCGTGACGGAGAGGATAATACGCGAAAATATCGAGGCCGCGCGTGAATTCGGGGCTTGCGCGACTGTCATCCCGTCGACCGACACCATAATCGAGAGCAGAGACGGCGAGACGATCTCCTCGATACCGGACAGGCCGCACCTGTATCAGGCACAGACTCCCCAGAGCTTCAACGCAGCGAAGCTGCGCGATCTGTACGGGTCTCTCAAGCCCGAGGAGAAGAAAAACCTGACTGACGCGTCGAAGATATTCGTTCTTCGCGGAGAGAAGGTGGCTCTGGTACGCGGAGAGACATATAATATGAAAATAACGTATCCGCACGACATCGAAGTCGCGGCCGGCCTCGCAAAGGCCGAAGCAAGGGGAGCGATCGAATGAAAAAGACGGATGCTGCCGTTTCGCTTATCGCAGCTGTGTACGGCGCGCACGACGGCCCGCGCGGATCTGTCAGCTCGTGTCTTTCTCAGACCTTCAAGGATCTGGAGATAATATTCGTAGACATGGATTCACCGGAATACGTAAAGGAATTCATGCGCCAGGCGGCGGAGTCGGATCCGCGCGTAAGGATAGCGGAGCCGGGCGGCGGGCAGAGAGCCGACGCGCTCAATGCTGCGTTGGCGGAGGCGTCGGGCGAATACGTCGTTTTTTGTTCAGAAAACACTTTCCTGCCGGAAGATTCGATCGGCAGGATGTACAGGACGGCGAAGCGCACGTGCTCTGACATAGTCGTCGGCACGGCGGAAGAAAAATTCCTGGGCGAGACGTTCGTCGTACGCGATTCTCAGAGGCTGTCGATGAAACTGTCGATAGACCCTTCGGATATCCATTTTCTGGGCGACATGGGACTTTCGGACAAGATGTTCAGACGCGGGTTCCTCGCGGACAACGGCATCAGGTTCGAGGAACTCCAGCATGCCGCCGATTTTGTTTTCACATTATCCGCACTGTCAAAAAAGCCTTCCGTCCACGGAGTCGGGTTCCTCGTCTGCGTCACCGAAAGGCTGTATTTCCTTGACTCACGCCCGCCGAAACTCACATACGGGGAGAATCGCGTAAAGGAGACTTTCAAAGCGCATGACAGGCTCATTGAAGAGGCTTCCGCGATCATCAAAAATTCACACGACCGCGACGACAGGAGCGAGGCGAGGTATCTGGAGCGGCTCTACGTTCTCCTGACCGAAAAGGGCCTGCTGCCGCTGTACAGATCGATCTGGAACGCCGACGCGGACTACACGGAAGAGATCTCTAAGCGCCTTGCCATGTACAGGGCGAACATATCCGAGGACGAATGGAGCAGCCTGTGCGAGAGGCAGTCCGACCTGGAGATAAGGCACAGTTTGAGCGGCGCCGATACGCTGGCATATAAGCCGCTCGTGTCCGTAGCGATCACTCCGATGCTGTCCGAAAGGGAAGCACTGATGTCGGCTATAAGCCTTTACACGCAGAATTTCCAGCGCTTCGAGCTCATACTCCCTCAAAACCTGACTGAGAAGGAGTCTTTCGCAGAGATCGTCTCCAGAAAAAACGTGAAGTTCCTGAAGGACGGCTCGTTCTCGAGCGACGCGGAATTCAAGGAGCAGGCGCTCAGGTCCGCATCGGGCGAGTACGTCATGATGATCGACGAGCCGCTCTGCTTCGGGCCCGACACGCTGCAGATACTTTGGAAGAAACTTTCTGGATCGCGCGAGCGCGACTTTGACGCCGCTCTCGTGAAGATGAGGGGGATATCCGGATACAGGGAGATCCCGAGGATCTCGGCGGCCTTCGGATACGGATATTACGGCAAGCGGGTGCAGAGCAGATTAAACAGTGGGGACGTTTTCCTCGGAAACAAACTGATACGGAAGATGTCGATTGCCTCATCGCCCGATTTTCACTTTGACGACTTCCCGGCGGCCGACTCAGAGTCGCTGTACAGGCTGTTCTCGTTCGACAAAATAAGATCCGGCGTGATGGTGACCAGCATGACCGAGACCGACCTGGACGCCCTGGACGGCAGCACCATGCGGATCGTGGGATATACAGCCGGCAGCACTCTGAACAGAAGCGTCGACAGGATCAAAAATCTCGTCAAGCGGTACGTCACCAGAGAAGACGTGGACGATCTGAGGGGAAAGTTCAAAATAAAGAAATAAAGCCCCGCCGATTATGGTATAATAACAGAGTCTGAGAATAACAACGAAAGAGGCTTGTATGGAACGAGATCCAGAACCGAAATATAAGCGCGTCCTGCTGAAGGTAAGCGGCGAGGCGCTCGCCGGCGATAAGAGATTCGGCATAGACGACTCGATGACCGATAAGGTCGCGGGCGCCATTAAAGAGGCGTCCGACCTCGGAGTCGAGATGGCTGTCGTCGTCGGAGGAGGCAATTTCTGGCGCGGCCGCAGCAGCGAGAATATGGACCGTGCTACCGCAGACTACATGGGGATGCTTGCCACCGTCATGAACGCGCTTGCTCTCCAGTCCGCTCTCCTCACTAAAGGAGTGAAGGCCAGAGTCCAGACAGCTATAGAGATGCGCGAGATCGCCGAGCCTTACGCAAGAATGAAGGCGATCAGCCGTCTGGAAAAGAAGGAAGTCGTCATCTTCGGTGCAGGCATCGGAAGCCCGTTCTTCTCGACGGACACGGCGTCCGCGCTGAGGGCGGCAGAAATCGACGCTGAAGTGATCCTTTTGGCAAAGAACATCGACGCCGTGTATTCCGACGATCCGGAGAAGAATCCGAACGCGGTCAGATACGACGAACTGACGTATAAGGCGGTCATAGATCAGGACCTGAAGGTGATGGATATGACGGCTGTCACGCTCTGCCGCGAGAATAACATCGCGATCCACGTCTTCGGGGTGTCCGACGAGGGCAACATCCTGAAAGCGGTGTGTGGCGAAAAGATAGGAACGATCATCAAGGAAGAAGTTTAGCGGAGGACAGAAAAATGGCAGAAAAAAGCTTAGAGGAAAGGATCGCAAGCAGCCAGAAGATCCTGAAGGAAGAACTCAACACCGTTCGCGCGGGCAGAGCAAATCCGGCTCTTCTCGATAAGGTGACTGTTTCGTACTACGGAACCGATACGCCGCTTAAGAACATCGCGAACATTTCAGTTCCGGAGCCGAGGACGCTGCTCATCTCGCCGTTTGACCCTAAATCGATCGGTGAGATCGAGAAGGCGATAAATAAATCGGACCTCGGTATCAACCCGACGAACGACGGCAAACTGATCCGCCTCGTGATCCCGGCGCTGACCGAGGAGAGGCGTGTGGAACTTACGAAGACCGTAAAAAAGATGGGCGAGGAAGCAAAGGTGGCCGTCAGGAACCTGCGCAGGGATTCGATCGAAAAACTGAAGAAATCGCAGAAGGCCGGCGACATCTCCGAGGATGAACTGAAGGTCGAGACCGAAAAGGTCGAAAAGACGATCGAAAACGCCGTCAAGGAGATAGACCGGATAATCTCCGAAAAAGACAAGGAGATCATGGCGGTTTAGAGGATAACGGCAACTTACGTAAAAGTAAAACGGGCTGCCCGCGCTTAAGCGGACGGCCCGCTGTTGCTAATAGAGGGAAAAATGTCAGAAAACAAAGTTAATGACAATAAAAGTAATAACGGAAATCTCCGCCCTGTTCCGGCGCACGTAGCCATCATAATGGATGGCAACGGTCGCTGGGCGGCTAAACGCCGCCTTCCGCGGGCGGCCGGGCACAACGCCGGTATGACTGCGATGGAGAACATCGTCAGGCGCGCGTCGGATGACGGCATCAGATACCTCACGGTCTACGCGTTTTCGACGGAAAACTGGAAGCGCTCGCTAGAGGAGGTCGGAGCGATCTTTTCCCTGCTGATCAAATACGCCGCCAAGGAACTCGCCGAACTTGACAGGAATAACGTGAAGGTACGCGTCATAGGCGATTATTCGGCCATCCCGGATAACGCCAGGAACAGTCTCGATAACATGATCAGGACCACTGAGGACAACACGGGCATGCAGTTCAACATAGCGATGAACTACGGCTCCAGAGCAGAGATAGTCCGCGCCGTGAACAGGATAGCATCGTCCCGCCGTCCGGAGGACGGCCCGGTGACGGACGAAGACATCTCCCGCGCGCTCTACACGGGCGACGAGAACGGGAATGTTCCTGACCCGGATCTGATAATCAGGACGAGCGGCGAACTCAGGCTCTCGAATTTCCTCCTCTGGCAGTGCGCCTACAGCGAATTCGCCTTCACGGATACGCTCTGGCCGGATTTCACGCCCGAGGAATTCGACTCCATCATAGAACAGTACAGAACGCGCGAGCGCAGGTTCGGCGGCAGATAAGCCTGCGCGTGGGAGAATCGGAATGAAGAAGGTCACCATCCTCGGAAGCACCGGGTCCATAGGAACACAGACGCTTGACGTGATGAGAGAGCACCGCGATATGTTTTCGGCCTCTTCTTTGACGTGCGGAAAAAACATAGAGCTCCTCGCAAAGCAGATAGAGGAGTGGCACCCGGCGCTTGCCGTGACAGGCTCCGAAGCGGACGCCAAAAAGCTCAGACAGCGCTATGCGGATACCGATCTTTCCGACGTGGCGTTCGACTGGGGCACGGACGGGATGATCCGGGCGGCAGAACATGAGTGCGACGTGCTCGTAAACTCCGTCACCGGGATAGCCGGGCTCGTTCCGACGTATCACGCGATCTGCGCCGGGCACGATATAGCGCTTGCGAACAAAGAAACGCTCGTGGCGGGCGGAAGTGTGATAATGGATGCTGTCAGGGAGCACGGTGTCAGGATGCTGCCTGTGGACAGCGAGCACAGCGCGATATTTCAATGCCTTGAGGGAAACCGCGGGCAGAAGATAAAGAGAATACTTCTCACCGCGTCGGGAGGTCCGTTCAGAGGCTGCAGCGCAGACGAACTTAAGGATATAACGCCGGAGCAGGCGCTTAAGCACCCGAACTGGCATATGGGAAAGAAAGTAACGATAGACTCCGCGACGCTGATGAACAAAGGCTTCGAGTGTATAGAGGCTAAATGGCTGTTCGGAGTGGATATTGACGATATAAAGGTTCTCGTACACCCGCAGAGCATAGTCCATTCAGCCGTTGAATTCGAGGATACGGCTGTCATGGCTCAACTCGGGACGCCGGATATGAGGATCCCGATAAGCGTTGCCCTGGGATATCCCGACAGGCTTTCGTATTCGGGCAGGAGCCTCGATCTGACGGAGTGCGGAGGGCTCACGTTCGAGGAGCCTGATACGGAAACGTTCAGGTGCCTGCCGCTCGCGATCCGCGCTTCACGCGAGGGCGGTACGTATCCCGCGGCTCTGAACGGAGCGAACGAGGTGCTCGTGCAGGCGTTCCTGGACGGCAGGACAGGCTTCCCGCAGATCGCCGATGTGATCGAGGCGGTACTCGATATGCACAGTCCGGGACGGGAGACGTTAGACGATATCCTTGAGGCGGATCGACAGGCCAGAGCGGACGCGGCTCTCCTGATCGACAAATACGGGAGGAACAGATGACAGTCATATATATCATTATCCTCGTGATACTTTTGTTCGCAGTGCTGATATTCCCGCACGAGCTCGGACACATGCTCGCCGCGAGGGCCTGCAATGTACAGGTCAATGAGTTCGCTTTCGGAATGGGGCCGATCCTCTTTAAAAAACAGGGGAAAGAGACGCTCTATACGATACGCGCGATACCGATAGGCGGATTCACTGCCATGGAAGGCGAGGACACCGAGGAATCTGGCGACAACCCGCGCGCCTTCAACAACAAAAAATGGTGGCAGAAGATCATAATCCTGTTCGCCGGAGCGGCTATGAACTTCTTCACCGCTTTTATCATTTTGACGATAATATGCGCCGTCGGAGGACAACTCACGACGACGATCGCTGACGTCACGGCGGGGAGCCCCGCCGCGGAAGCCGGTATCGAGCCGGGCGACAGGATCGTGGAGATCAACGGCACGCAGATAGACCAGTGGAGCGAGATATCGGAGGCTTTCGGCGACAACGTGGACGAGAACACGGTGATCGACGTCACGGTCGAGCGCGGCGGCAGCCTTGAAAGTTTCAGCATGACGCCTGAAAGATCCGAGGACGGCAGGTACATAATCGGCATAACGTCGAAAGTGGAGCATAACGTCGCGTACGCAGTCAGGGACGGGGCCGTCTCCACAGGGCAGATGACAAAATACATATTCAAGGCGTTCGGTGATATTTTCAAATCGGACGATCCGCTGGACAGCGTCTCCGGGCCTGTCGGGATCGTTCAGGTGGTCAGCGACACGACGCAGTACGGATTCCTGTATTACATGTATATCGTCGCGCTCGTCTGCGTGAACGTCGGGATCTTCAACCTTCTCCCGCTCCCGGCTCTCGACGGAGGCAGGATCATATTTGTCTTCATCAGGCTGGCGACAGGTAAAGCGATATCTGACAGGACTGAGGGAATAGTACACTCTGTCGGGCTGGCTCTGCTGATGGGGCTGGCGATTTTCGTGACAGGGCACGACATAATCAGGCTGCTCGGATATTAGCGCTCAGGATCACGGCGACAGGGATCACGGCGTCAGGATCCGTCACGGGATCAGCGCCAGTGGCACGGCGCCCGGAATTATTGCGCCTAATGCGGAGGTTCGTACGATGAGCAAAAAATCGGTCACGGTAAGGAATATCATAATAGGCGGAGGAGCTCCGGTCAGCATCCAGTCGATGACGAACGTCGACACTCGCGACGAGAACGCTCTGCTCTCACAGATACAAAGGCTGAGCGACGCGGGCTGCGACATCGTCAGAGTCGCCATACCCGACGAGGACGCCGCTTCCTCGTTTGCGCGCGTGAGAAAGAAGACAGACGTGCCTCTCGTGGCCGACATACATTTTGACTACAAACTCGCGCTTAAAGCGATCGAGGCGGGAGCGGACAAGATCAGGATAAACCCGGGAAACATCGGCAGCACCGAGAAGGTCCGCGAGGTCGTGAATGCCGCAAAGAGCGCGGGCATACCGATACGCGTCGGCGTCAATTCCGGATCGCTTGAAAAGGACATCCTCGAGAAGAACGGCGGGGTGACAGCCGCCGGGCTGTGCGAGAGCGCTCTGAGAAACCTGCGCCTCATCGAAGACATGGGCTTTGACGATCTCGTGGTATCGCTCAAATCATCTGACGTGAAGATGAACACCGAAGCATATGAACTCGTTTCGCGCGGGACTGACCATCCGATCCACGTCGGTGTCACTGAGGCGGGAACGTTAAGGCGCGGGAAACTGAAATCCGCGATAGGCATCGGCGCGCTGCTGCTGGAGGGCATCGGCGACACCATCAGGGTCTCGCTTACCGCCGACCCGGTCGAAGAAGTGCTCTTTGCCAGACAGATCCTGGAGACAGTCGGACTGTCGGAGCCTGCGTATGACCTGATCTCGTGTCCTACGTGCGGAAGGACGGCGATAGACCTGCAGAAATACGCCGATCTGGTCGACGACAGGCTCAGGCAGGGAAATTACAGCAAAGGGATCAAGGTGGCCGTGATGGGATGCGCCGTGAACGGACCGGGAGAGGCCCGCGAGGCGGACTACGGCGTTGCCGGAGGCAGAGGCAAAGGCCTGATATTCGCGAAAGGTGAGATCGTAAAATCCGTTCCGGAGGACAGGATAGTCGACGAACTTTTTGCTTTGATAGACGAAAGAGAAGGACGGTAGATGAACAATCTGCTTGAGATCATAGATTTTGAAAAAGCCGGGGTAGACGATCCGGAAAAGTGTCGTTTTGACGCGAGCGAATCGTATATCGACAGCAGGACAGGAGTGCTTAAGGCAAAACTTAAACTCAATTTCGTCATACCTTTTGACGACCTGCCTAAGGTCAAGGAGGCTCTGGCCTCAGCGTCGGACGACATCACCGACGTAAAGGTCTCCTGGAGATGCGTCGACCCGGTATCCTCGGACGAAAAGACTGTTGAGAATTTTCTTCCTTACGCGATAAAGATCGTAAACGGCGAATACGCGGCGATCACCAGGTGCATCGTACCCGAAAAGGTCAGCATCTCTGACGGCATCTGCCGCATAGGGACAATGGGCAGCGTGGCCGCCGAAAGCCTGAATCAGAAGCTTGCCGGGGCTTTTTCAAAACTCATAAAGGATTTCCTGTCGCTCGACCTGAGGGTAGTGTTCGAGAACGTCGACGAACTGCTGCGCGAGACGGCGCAGATGATGGCTGAGCAGAACGAGAGGGACCTCGAGCAGATCCTGGAGGAGAACAAAGCCCGCGCCGAAAAGGCAGAGCAGATCCTCCGGGAAGAGAAGAAGAACGGTAAAAACAAAGACCGGTCTGGAGGCAGGGACGGTCAGTACGCCGCCGCGAACAGGAAGCGGAAAGACTTGAACGCCCCGGCAGAAGGCAATATCCTAGTCGGCACTCAGGAACTCACCGACCAGATCACGCCTATGAGCGAGATCACTCCGGAGTCTTCCGACGTTACCGTAGCGGGAAAAGTTTTCTACATCGACAGCAGGACGATAAAAAGCGGCAGCACGCTCGTCACTATATACATCACGGACGACAGGACCAGCCTGGCGCTTAAGATGTTCCTCACCAGCGAGAAATGGGCTGAACTGGAGCGCAGCCTCTCCGACGGGGATTTCGTGAAAGTCCACGGGAGCGCCGAATGGGACACCTACGACAATATGCTCACGATCAGGGCGGACGGAATAGAGCGCGGACAGGCGGAGGAACGCGTCGAGACGTACGAAGGAAAGAAGAGAGTAGAACTTCACTGCCATACTAAAATGAGCGCGATGGACGGGCTCTCGGACGTAAAGAACGTCGTTATGACAGCCGCGCGCTGGGGGCAGCCCGCAGTCGCGATCACGGATCACGGCGTGGTCCAGAGTTTCCCGGACGCCGCGGATGCAGCGGACAAACTAGCGGGAGACAAAAATGATCCTAAGCACATCAAGATCATCTACGGCATGGAGGGGTACGTCCTCGACGATTCCGACTGCGTCAGAGAAGACGGTACGATAGAGTACAAGCGCAAGCCGACGTATCATATCATTCTGCTCGCCGCGACGCAGGAGGGCCTTAAAAACCTGTATAAGCTCGTGTCCGTCTCTCACATCGACTACTTCTACAAGCGGCCGAGGCTGCCGAAGTCGGTCATCAACAAATACCGGAGCGGGCTGATCATCGGATCGGCCTGTCAGGCCGGCGAGGTCTACAGTGCCGTCGCTCGCGGAGCGGACGACGCGGAACTCGATGAGATAGCCTCTTTCTACGACTACCTCGAGATACAGCCGCTCATCAACAACAGATTCATGATCGCCGAAGGAACGGCCGACGAGGAAAAACTCCGCGACAACAACAGGCGCATCATAGAGTGCGGACGCCGCCTCGGTAAACTCACGGCCGCCACCACGGACGCTCACTACGAAAACCCCGGCGACGCGATCTACCGTGACGTGATCCAGGCTGGGATGGGATTCGATAAGACGGAGAGCGGAGAAGGCCTGTACCTGCGCACCACCGCGGAGATGCTCGAGGAATTCTCATACCTCGGAGATGACGTCGCATACGAGGTAGTCGTCGAAAACACGAATAAGATCGCAGACATGATATCGGACGGGATCCGGCCTGTGCCTAAGGGGAAGTACCCTCCTAAGATCCCGCACGCCGATGAGATCCTGAGGGATACGTGCATGTCACGCGCCAGGGAACTGTACGGAGACCCGCTGCCTGAACTCATACAGGACAGGCTCGACACCGAACTCAACTCCATCATAGGGAACGGCTACGCCGTCATGTACGTGTCGGCCCAGATGCTCGTAAAAAAATCTCTCGATGACGGGTATCTCGTCGGTTCCAGAGGATCGGTAGGTTCTTCCTTTGCCGCCACCATGGCAGGCATCACGGAAGTGAACCCTCTTCCTCCTCATTACAGATGCCCGAAGTGCAGGCACGTCGAATGGGGCGATCCGGATAAATACGAAGTCGGCGCCGATATGCCGGACAAGGACTGCCCTGAGTGCGGTACTAAGATGGCAAAGGACGGCTTCTCGATCCCGTTTGCCACGTTCCTCGGCTTCAAGGGAGACAAGGAGCCGGATATCGACCTCAACTTCGCAGGCGAGGAACAGCCTGTCGCGCACAGATACGTGGGAACGATCTTCGGCGACAAGAACGTCTACAAGGCGGGCACTGTCCTGTCGATACAGGAGGATACGGCTAAGGCGTTCGTGCGCAAGTACGCCGAGAACAGGAACATTCCCGTCAGCCCTACGGAACTAGTCAGACTGGCAAAGGGGTGTGTAGGCGTCAAGCGCACCACGGGACAGCACCCGGGCGGCATCGTGATCGTACCGGACGACCATGACATCATCGAATTCTGCCCGGTGCAGCGTCCGGCAAACTCTACCGGATCGGACATCGTGACGACGCATTTCGATTATCATAAGATAGACAAGAACCTGCTGAAACTCGATATTTTAGGGCATAACATACCTTCGATGATCAGACAGCTGCAGGACATGACGGGGATAGATCCTCTGTCGATAGACCTCGGAGACCGGAAGGTCCTCAGCATCTTCAGAAATACCGAGGCTCTGGACATAAAGGACCCGGACTATAAATTCGTCCACGGCACGTATGCCATACCTGAATTCGGAACACGCTTCGTCCGCCAGATGCTCGACGACGTAAAGCCGGAACGCCTGGGGGATCTCGTTAAGATCTCCGGATTTTCACACGGGACGGACGTCTGGAAAAACAACGCTCAGGACTATATCAAAAACGGCACCGCGACTATCGACGAGGTCATTTCCACGCGTGACGACATCATGCGATACCTGATCCAGAAGGGTCTTCCGAACGAAGCCTCGTTCAAGATAATGGAGGACGTGCGCAAGAACAGGCCGCTCAGGGATGACCAGCTCGAGATGATGCACGAGCACGGCGTTCCACAGTGGTACATAGACTCGTGCGATAAGCTGCAGTATCTGTTCCCGCGCGCCCACGCCGCCGCATACGTCATGATGTCGTTCAGGATGGCGTGGTTCAAGGTGTACTACCCGCTCGAATTCTACGCCACCGTATTCACGGCCTCAGCCTCCGCGTTCGACGCGGACAGCATCTTTAAAGGAAAGCAGGCGTGCCTCGACAGCATCGAGGCGATAGCGGCTATGGGCAGGAACGCTACGGCAAAGGATAAGGACAGATCAGACGTTTTCGAGATCGCCTACGAGATGTACGCCCGCGGATTCGAGTTCGGGAAACCGGCCCTCGGCGTTTCAGACGGCGTCCGGTTCACTGTTTCGGACGGAAAGGTGATACCAGCTTTCTCGGCTCTGGAAGGTCTCGGCGAATCTGCCGCCAGGTCGCTTGTCGAGGCGTACAGAGAAAAGCCTTTCGATACGGTCGAAGAAGCTGTGACGCGCGCAAAGCTGAATAAGACGGCTGTGGAATCGCTCAGAAAGTACGGAGCTTTCGACGGGATGCAGGAAACCGACCAGCTGTGCTTTCTTTAACGCAGTGAAATATTTTGACGCTTCCCCGGTCAGGACGCGTACATTATCCCCATGAAGCCGGGAATTCATACGGAATTCCGTTTTTCTCGGGAATAATATTATTAGGAAAAAATCGTTTCCTGATAAATATTTCTGAAGAAGAGTGGAATATATATGGAAGAGGATCTGTTTTTTCCTGTAAAAAACGGTCATTACGTGACAAAGGTGATGCAGCGGGACGTTCTGTACATCATACGCAGGAACCGGGTCGTCGTACTGGAGACTGCGGACGGGACGTTTTCGTACTATGAGAGCATCAGGAACATCGCTCCGCTCCTGTGTGACGATTTCAAGCCGATACTTGCGGGCTGCTACGTAAATTTTTCCCATGTCGTAAGCGTCGGCGACGAGATCGACTTTGACTGCGGAAAGAAACTCCTGACCGGAAGGGATACGTGTATCAAGGCGCGGCAGATCTTCTACCGATACCTGAAAATTCGTGAAGAAAGGATCTTGAAAAATGAAAAGTTTTATCGCTGAATTCAAAAAGTTCATCAGCAAGGGTGACGTCATGTCCATGGCAGTCGGCATCATCATCGGCGGCGCGTTCACGGCGATCATCAATTCGCTCGTATCGGACATCATAGGCCCTGTGATCGGAATGATCTGCGGCGGCATCGACTTCTCGGCGCTTTCTGTCAACGTCGGCGACGCCCAGCTCATGATAGGCAATTTCATCCAGGCGATCATCAACTTCCTGCTCGTAGCCCTGGTGCTCTTCCTCATCATGCGCTCTTTCAACAGGATGAAGGAAAAAATGGCAAAGGAGAAGGAAGAGGAGCCTGCGCCGGCAGAGCCTTCGGAAGAGGTGAAACTCCTCACGGAAATCAGGGATTCTCTGAAGAAATAGTGTGAAACCCCCTGAATTTCACCGATCCACGCCGCGTCGGCACGCCACGGCGCGCAGACATCGGGCTTCGAGAGCCGCCCGGGGTTGACATATCCCCGTGCGGTGTGATACTATTGTCGCGTCAAATATTGCAATCGTTGAAGAGTGGGACCGCCCACTCTTCAAGTTTTATCGGGGAAAAAATGGCATCAGGAAAAGCGGTCGCTTTTGTCGAGGAAAATTTAAAAGACTTCCTCGCGCCGAACGGGCTATACCTCTGGGACGCCGCGTTCGTAAAGGAAGGCCCGGACTACTATCTCAGGGTCTTCATTGATCGTTCGGAGGGCGGAGTCACGACCGACGACTGCGAACTCGTCAGCAATTACCTTTCGGACAGGCTCGACGCGGAGGACCCTATCCCGCAGAACTACGTACTCGAGGTGAGTTCCCCGGGCATGGACAGGAAACTCACGCGTCCGGAGCACTTCGAAAAATGCATGGGGCAGCTCGTCGACGTTAAGCTCTACGAAGCGTTCGGGGGCAGCAGAAAACTGACTGCGAGGCTCGCGGGCTTCGACGGGAAGAACGTCACCCTGGCGCGCGAAGACGCGGAAGACGGTGACACGTTCGAGATCCCGCTTAAAAACATCGCCGGAATAAATCTGGCGATAACGTTCTGACAGAAGAACATAAACAGTTAACCATAACAACTCAATACGGAGGAAAACAAAAAAATGAACAGAGAATTCATTGACGCGCTGGACGATCTCGAAAAAGAAAAACACATTCCTAAGTCGGTTCTTCTTGAAGCGATCGAGTCGGCTCTCGTAGCGGCATATAAGAAAAACTACGGAACGACAGCGAATATCCGCGTAGATGTGAATGAAGTGACGGGCGAAGTCGCCGTCCTCTCGAAGATCGACGTCGTCGACGAGATCACTGACGAGGCGACCCAGATGACTCTCGCCGAGGCGCAGGAGATCGATCCGCGCTACGAGGTCGGGGACTATATCGAGTTTGAGATCTCGGCGGATGATTTCGGCAGAGTCGCGGCTCAGACGGCAAAGCAGGTCGTCGTGCAGAAGATCCGCGAGGCCGAGAGAGGCATCGTATTCGACGATTTCAAAGACCGTCAGGGCGAGATCGTTACAGGTATAGTGCAGCGCAAGAGCGGCAGTACGCTCTTTGTCGATATCGGAAGCACAGAGGGCATACTCCCTGCCAAGGAGCAGGTCCCGGGCGAGAGGTTCAACATAAACGACAGGCTCAAAGCATATATCATGGACGTGAAGCGCCAGGCTAAGGGCCCGCAGGTCTTCCTTTCGCGCTCCCATCCGGGGCTCGTGAAGAGGCTGTTCGAACTCGAGGTCCCGGAGATCCAGGACGGAACGGTCGAGATCAAGGGGATCGCCCGTGAGGCAGGTTCGAGGACAAAGATCGCCGTCGCGACGGAATTCGAGGACGTCGACCCGGTCGGAGCATGCGTCGGAACGCGCGGGAACAGAGTCCAGGCGGTCGTAGACGAACTCTCGGGCGAGAAGATCGATATCATCGCGTGGAGCGACGATCCGGAGGAACTCATCGCTAACGTGCTCAGCCCTGCGAAGGTAGAGGAAGTCTTCATCGACGAGGAGCAGAGGATCGCCACGGCCATAGTCCCTGATTATCAGCTTTCGCTGGCGATCGGCAAAGAGGGCCAGAACGTAAGGCTCGCCGCTAAGGTCAGCGGCTGGAAGATAGATATCAAGAGCCATTCGCAGTATTACGGCACAGACGAGGAGCCGGTGATCGGCGACCTGCGCGATGCGTTTGAAAAGTACGGTGACGTGCAGGGCGAAGACGCGCCGGACGATCAGGAATATGACGAGCCTGCGGATGAAGCCGCGCTGGACGCGGAACCTGCTGAAGAAACCGCGCCGGACGCGGAGCCTGCTGACACGGAGCCAGCTGAAGAAGCCGCTGACGAAAACCCGGCGGAAGAGCAGAAAAGCGAGGACAATGTCGAGTAAAAGCGAACCCTACAGACGCTGCATCGGATGCATGCAGTCAAAACCGCAGAGAGAACTCATCAGGATCGTGCTCGAGGATGGAGTGCCGCGTGTCGACGCGACAGGAAGGGCTCATGGCAGAGGCGCGTATCTCTGCAGATGCCCCGAGTGTTTTGAGGCTGCGCGCAAAAAGCGCTCATTCTCCAGGACTTTCAGGACGAACGTCAGCGATGAGTCGCTCGACGATCTGAGGCGCCGGATCGAAGCGCTCACACGTGCAGAGGAGGGCGGCGATGATCGAAACGACACGACGCGAAGGAACGAAGGAGGCCGAAAGTGACACGAGATGAAAGAGTGCTCGGCCTCATGGGACTCGCCGCGAGAGCGCGGAAGCTCATGACCGGATACAACACGTGCCTCTCCGCGATCGAGTCGGGCAGCCTGAAACTCCTGATAATAGCGGAGGAGGTCGGAGAGAACTCGAGCGGTAAGATGATCTCAAAGTGCAGATCACGCGGGATCGACTGCAGACGGTACGGCAGCGCGCCGGTCCTGTCGCACGCGACGGGGAAGACGGACAAAGGGATATTCGGGATCACAGATCGCGGATTTGCTGAAAGTATAAAAAAGGAGATTGACCTTATTCAATCAGAAAGGACGGTGACCGCACACGATGAAAGTATTTGAACTCGCTAAGAAACTTAACGTGACGAGCAAAGAAGTCATCAGCCATGCGCAGGAAACCGGCATAGAACTTAAGAGCCACATGAACAACCTGACCGACGATCAGGCCGGAAAAATCGAGAAGACGTTCGGCAAGTCCGGGTCTGCGCCGAAGTCGCCGGCAAAGAAAACCGCCGAATCTGTCTCGAAGGCGCCGGCAAAGAAAGCTTCGGAACCGGAACCGAAGGCAGTCCCGAAGGCGGCCCCGAAGAAGCCGGCAAGTCCGGCGGCAGAGCCTGCAAAGCCCGCTGCCGAGACTTCTCAGAGCGCTTCAACCGAGGCGCCTCAGAATGCGGCGGCTGGACGCAGGCGTCCGTTCATCGGCAAACCGAGAGTAAACTCCGACTTCCTCGACAACCGAGAGAAGGCTGTCAAGGAAGCCTCCGAAAAGAAAAATGAGGAAGAAGCAAAGCCAGCGGAAGCGGCAGCCGCCCATGCGGCCCCACCTGCAGCCGAGCAAGAGCCCGAAGAGCCTGTAAAAGCGGGAAAATCCGAAAAGGCCGAACCGGCCGGGACAGCGTCGTCCGCGGCCAGAGCCGAAACAGCCGCGAAGCCTGCCGCCTCGCCGACAGACTCAGGCAATACAGCACCTGCGGCCGAAAAACAGGCAGCCTCCGAAAAGGCACAGACTGCGGAGAAGACGCCGTCTCAGGAGAAGCCTTCCGCAACTTCCGCAAAGGCGGAGCAGGGGCCGAAAGAGGCTCCGGCCGGGGCAAAGCCGGCTAAAACGGCGGGGAACGAAGCCGAGGCACAGAAACCGTCCGCGGCGTCAAAGCCGTCAACGGCATCAAAGCCTTCTGAGGCATCACCTTCGGATAAACCGGCACCCGCCCGCAAGCCTGCGCGCGAGACGTCAGGAGAGCCTCATGCGGCCGCGCAGACGTCGGCAAAACGCGAAGACAGACCGCCTGCCGGCCTTAAGATCATAAGGCGCGCCAGCGAGGACGAACAGCTTAAGCCTTCGTCAAGCGAAAGGCGCAGACCGGGAACGGCCAGGACGCAGCAGGAGCGCGGCTCCAGACAGGGCAGACCGGAGCGCGGCGGCGAAAGACGTCCGCGTCAGGGCTCAGCACCTCAGAGGCCTGGAGATTCCCGCGACCAGAGGCGCGGCGGAACTGCCCAGGGCAGGAACGACTCCAGACCTGACGCATCCAGGCAGGGCGGCCGCAAGAAGCAGAACGAGAGATTCGATCACGAGCAGCATAACAAGTTCGATAAGTTCGAGCGCAAATCCCTCGAGAAGCAGACACGCAACAAACACGCGAAATACAAGAACACGGCCGAACCTGAGCCGGAAGAACAGATCATCATTCCTGAAGGAACTATCGTTTTGAACGTACCTATCACAGTAGCGGGCTTCTGCGAGCAGACCGAGATCTCAACGTCGAAGGTCATCATGACTCTCATGAAGCTCGGGATCATGGCAAATATCAACCAGAATATCGACGAGGACACCGTATCCGTGCTGGCGGATGAGCTGGGCATCAGCGTCCATATCGCAAACGTGGATAACACGGAAGAGGAACTCGAGGCAGAGGAACTCGACCTGGAGCCGGACGACGAAAAAGACCTGAAGCCGCGTCCGCCTATCATCACCGTAATGGGCCACGTAGACCACGGCAAGACCTCACTGCTCGACGCCATCAGAAAGACGAACGTCACGGCAAAGGAATTCGGCGGCATCACACAGCACATCGGTGCCTCCGAGGTGAGAGTGAACGGCCAGAAGATCGTATTCCTCGACACGCCGGGACACGAGGCCTTCACCGCGATGCGTGCGCGCGGGGCGCATATCACCGATATTGCGGTCCTCGTAGTAGCCGCGGACGACGGTGTCATGCCTCAGACGGTAGAGTCGATCAGCCACGCAAAGGCGGCTGGCGTACCTATAATCGTCGCCATCAACAAAATGGACAAGCCGCACGCTAATCCTGACAGAGTAAAGCAGGAACTCGCCGACCACGGCGTCATCGTCGAGGATTACGGCGGAGACGTCATCAGCGTACCCGTATCGGCAAAGACAGGCGAGGGGATCAGCACGCTGCTCGAGATGATACTGCTGCAGGCAGAGGTCCTCGAGCTTAAAGCAAATCCTAACAGACTCGCTTCGGGCTCAGTCATCGAAGCCAGACTCGATAAGTCAAAGGGCCCTGTCGCCACATTGCTCGTGATGAACGGAACGCTCCAGTCGGGGCAGAGCATCGTCGCGGGAACGTGCGCCGGCAGGATCAGGCTCATGACCGATTATAAGGGCAAAACCATCAAGAAGGCAGGCCCTTCGACGGCCGTGGAGGTCCTCGGACTTACAGACGTACCTCAGGCAGGCGACGACTTCAACGCCGTCTCCAGCGACAAGGTCGCAAAGGAAATCGCCGGCAAGCGCGCCGAAAGGATGAGGGAAGAGGTCATGAAGAAGACGTCCAGCATGTCGCTGGAGAAGTTCTTCAGCCAGATGAAGGAGGGCGAGGTCAAGGAACTCAACCTCATCATCAAGGGAGACGTCCAGGGCTCCATCGGAGCAGTGGTCTCCTCACTCGAAAAGCTCAACAACGACGAGGTCAAGGTCAACATCATCCACTCGGGAGTCGGCGCAGTTACGGAGTCCGATATCATGCTCGCGGGAACGTCCGGGGCTGTCATCATCGGATTCAACGTCAGGCCGAGCTCGGCGGTGCAGGCGATGGCTGACAGAGACGGAGTCGAGATCAGATCGTACACGGTCATCTACGACGTCATAAACGACGTGGAAGCGGCCATGAAGGGCATGCTCGAGCCTGAGTATAAGGAAGAAGTCCTCGGCAAGGCCGAGATCAGGAACACGTTCAAGGTCCCTGGGATCGGCATCGTGGGCGGCGCATACGTCACAGAGGGCAAGATCGTCAGGAACGGGGACATCAGGCTCGTGCGCGACGGCGTTGTAATACACGAGGGAAAGATCGCCTCTCTGAAGCGCTTCAAGGACGACGCGAAAGAAGTCGCCCAGGGCTATGAGTGCGGCATCGGCATCGAGGACTACAACGACATCAAAGAAGGCGACGTCATCGAATGCTACCACATGGTCGAAGTGAAGAGGAGTTGATCCGCCCATGAGCAGACCATATAAAACAGGAAGGCGCTCCGAGGAGATCAGGCGGATAATCAGCGGGATGCTCCTTAAGGACATCAAGGATCCGAGACTGTCATCCGGGATCGTTAGCGTAACGGGCGTCGATCTCACGAGTGACGGAAGCTACGCGACCGTATACGTCACCGTCCTTCAGACGGGAACGGGCAGAGGCGGCGCCGAAGTCCTCGAAAGCCGGAGCGAATCTTCCGAAAGCAGCAAAGCCCACGAAGGCGGCAGCGAAGCCACCGAAAGCGCCGAAGCCCTCGAGGCGCTTAAAAAAGCGACGCCTGTATTCCGCCGCGAGATCGGCAGACAGATGATGATCAGGCGCGCGCCTGAACTCATATTCAAGATTGACACCTCAGAAGAATACGGCAGGCGCATCGACGAGATCTTAGGCGGCCTGGACATTAAACCGGAGGATAAAAATGAGGACTAACGCAAACGACGGCGAAAGCAGCAGAGACAGCCTCCGCGACATAGCAGAGGTCCTGCTCGGAGCGGGGAGCATAGCGCTCTTTCCTCACGAAAACATGGACGGGGACGCGATCGGATCGTGCGTCGCGCTCTCTCTGGCACTGAAAAGCCTCGGCAAAAGGACGTGCATCCTGATAGACGAGAGGATCCCGGACAACCTTAAATTTTTCTCGGAAAAGCATTGCACCCGGGATTTCAGCGACGCCGCCGGAGCCGACGTCGCATTCTGCGTCGACTCGAGCAGCATCGACAGGATCGGCAGGAGAGCAGAGGTCTTACGCACGGGTAAGACTTCCGTCTGCATCGATCACCACAGGATGACGAAGGGCTTCTGCGATTACAACTACGTCGAAAGCGAATGCCCGGCGACGGCTCAGATAGTTTACCGGTTGATCAAAGAACTCGGGGTGGCCGGGACGCCTGAGATCGGCGAAGCTATTTTTGTCGGCATCACAACGGACACGGGAGATTTCCAGTACCAGAGCACGAACAAGGAATCTCATCTCATCGCGGCCGAACTCTATGACTGGGGAACCGACACGAACAGAGCGAGCATCGAACTGTACGAGCACAACCGCCTCGAACGCATCATGATCGAGAACAGGACGCTCGACACTCTCGTCCTGATCTGCGACGGAAAAGCCGGCATGGCGTACGTGACCCGGGACATGCTTAAAGAGACAGGCGCGTATATGGACGAGACGGACAGGATCGCCAACAGGATCAGGTCCATAGACGGCATAGAGGTATCCGTCCTCCTGAAGGAGGAATCATCGGACTGCGTCAAGGTCAGCATGCGTTCGAAGTGCGAAGTCGACGTGTCCGAGGTCGCGGCCAGACTCGGCGGCGGAGGCCACGCGCGCGCGGCGGGCGCAACGCTCAGGACCGATCTTTCGACCGCGTTCGATCAGGTCAGGAAAGCGCTGACGGAGCAGATGGAAGGCACCGTGACCGGGAATGCCGGCGCGGACGGCAGGAACAAAGAGAAGAAAGAGACTGAATGAAGAGCGGCATCCTGAACACGTATAAGCCGGTGAACATGACGTCATTCAGCATGGTCGCCGTGGTCAGAGGCATAATGCGCGAAAAGGCCGGCCACCTGGGAACTCTCGACCCTATGGCGGAGGGCGTCCTGCCCGTGGGCATAGGCGGTGCGAGCCGCGTGATGGATTACCTGGACGCCGACATCAAAGAATATCGCGGGACGGCCAGGCTCGGCCTGAGGACAGATACTCAGGACGTCTGGGGGACCGTGATCGAGGATTCGGCCGACATTTCGGTAGAACCGGACCGGCTCAGGGACGCCGCGGCTGCCATGACGGGCGTGATCTCACAGATACCGCCGGCGTATTCCGCCGTAAAGATCGACGGGAAGCGCCTTTACGCATACGCCAGGGACGGCAGGACTCACGAGATCAGTTCAAAGATAAAACCGCGGAAGGCGTATATCGAGAAGATCGACATCACGGAACTGAACGGCCGCGATTTTTCTTTTGTCGTAAGATGCACTAAAGGGACGTACATCAGGACGATCTGCCACGACATAGGCGAAAGCCTGGGATGCGGAGCCGCTATGACGTCTCTCGTACGCACGAAGAGCGGGATATTCACGGCAGAGTCCGGGATTACTCCGGATATGATGAGGAGCATGGACCTGAGCCGGATAGAGGAAAGAGTGATCTCGTCCGGAGACGCGCTCGTGTTCCTCGGAAAGGCGACGGTCGGCGAGCGGGAGGAGCGGATGTTCCGCAACGGCGTGACGCTCAGGCATTATCAGTGGAAAGCGATACAAAAGCCCCGGTACGCGGAGCAGGAATTCCCGCTGCCGCTGCGCGGGATATTCAGGACGGGGTACAGGATATACGGGCCAGACGGAGGATTCGTCGGCGTCGGATCCGCCCGGGGAGACGGGACGCTTTCTCCCGATAAGATATTCGACTGACGGGTTTTGTTCATAGATATGATCGGCAGAGGAAATGAAGATATTCAGAAATGTTGAAGAGATAAAAGATATCGGAAACACGGCGGTCGCTCTCGGAAATTTCGAGGGCGTCCATTACGGTCATCAGGAGTTGATAAGGCGCATGAAGGAAGAGGCGGACGCAGAGGGACTGGTCCCGTCGGTGTTCACTTTTTCCAATCATCCCCGCGACCTGCTGCCGGAGCTCCCGCGTGCAAAGAGGATACTATTCAAGACCGAGAAGGAACAGATCATGGAGTCGCTCGGGGTCGAATATCTCTTCAGCCTCCCGTTCACAGAGGAGATCATGAAGATGCCCCCGGAGGACTACGTGAAAAAACTTCTGGCGGGGACGCTGCACGCAAAGGCCGTGTTCTGCGGCTTCAACCACACTTTCGGGTACAAGGCGTCGGGAAACCCGGAAAAACTGAAGGAACTGTGCGCCGGGGAAGGGATCCGGACTTTCGTCATGGAACCTTTCACGATCGACGGTCAGGTCGTCAGCTCGACACTCATCAGGAAGCTGATCGCGGAGGGCAGGGTCGACGAGTGCGAGAAATACATGGGAAGAAAGTACGCCGTCTACGGAGAGGTCGTGGAGGGCAACCATCTGGGCAAAACGCTCGGATTCCCGACTTCGAACCTCGTCATAGACGAGAGCATGGTCGCGCCTCCGAACGGAGTATACGTGACGTACTGCATCTACTCGGGGAAGAAATACGCAAGCATAACGAACGTCGGAGTCAAGCCCACCATCGGCGAGTTTTCAAAGAACATCGAGACGCACATCTTCGATTTCGACAAGGAACTCTACGGAAAGACGATCAAAGTGGAGTTCATCGAGAAACTGCGCGACGAAAAGAAGTTCGAAAGCAGGGAACTCTTATCGGAGCAGATCAGGCGCGACTGTCTGACCGCGCGCGACTACCACGAAAAGCACGGGTCGCTTTAGAAAGACTGAGACTGTTTCAGAAAAATACGGCTTTTCGGGGAAAAAGTTGTTGACATGCACGCCCGAAAATGATAGATTAATCCAGTACGAAGTAGAAGTTATCCGCTTCTCACCCTTCGGATCTCGTTCCGCCGGGTCGATATTTTGAGAGATCACGCACGGTAAGTGTGATGTTTTGGCGGATACTTCGAGTGTCCGCTTTTTTAATGCATGGAGGTGCACCATTAAAGAGAACAGGATCAACGAAGAGATCCGCGCCAGGGAGATCAGAGTTATAGGTGAAGACGGGACGATGCTCGGAGTCATGAGCGTTCCCGAGGCTCTCAACATCGCAGATGAGAAGAAGCTCGACCTTGTAGAGGTCTCACCTAACGCGGTCCCGCCGGTCTGCAGGATCCTCGACTACGGGAAATACCGCTACGAGGCGCAGAAACGCGAGAAAGAAGCCCGCAAGAAGCAGAAGACCATACAGGTCAAGGAGATCAGGCTCAGCACTTTTATCGAGGAACACGACATCGAGGTCAAAGCCGCGACGGCGTGCAAGTTCCTTGCGGAAGGCAATAAGGTGAAGGTCTCGCTGCGTTTCCGCGGCCGCGAACTGGGCCATACGGCTCTCGGGCGCGAGGTGATGGATAAGTTCGCCGAACTCTGCGCGGAATCGGGAACAGTCGAAAAGAAGCCTAACATGGAAGGCAGATCGATGATCATGTTCATAGCGCCGAAGAGCACTAAATAACACGCGAGGAACGCGAGTAGACTACATAGAACTGGAGGTTATTCTGAAAATGGCAAAGAACAAAATGAAATCGCACAGAGGTGCGTGCAAGAGATTAAGACTTACCGGAAGCGGTCAGATCAAGAGAAATAAAGCGTATAAGAGCCATAAACTCACGAGCAAGACGCCAAAGAGAAAAAGAGGGCTCCGCAAGGCGACGCTCGCGTCGAGCGCCGATCAGAAGAGAATGCTCAGATCCATGGCTAAATAGTAAGTTTCGGGAGGTAGTGTAAAATGGCAAGAGTTAAAAAAGGTGTAAACGCGCACAAGAGACATAAGAAGCTTCTCAAAGAGGCGAGAGGATATTACGGAGCAAAGAGCAAACAGTTCAGGACAGCGAAGACCGCGCGCATGAGAGCGCTCGCATCGGCTTACTCCGGCAGAAAGCTTAAGAAGAGACAGTACAGACAGATGTGGATCGCCCGCATCAACGCGGGAGCCAGACAGAACGGCATCTCCTACAGCCGCCTCATGGACGGGCTGAAGAAGAGCGGGATCGACATCAACAGGAAGATGCTTTCCGAGATGGCAATCTACGACGCCGACGGATTCTCGAAGCTCTGCGAGACAGCAAAGGCGGCGAGCGCGAATTAACGCGCTGCAATAAAGCGAAAACGGATCCGGAGAGTTCCTCTTCGGGTCTTTTTATAACCTCGAAAGCAGGCTTGGATATGGCAAATATAATAGCCGTGATATGGGACTTCGACAAGACCCTGATCGACGGATACATGCAGGAACCGATCTTCAGAGCGTACGGCGTGGACGCGGCGACGTTCTGGAACGAGGTCAACGCGCTTCCGGAAAAATACCTGAAAGAGCAGGACGTCCGGGTGAATAAGGACACCATATACCTCAATCATTTCATACATTACGCTAAGGCGGGGATCTTCCGCGGGCTTTCCAACGCCAGACTCCGCGAGTTCGGCAGGGAACTGAAGTTTTTCGAGGGAATCCCCGGGATATTCGACTCAACGCGCCGCATGATCTCCGAAGACAAACGGTACGAGCCGTACGACATAAAGGTCGAGCACTACATAGTCAGCACCGGGATGACGGCCGTCATCGAAGGTTCCGCCGTGCGCCCTCACGTCGACGGCGTCTGGGGGTGCGAACTGATAGAGGACGACTCTCCGGACGGGCGGATCATCAGCGAGGTCGGATACACGATCGACAACACCACGAAGACGCGCGCGATTTTCGAGATAAACAAGGGTTCCAACAAAAACCCCGCCATCGACGTTAACGCCGCGATGCCTGACGACATGCGCCGTGTCAAGTTCAAGAACATGATATACGTCGCGGACGGTCCGAGCGACGTGCCCGCCTTTTCTGTCATAAAGAGCCACGGCGGCGCTACGTTCGCGATATATCCGCGCTCAGACCGCGAAGCCTTCACTCAGGTGGAGACGCTGCGTTCCAGCGGGAGGATCGACACGTACGCCGAGGCCGACTATCGCGAGGGATCACAGGCATACATGTGGATCTCGGGCAAGATCCGCGAGTTCGCGGACAGGATACGCGCCGAGGAGGACGAAAAAATCATGGCGTCCGTCTCTGGCGCGCCGCGCCACCTCGACTGAGAAAAGGCGCGAAACGGATAAATGAAAGAAATACTATCGCATACATTCGAAGACAGTTTGAAACTGCTGCCCTTCCTGTTCGTCACGTACCTGCTCCTCGAGTTCATCGAGCGGAAGGCGTCGGGAAAGACGGCTCACCTCGTCGCCAAAGCCGGCAAAGCGGGTCCTCTGATCGGGGCGCTGCTCGGGGCGTTCCCGCAGTGCGGTTTTTCGGCCGCCTTATCTAATTTTTACGCGGCGGGGCTCGTCGACATGGGGACGCTCATCGCGGTCTTCATGTCCACGTCGGACGAGATGATACCGGTGCTCCTCGCGGAACGCGTGCCGTCGGCGACTATCGCGCGCATCATATTTTTCAAGATCGGAACGGCTGCGGTGAGCGGCTTTGTCGTATCTTTCCTGTTCCGCAGGGTCTTTTCCAGGAGCGAGTCCGACTTCGAGGCGTACAGGAAGGCGCACGCGCACGACTGCAGCGCCGACGGGCACGGAGTCGCGGCCGAGGCCCTGATCAGGACGATGCAGACGTTCATATTTATCTTTATCGTCACCTTCGCCGTGGAGGCTTTGATCCATTCGGGCGGCAGGGCTTTCCTCGAGTCGTTTCTCGCGAGGCGTCCGGCCGTTGGTGTGATGCTGTCCGCCCTCGTCGGGCTGATACCTAACTGCGGCGCTTCCGTGATCATCACGCAGCTCTACATCGAGGGGGTCATAGGCGCGGGACCGATGATAAGCGGGCTGCTCGTGAGTGCAGGCGTCGGGCTGCTTGTTTTGTTCAAGGAGAACCGCAACGTGCGTGAAAATTTCACGATCCTAGGCGTCCTGTACGTGCTGGGCGTGCTGTGGGGTTTTGCCGCAATGGGTCTGGATATCGCGTTCTGACACAGCGGCGCATGCCGGTCGATTCGAACGCGTTTTTTCTTTACGCAGTCGTCTCTGTTTAAACAAAACATGCCCTCGCGTGCCAATATTGCAACGTTTTTGAACGCGTATATAGTTTTACATATATAAGAAACTGTCTATTTTATATATCCGATTTGCGTGGTAAAATTACAGCGTATCAGGTAAAGATATGTTTAATAGTCAACTCCGGTCGGCAGCGGACCGGCATAGCGTTTCGCCCGGGCATCGGCTTCGGGGCGATGATATCAGTTTTTTTAAGGAGAAAATATTATGGCAAGCATGACCCACAAATTAGGGAGAGAAGCTTTTTCGGCGGGATTCGAGGTCGCATATTCCAAACTCGGAAAGGACAGGCAGGGCGCTGTCATGGATATGTTCAAGCTCGCGGAGAAATACCTCCGCAACGCGAACATGGACCTCAACTACGAAAAGATGGAGAAGAACCTCGCCGATCCGGACGGCGTCCTGATGAAATACATCAACAGGATCATCGACAATACCGACAAGCACGTCCTTAAGACGTTCGTACTGAACTTCGGATATGAGGCTATGCTCTGCGGGACTAAGGTCATGCACGACGCCAGAGCTAAATACAACTGCAACGTTCCGTGGCTCATCCTCATGGACCCTACGAGCGCGTGCAACCTCCGCTGCACGGGATGCTGGGCCGCGGAATACGGATACAAACTCAACCTCACAGTTGACGAGATCAATAAAGTCATCAAAGAGGGCAAGGAACTCGGCGTCTTCTTCTACATGTACACAGGCGGCGAGCCTCTCGTCAGGAAAGACGACCTCATCAAGATCTGCGAGATGAATCCTGAATGCCAGTTCATCGCTTTCACGAACGGCACTCTCGTAGACGAGGCGTTCTGCGCCGAGATGAAGAGAGTCGGCAACCTCGCGCTTGCGATCAGCCTCGAGGGAAGCGAAGATTCCAATGACGCGCGCCGCGGACAGGGCGTATATCAGAAGGTCATGCACGCGATGGATCTCCTCAGGGAGAACGGGCTCATCTTCGGCACGTCGATCTGCTACACGAAGAACAACTACGAACTCGTCACTTCCGACGAATTCATCAACATGGAGATCGAAAAGGGCGTTCTCTATTCAATGTACTTCCACTATATGCCGGTAGGCAACGACGCTTCCCCTGATCTCATGCTCGATCCTGAACAGAGAAAGTACATGATCCAGCGCATCAGAAAGATCAGAAGCATGGATGACGGCAACGGCCTCTTCGTATTCGACTTCCAGAACGACGGCGAATACGTCGGCGGATGCATCGCGGGAGGAAGGAACTACTTCCACATCAACGCCAACGGCGACGCCGAGCCTTGCGTATTCATCCACTACTCGAACATGAACATCAGAGAGCATTCTCTGCTCGAGATCCTGCAGAGCCCTCTCTTCATGGCATATCATAACAACCAGCCGTTCAACGACAACCAGCTCAGGCCTTGCCCGATGCTCGAGAACCCTGAGATCCTTCCTAAACTCGTCAAGGAATCGGGCGCTAAGTCGACAGACCTGAAGTCGCCTGAATCGGCGGATCATCTCTGCGCAAAGACGAAGCAGTACGCCGAGAACTGGAAGCCTTACGCCGAGGAATTCTTTGACACTCAGACCGGCAAAACGAAGAAGAGCGTCATAAGACCTGACAGGGAGGCGCAGCACTGATGTCTGATTTTGTCAGGCAGATCCTGATAATCGTCATAGCGGGCGTGGCGATAGGCGTGCTCGCGGCCGTCTGGGGATTTCTGGCGAACAAAAATGTGAAGAACAGGACCCCCGAGGAAGCCGAACACGTAAAGGAGGCGTGCGCCAGCTGCTCCATGGCGTCCATGTGCGCCAACTTCGGTCAGAAGAGCAAGTGCGAAAAGGACGCACAGTCCGAAAACTGAAAGATTTTTAAGGCCGCCGGCCCGCGAGGGTACGGCGGTCTTATGTTTTGATACCGGCGCGCCGACAAAGCGCGTGGGCGGCTAAGCGCCACACGGGGGAGCATTGCGCGCGGGCGGCGGAGCGCCCGGCGGAGGGAGAGAGGCAGATGCTGACAGTAATAAACAGGGACCTCAAGTCGAACTTTCACACCCATACGATATACTGCGACGGGTCAGACACGCCCGAACAGATGGCAGAGGCGGCGTACGACCTCGGATTTTCCGCTCTCGGCTTCTCGGGCCACCAGTGGTCAGTCCCGGACTCATATTACGCCATGGACCGGGATGAGGAGGACAGGTATTTCACCGATATACGTGCGCTCCGTGAGAAATACCGCGGACGCATGAGGATATACGCCGGAATAGAGCGCGACTACTGCTGCGACCGCGGAGACAGGGAATTCGACTATGTCATCGGCTCCGTGCATCACGTCGTAAAGGACGGCGCGTACTATTCCGTCGACAGTTCGGAGGAAATACTCAGGGACGGCATAGACAAAGCATTCGGCGGCGACGCCATGGAGTTCGTGAGAGCGTATTACAGGCAGGAAGCCGACGTTTTGACGAAGACAGGCGGACAGATCGTCGGGCACTTCGATCTGATAACGAAGTTCAACGAGCACGGTGAGTTTTTCGATGAGTCAGGCGCGGAATACAGAGATATCGCCCTGTCGGCGCTCCGGGATTTGATCGGGCGGTACGAACGGGATCCCGGCAGTTCGTCGATCCCTGATGGCATGCCTCCGGAACTCAGGAAATATCTGGAGGGCGGTAAACCGATCGTCGAGATAAACACAGGAGCGATGGCCAGGGAATACAGGAGCGTGCCGTATCCGGCGGATTTCCTGCTCGAGGAACTGGACAGGCTCGGCGTTCCCGTGCTGCTCTCAAGCGACTGCCACGACAGAAGGATGATGACCCACGGCTTTGAGGAAGTCCTGCGAATGCCTGTGATGCGTCAGGCGTAAAATTTGCAATAAGAGCGTCCGGGTGTTAAAATATTTACTCGGACTTGTTTATTTTTCAAGCCCCGAAATCGAAAAAATCTGATAACTCGAGAAGGAATATTTTTAAAATGAGCAAGAAACTGTATATCGGGATAATTATCGCTATCTTCGCCGCTGCTGCAGCGCTTATCGGCTACAGGGTGTGCGTAAGCGGACAGGATCGTTCGTACGATTATGATCTGGACGAATACGTGACGGTAGGCGACTATAAGAATCTTCCGTATTACAAGGAGGAAGCGGAGGTCACGGACGAGAAGATCGACACCGAGATCGACTCCAGGCTCCAGGCCGCGCAGAAGACCGAAGAAGTGAAAGAGGGCACGGTGGAAGACGGTGACACGATCAACATCGCCTTCGAGGGAAAGATCGACGGAGAGACGTTCGAGGGCGGTTCTTCCGACTCGTTCGACCTCACAGTCGGGACGACCCAGATGATAGACGGCTTTGTCGAGGGCCTGATCGGAAAGAACATAGGCGACACCGTGACGCTCGACCTGCAGTTCCCTGACGATTACAGCAATACTGAAGTCGCGGGCAAGCCCGTGACGTTCGAAGTCACGATCAACAGCAAAAAAGTAACGACGACGCCGGAACTCGCCGACTATATCAAGGACGAGACGGACTATGACAACGAGGAGGATTTCAGGGAATCCGTAAAGAGCGATCTCCTCGATCAGAAGCAGAAGCAGATCGACGACCAGATGAAGTCCGAACTCTGGGATTATGTCCTCTCGCAGTCCGAGGTCATCAAGTATCCGGGCAAAGAGTTGAGCGCGGCCCAGTCGGACGCCGAATCTCTCGAGGACCAGTATCAGCAGCAGGCCCAGTCATACGGCCTCTCCTGGGATGATTTCCTCTCGACCATGTTCCAGACCGACGCGGAGGGCTGGGAGGCGATGAAGTACCAGTACGCCGAGGATCAGGTGAAGAGCGGGCTCGTCCTCTATTCGATATGCCGCAAGGAAGGCATCGAGGTCTCTAAGCACGAATATAATAAGAGAATCAACGAACTGCTCGATGAAAACGATATCGACAGAGACACTTTCGAAAGCCAGTACGGGAAGACGGTGGAGGAATACGCCGACGAGAACGGATGGCGCACGCAGTTCCTTCTCGAGAAACTCGAGGATCAGCTCATCAGCTGGGGCAAGGAAGTAACAAAGGACGAGTACGATCAGATAGTAGAGGAGAGAAACGCGGCTGCAGAAAGCACGGACGACGAAAGCACCGACTCCTCAAACGCCGGAAGCACTGACGCCACGGACAGCACCGGCACCGACGCTTCTTCTGACTCGGCCGACGCGTCGTCTGATTCGTCCGACGCATCTTCCGACTCGTCCGACGCTTCGTCGGGCACCGACTCCGGCTCGTCCGGCGGAACGGACTGAGCGCCTGCGCTCCCGCTGCCGTTCTAAAAGAAGGAGATAGATGATAAATCATGAGATGTCCATTCTGCAATAACGAAGAGACCAAGGTCATCGACTCGCGCCCCGTGGAAGAGGGGAACGCGACGAGGAGGAGACGCGAATGCGAAAAATGCGGCAAGCGTTTCACCACGTACGAAAAAGTCGAAGAGTCGATAATCATGGTCATCAAAAAAGACGGACGCCGGGAGGCGTTCGACCGCACCAAGATCCTGAACGGCATAGTAAAGGCGTGTGAAAAGCGCCCTGTTTCGATGGATGAGATCGAGGCCATCGTCTCCGATATCGAACGCGGACTCAACAACATGATGGAGCGCGAGGTGAAGAGCTCATTCATAGGCGAACTCGTGATGGAGAAGCTGAAGAACCTCGACGAAGTCGCGTACGTGCGCTTCGCCTCCGTCTACAGGCAGTTCACCGACGTGGAGACGTTCATAAAAGAGATAAAAGATCTTATGAACACGAAAGGCGAGAAGGCCGAATGAAACTCATGAGAATAGCCATAGACGGACCGGGAGGCTCCGGAAAGAGCACTCTGGCAAAGAGGCTCTCGGCCGATTACGGCATACAGTACGTGGACACCGGCGCGATGTACCGCGCCATCGGATATAAGATCGGAAAGAAGAACGTCCCGATGAAGGAAGGCCCGGAACTCACTCGGCTCGTCGAGGAGACCGACATCGATTTCAGGGACGGAAGGATATACCTCGACGGGGAAGACGTCAGTTCCCTCATAAGGACCCAGGAAGTGTCGATGCTCGCGTCAGACTGTTCCACTCTGCCGACCGTGCGCCGCAAACTCGTGGCGCTGCAGAAGGCTATCGGAGCGAAAAAGAGCGTCGTTATGGACGGGCGCGACATAGGGACAAACGTCATGCCGGACGCGGAGTTCAAATTTTTTGTCACTGCTTCTCCCGAGGAGAGAGCCAGGCGCAGATTCCTCGAACTGAAAGAAAAGGGACTTTCGCCTGACTATGACCGGGTACTGCATGAAATCAACGTCCGCGACAGGCAGGACTCAACGAGAGAATTGAATCCTCTCTGCCGCGCCGAAGACGCGATCTTGATTGACACGACCGACATGGACATCGAGCAGTCGGTCGACGCGATCAAAAAAATAATAGACGAAAAAACTAAGTAAATGGTATAATCAATAGGCCTTCTTTGATTGGCTGCGGCCGCCGGAGAGGAAGGTTTATGAAGATCAAAGCAATGCCCGCGGAGGAACGTCCCGCGGAGAGAGCAATGTCCGAAGGTGTCGCGGTTCTGTCTAACCGCGAACTTATTGCGCTTATAATAAGGACGGGAAGCGCATCCGCCTCGTCGATCGAACTCGCCGAGTCTATTATTTGTTCGGCGGGAGGCATCAAGGGACTCGCGTGGGAGAAACCCCGCGAACTGATGCAGATCAGCGGAGTGGGAGTCTCTAAGGCCTGTGCGCTGGCCGCGTCCGTGGAACTGGGCAAGCGGATGGCCGCTTCGCCTAAGACTTTTGCTCAGACAGTCACCTGTGCCTCAGACGTTGCCGGCATGTTCATGCAGGAGCTCAGGAACGAAAAGAAGGAACATTTCAAGATCGTTCTCCTCGACTCTAAGGGTCATGTGATCTATACGGAGAACGTTTCGACCGGTGAACTTTCGGGCGCGCCGGTTCATCCGAGAGAGGTCTTCTCCAGAGCCGTCAGGATGAGCGCCGCGTCGGTGATATTTGTTCACAACCATCCGAGCGGAGACCCGGAGCCCAGCGATGAGGACATCGCGACGACTAAGCGTCTCGTCGAGGCCGGCAAACTGCTCGGGATCAAAGTTCTCGATCACGTCATAACCGGCGACGGAACTTACGTGAGCCTCGCCGCCGGCGGATATGTTTAGCATTTGCAAACGGAGGAAATCAGAAGCATGTTTTTCGGCACAAAGGATCTGGGGATCGACCTCGGGACCGCAAACACTCTAATATATCTAAAGGATTCCGGCATCATACTTAGAGAGCCGTCTGTCATCGCGATAGACTCAAGGTCCGGATCGCCGGTGGCCGTAGGGACCGAGGCCAGAGAGATGATAGGCAAGGCGCCTGCGAATCTCAGCGTCATCCGCCCTCTCCAGGACGGGGTCATATCGGATTTCGACAGGACCGCGGACATGCTCAGAAGTTTCATCCAGAAGGCGATCACCGCTAACCGCATCAAGAATTTCCGCGTGGCGGTGGGGGTGCCGACGGGCGTGACCGAAGTTGAGAAAAAAGCGGTCGAGGAGGTCGTCCGCCAGATGGGCGCCTCGGAAGTATATATCCTGGAAGAACCGATGGCGGCCGCGATCGGGGCCGGACTCGACGTCGACAGTTCAACAGCCTGCATGATAGCTGACATCGGCGGAGGAACGACGGACGTCGCGATCATCGCCCTGGGAGGCATCGTCTGCAGCACTTCCGCAAGGTACGCGGGGGATAAGTTCAACGACGCCATCGTCCAGTACGTCCGCAAGCGCTTCTCGCTTTTGATCGGCGAGAGGACTGCGGAGAGACTTAAGGTCGAGGCCGGATGCGCGCTCCTCGACGTCGACGAGAACGGGGAAGAGATCATTAAAACCGTTCAGGCGAGTGGCAGAGACATCGTTACCGGACTTCCGAAGACGATAGACATCACCAACAGAGACATCATGCTCGGGCTCCAGGAGTCCGTGGACGTGATCATCGACAGCGTCAGGGCGACGATCGAGAAAGCTCCGCCGGAAGTCGCGTCCGATATCGCGGCAAACGGCATAGTGCTTTCCGGAGGCGGCGGGATGCTCACCAATCTCGATAAGTTGATCGAGAAGCGCACCGGCATCAAGGCCAGAGTAGCCGAGAACGCTTTCGAAGCGGTCGCGCTCGGAACAGGCATCAGCCTCAACGACATAGAGAAGTTGAAACTCCACGCGTATACGGTCAAACGCAGATAGCCCGGCAGAGGCGCTGTGTCCGCATGTGCGCATACATTACAGGTCCGGGGAACTATGCGTCCCCGGCCGTTCATAATAAAGAAGAGACAAGCGATGAAATGGATTAGGAAGCACAGAGTCGCGGGAACGCTTATCGGGATCCTCGTTGCGCTTGCCGTGATAGTGTGTCTTTCGCTGGCACTCGGAAAATCCGGGTTCGGCGTATTCAACAGAATATACGCGAGGATAGAAAAACCGCTGTCCTCATTCGGGACCTCGATAAAGGAAAACGTATCGGGGATTTTCTCATACAAAGAATTACTGGAAGAGAACAAGGCTCTGAAGGAGGAAAACGCAAAGCTTTCCGATGAACTGAGCCGTCAGACCTTAGAGGAAAACGAACTCCAGGAGCTCCGCGATCTCTCCAAGGCGCTGAATTACGAATTCATCCAGGGAGAGACAGACCTCGTGACCGCTAACGTGTCGGCCTTTGACGAGATGAACTGGATGAACTCGTTTACCATCGACCGCGGCTCCGAGAGCGGAATTGCGGAAGGCAATATAGTCATCTGCGGCGAAGGCCTCGTAGGCCGCATATCCGACGTTGGCAAGGGCTGGGCAAAGGTGCTGCCGATCATCGATGAGACCAGCAAGGTAAGCTTCAGCATCAATAGAAATATGAGCCTTCTCGGGATAGTGGAGGGCAGCGAAAACGGAGAGATGACCGGTTTCATGCTCGATAACAATGCGGGAGCTTCCGAAGGCGACGAGATATATACGTCCGGGCTCGGAGAATATCCCGCGGGGATAAAGATAGGCAGGATCACAAAGGCAGGATTTGACAGCGATAAGCAGCTTGTGACGATAAGCGCGGTATCGGAGGTCGATTTTTCGAAACTCTTCAAAGTGAGCGTGATAATATGAAACTGCGCACCTTGATGATACTTTACGCCGCGATCTTCATACTGCATCCGTTTGCTGCGGCGCTTCTTCCTTCCGGGGTGTCGCTGGACCTGATCATGTGCATCCTCACTGTTGTGGTCCTTATGCGCGGAAGCGAGGACGATGCGGATTATACGGTTCCGGTGGTTCTGGTCGGATCATGTCTTTTTTTTATCATCGACATATGCCGCAACCAGCATCCCGGAGTGTACACCGCCGCTTCCCTGATCTCGCTCTTCATACCTCTGTTTTTCAACAGGTTCTTTAACGAGGAGAATGCCATACTCGACGCCGTGGCTGCTCTGCTCGTGTTTTTCACGCGTTACAGCATTTCCTGGGCGATAGAATACGCACTGGGGATAAACTATACATATCAGTACATGCTCAGATCCGAGCTCGCGAGCATCATCGTGAACGCGGCGATAACGTTTTTCGCGGCGAGGGTCGTGGCACACAGAGTTTCAGGTGTAAGGCGACATGAATTCCTCAGAAAAAAAACGCTATAACGGTCTGCAGGCGAGATACAGGTTCGTCGCTCTGCTCGTGGCGCTGCTCATGATCGCTCTTGCTGCGAGGATGTTCCTCCTTACGGTCGTTCAGGGCGATGAATGGGAGAATGCCGCCTCCGAGCAGTACACGAAGACCATATACACATCCGCGGCGCGCGGCAGGATATATGACAGGAACGGCAACCTGCTGGCTGGAAACAAGCAGATATTCACCGCCACGTTCAACGCGAGCAATCTGACGACGGAGCAGATCAACGAATCGGCTCTGACGTTGATCAATAAACTTATAGAGAACGGCGACGAGTATATCGACGACTTCCCGATCGTGATATCGTCCGACGGGCAGTTCTCCTATACGTACGACACGGATCTGGCCGCGTGGCTGACCGCTAACGGCTTTGACATCGGGACGTCCGCCGAGACTGTTTTTGACGTGACCTGTTCCAAGTACGGCATCGCGGAGGGAACGGACAGGTTCGAGGCAGAGAAAACGCTCAGCGAGAAGCATAACGTGGAACTCCCGATCAACGTCAAGAGGATGCGCTTCAACTACGATCTGCAGAAGGACAGTTTTCTCTCCAAGTTCGGCTTTTCCGATGACGACATCAAAAAAGGAATAACAGCCGAAGACGCTTTCCATCAGCTCCGCGAGGATTACAGCGTCGACCCGTCATTGGCGGACGCCGAGGCGCGCAAGATCTTCATCGTGCGCAACAAGGTCGCGGAGGGCAGTTTCCAGCGCTATATCCCTATAACCATCGGAAAGGACCTTTGCGATGAAAGCGTGATATATTTCGAGGAAGCGGCCATCCCGGGCGTCAGCGTGGCGTCCGAGCTGCAGCGCTATTACCCGTATAACAATTCCGCGTGCCACATTATAGGATACATGGGCGCCATCTCTGATTCTGAGAGCGAATACTACGTGGACGAGCGCGGATACCTCGCGACGGATATGGTCGGAAAAGACGGCATAGAGGCTGCTCTGGAGGAAAAACTCCACGGCACGCCGGGCATAGAGACCGTCATCGTGGACAGTTCCGGGAACTACGTTTCGACGATAGACAAGACTGAATCGAGCAAGGGCAGCGACGTATATCTGACGGTCGACATGGATCTGCAGCAGGTAGTCGAGAGCACGCTGAAACAGGCCGTTTCCGAGATAGAGACGGCGGGAAGCGGCGCCATGGTCGTCCTGGACGTGGCTACGAGCGACGTTCTGGCGCTGGCCAGTTATCCTGACTTTGACCTGAACATGTTCGCGGACGGGATATCAGCGGCGGAGTGGGAGTCGGTGCAGCCGGCAAACCCGCGCGATCCTTTCTCGCCTACGCCGCTGTATAACAACGCGACTATGGCCGCGATCGCGCCCGGCTCGACGTTCAAGCCGCTGACGGCGATAACGGCGATCGAGCACGGACTCGATCCGGATCACTACATCCTCGACCGGGGATATATCGAGTTGGGCGGAAGGAGGTTCGCGTGCGCCACGTGGAACAGATACGGCGGCACCGACGGCTACGAGAACCTCGAGATCGGCATGGGAATGTCATGCAACTACTATTTCGCCTGCATCGCGACCGCATATGACTGGGGAACGGGAGAATCGCTCGGATACAGCATCTCGATCGACGACATCCTGAACCGTGCCCAGGATTTTGGCCTTGGAAAGGCGTCAGGAATCGAACTCTACGAGACGGTCAGGAGCCCAGTATCGCTGGACAGCAAGATAGAGAACTACAGATACGCCGTATGGTCTGCTTTGTACGAAAATGCCAGAACGTACTTCCCGCCGGAGGTATATGGCGACTACGACAGGCTTTCGGAGAATATCTCGAAGATCGCGAACTGGATCTACGACAATCCGAGCTACAGCGACTTGATCGACCTCATAAGGAACGAGACCGAGGTCCTCGACGACGAGGTGGAATCCTGCGCCGAAATGGTGAAATTCGACTATTTCAACCAGGCGGAATGGGGAACATTCGACGTTTTCAACGTCTCGATAGGACAGGGCGACAACTGCTACACTCCCGTGCAGGTCGCCAGATACATTGCGACCATAGGCAATCACGGACAGAGAAATGACGTGAGCCTCGTTTACGGCGTGGAAGGCGAAGGCCTGAATGAAAAAGCCGAACCGTACGATACCGGACTATCCGAGAGTACGAGAGAAGATGTGCTGAACGGGATGAAAAAGGTGATCGATTACAATCCTTACATGTCTTCGTATCCGATAGAGTGCGCCGGCAAAACTGGGACTGCGCAGTATCAGGCAATAAAACAGCCTGCGGACGAAGCCGAATATGTCAAAGAACATCTGAGCCAGATCAATTCAGCGGCGGGCAGTTCCGTGACGTGGGAGCAGGTCGAGGCAAAGATCAAAGAACTGATGATATCCGACGCCAACACCTACCCTACTGAGAACGACACTGTGGATGACGCTCTCATCGAGGTGAGCGATTACAAGGTGACTTATTCGATAATCAACTCGTATAAGGACTCATACGAGGACTTCACATGGATGGTGCTCCTCGCCCCGGCCGACGAACCTAAGATCGCGATCGCGCTGATGATACCTGAGGGTGAGATGTCATATACTCTCGGGCAATACATGGCCCCCGTCTTAGACGAATACTTCAAGACGGAAGCACCTACGTACGCGTCGACCGCGGACAATGGAACGAATGCCGCTGTCGAATAGAAAGCCGAACAGAAACGCTGCACTTCAGGCTCCGGCAGACGCTGGAGACGGGACGCGGCCCCGCGCAAAGCCGCGAGAATCACTTACATTCCGGAGGGAAAAATGGGCACTTGCTTTTTGGTATCTTCAGGCAAAGGCGGAACCGGCAAAACGATGTTCTCAGTGAATCTGGGGGCGACTCTCGCCAAAGCAGGCAAGAGCGTCGTGATCATCGATTTCGACATGGGGCTCCGCAACCTCGACCTGTATTTCGGTCTTGAAAACAACGTCGTCTTCGACGTATACGACGTGATGACCGGACTCTGTACGATCAAGCAGGCGCTTTTAAAGGATAAGGACATCGATGGGCTTTATCTCCTCGCCGCCTCGCCCGACAGGAGCGACGGCACCATTACGCCTCTTCATATGAAGGTGCTGTGCGGCAAGCTTAAGGAACGCTTCGATTATGTGATAGTCGACGCTCCGTCCGGGATCGACGACGGCCTGGTGACGGCAAGCGCCGGGGCTGACGCGGCCATTATCATTACAACTCCGGAGTATTCGGCTCTTCGCGATGCGGACAATCTGGACCGCGAACTGGCGCAGTTGGGGATAGAGAAGAGATATCTTATCGTCAACAATGTGGATGTAGATATAATGGCCGAGGGCTACTGCCCTACGCTCAGGGAGATCTCGTCGATGATAAACTGCGAACTGAAGGGTATCATCCTGACAGACAGGAATATCAGGATCTCCACGAACCTGGGCGTTCCGGTCGTGACGAAGGACGACACGTATATCGCCGAAAACTTCAGGCGCATCGCAGCCAGGCTCACGGCGGATGATGAAAACGGAAAGTCTGAGGACGAGATCAAATCCGAAAAATTGGCGGAATCCGAGAAAGAGGCCGGTCTGGCAGGCGACGTTCCGGAGGAGTCGGCAGAAGCGGTCTCCGGCGCCGGCGGGTATGAGGAATCAGAAAACGGTTTCCCGCGAGCGGCTCTGGGCGCCGACGGCGAGGACGAGGCCCGCACTGCACATGTTGGAGATGATCGATGAGCCTCCGCTGCTGAGGAACGGCAGGGTGATGCCGGTAACAGGCATGAGTCCCATCGTCATCGCGATATTCTCGAACGTCTGGAACGTCATGATGCCTATTACTCCGGAGACTATCAGGGAACCGTAGATGTCGTGCGATCTCTGCATGATGCGGACCATGCGCACGATGAGAAAGCCGAATGCGGCGATGACCGCGACGCCTCCGACGAAACCGAGTTCCTCACCTATTACCGAGAAAATGAAATCGGAAGTCTGGACAGGAATGAAGTCCAGGCTTTTTTGCGTCCCGTTGAAAAGCCCTTTGCCGAACAGGCCTCCCGAGCCGATGGCGACCTTTGACTGCCAGACCTGATAGTTTCCGAGCAGGCTGAGGTTGCTCTGGTGCAGGAAACTGCCGATGCGCTCTTTTTGATAGTCGGCCATGAAGATATACGCGACAGGGCACATCGCAGCGACGATCGCAAGAAATTCGAACAGAGCCTTAAGCGAAATACCAGCGCAGAAAACCATGAACAGCCAGATCGATGCAAAAACAAGGGCACTTCCGAGGTCTTCCTTCAGGACGATCAGGATGATCGGAGCGGAGATCAAAGCGCTTTTCATCAAGCCTTTGAAACTCGTCAGATCGTCCCTGCGGTCGCCGAGATACTTTGCCATGAACAAAATATACAGGATCTTCACGAACTCGGAAGGCTGAAGTGTCGTGACTCCGAGGTCGATCCAGGCTCGAGAATTGTTCAATTCGGTACCGAGCCCAGGCACGTACACGAGCAGAAGGGTGACGATGGACGCGATGTACAAAAATCTGTCCTTTGAAATCAATTTTCCGTAATCGATATGGAGAATGACTGCGATCGCACACGCGCCTATTATGTATGCGATGATCTGGACGATCACGTTGCGCGAGAAAAAATCCGTGTCCGCCGAAGTGCTTCCGATCATGAGGATGCTGAGGACGGCGAGCGCGGTAATGACCGCGGCGATGAATTTGTCCATGTATTTAAGAGCGCTGTAGTTATTCATTTCTTAGGCTATTATCTGTTATCTCAAAATCGCGAATGAAATTAGCGCGTTTTGTTGTTATTTCTTGACATAAAGGATTACACAACATTATAATTAATGTGTATGAAAATGGCAAGTTCTATAACATTTAGTAAATGTGCGATATAGCAATTTCAGAATGTAAAATCCTTAGACCGTAAGTCCATTTCGGAGGAACAAGATGCCTAGAGAGATAGTACTCGTTTTTATTGTCTCCTGTATCATCGCATTGTTTCTCGGTGTTTTAATCGGAATTATTTTTAAAAAGAACAGAGATGAAAAGACGGTAGGATCTGCCGAACAAAAGGCTAAAAACCTCATCCTCGATGCCGAGAAAAAGGCTGAGACACTGCAGAAGGAGAAATTAAAGGAAGCAAAAGAAGATGCCGACAGGCGCAGGAACGAAGCAGAGAAGGACATCCGCGAAAGGCGCGCGGAGGTAAACCGCTCGGAGCGCAGGGTGTCGCAGAAGGAAGAATCGGTCGACCGCAAACTTGAGGGGATCGAAAAGAAGGAAGAAGAACTCAACAGACAGCAGCAGGAGATCGCTGCAAAGAAGAAGGAAGTCGAGAATTTCAGAGCAAAGAAGATAGCGGAACTGGAAAAGGTCTCGACTCTGACCGCGGAAGAGGCTAAGCAGATGCTTCTGAACGAGGTCGAGGTGGACACCCGTCACGAAGCTTCCGCTATGATCAAGGAGATCGAGACAGAAGCGCGCGAGAACGCCGAGACCAGAGCCAAACAGATCATCGTCGGGGCTATCCAGAGATGCGCCGCCGATCAGGTCGCCGAGTCGACCGTATCGGTCGTGAATCTGCCAAACGACGAGATGAAGGGCCGCATCATCGGACGCGAGGGCCGCAACATCAGGGCGATCGAAACCCTGGTAGGCGTCGACCTCATAATCGACGATACGCCTGAGGCTGTCATCATCTCCGGTTTTGATCCGGTCAGAAGAGAGATCGCCAGGGTGGTGCTCGAGAAGCTCATCCAGGACGGAAGGATCCATCCTGCCCGCATCGAGGAAACCGTAAAGAAAGCCGAAAAGGAAGTCAACAACGTGATAAAGGAGGAGGGTGAAAAGGCGTCCTTCGAGGCCGGCATCCACAATCTCCATCCTGAACTCGTCAAACTTCTCGGAAGGCTTAAATACAGAACGTCGTACGGACAGAACGTGCTCAATCACTCTATCGAGGTGTCTCACCTCGCCGGGCTGATGGCCGGTGAACTCGGACTGAACGTCAAGCTCGCCAAGCGCGCCGGACTTCTCCACGACATCGGCAAGGCTCTCGACCACGAGTACGAGGGAACGCACGTCGACATCGGCATCGCCGTCCTGAAGAAATACAAGGAATCGGACGACGTCATCAACGCTATGGCGGCTCACCACGGGGATTACGAGCCGAAGTCGCCTGAGGCGGTCCTGATCGCCGCGGCCGACGCTCTTTCGGCGGCGAGACCGGGTGCGCGCCGCGATACTCTCGACGTGTACATCAAACGTCTGGAGAAGCTCGAGGAGATAGCGGACTCGACGCCTGGCGTCTCGAAGGCGTATGCCATCCAGGCAGGCAGAGAGATCAGGATCATCGCTAACCCGGACGAGGTGAACGACGATACGATGCCGCTGCTCGCCAGAGAGATCTCGAAGAGGATCGAGTCAGAGGTAGAATATCCGGGCCAGATCAAGGTAAATGTGATCCGGGAGACCAGAGCCGTGGATTACGCCAAATAGAGAGAGTTCATCCGAGGCTCTCCATTCGCGGAATGGAGAGCCTCTTTTTTTCAAAAGGGTATGCGAGAGAAAGACAGAAACCGCAATTATTCTGATCGGACCGCTGAGGCGTCCGTTCCTCCGGGCGGCGCGGATATGCAGGCGGGCGGTCCTCCCGCCGTGAGCGCGGAGTCATCTAAGTCCTTCTACTATCGCAGGATGCTGACGGTCACGATCCCGGTCGTGATCCAGCACCTGATCGACATAGGGCTGAATCTGGCGGACTCCGTGATGATCGGCCGCCTCGGCGAGCAGCAGCTCGCCGCGACCGGGTCTGCGAACCAGATATTCGGGATATTCGGATCGCTGTGCTTCGGGTTCTTCAGCGGTGCGACGGTATACGTCGCCCAGTATTTCGGTGCTAAGGACTCGCGGAACATCCGGAAGATATTCGGATTCGAGGTAGCACTCGGGACCGCGATCGGGGTGGTGTTTTTTGCGCTCACGAACGCGCTGACGGAGCCGCTGCTCGGGATATTCACGGACGAACCCGAGGTCATCGGATACGGCGCGGAGTACATACGGATCGTATCGTTCTCGTACGTGCCTACGGCCATATCGTTTGCCATATCGTTCAACTCAAGGCCGATACAGCGGGTGACTACGGTCACGGCGATAAGCGCTGCCGCGCTTTCGCTGAACGTGGTGCTTAACTGGCTCCTGATCTACGGACCGGGGCCGTTCCCGGAACTCGGAGTGAGAGGCGCCGCGGCCGCGACGCTCATAGCGCGCCTCGTGGAGCTCGTTTCGCTCATCGTATACCTCGCGGTGACGAAAGATCATATATTCCACGCGCCGCTTAAAGAACTCTTCGTCTGGGACGGAGAACTCTACCGCAAGGTCATGAAGACGAGCATACCGGTGACATGCAGCGAGACGGGCTGGTCGCTTGGTGCGTCGCTCGTGTTCGCGACGTACGGACGCCTCGGCTCGGCGGCGCTGGCGGTGATTCAGGTCGCGAGCATGACGTGTCAGGTCTTCCAGAGTATCATATTCGGCTTTGGCAGCGGCGCTGCAGTCGTCATCGGCGAGACTCTGGGCAGGAAGGACGTGGACGGGGCGGTCGTGCACGCGAGGAGGACGCTCCGCATAGCGTGTGTTTTGATTGCGATCATGGTAGGCGGAAGCCTCGCCATCATGAAGCCGATCGCGCTCGCCTACGATTTCAAGCCTGAGACGACGTCGCTGATGTACAGGGCCGTGACAGTCTACACGTTCACGATGATACCGCGCATGATGGCGTACGTGCTCCAGTGCGGGATCTTGAGGGCAGGAGGGGACACTTTCTTCTGCATGGTGACGGAACTGACGGGGAACCTCGTCATAGAACTGGCGATGGCGAACGTGGCGGTCGTCCTGCTCGACTGGGACCTGCCCGCGGCGATCGCTTTGGCGTCGCTCGGGAACATATTTAAGATGACGGCCAATTACCTGCGGTACAGGAGCCGCAAGTGGATCAATATAGTGATTTAAAGCGGACGCGGGGCACCGGTGGACTTCGACGCGGATCGTGCGAGCCCGTGACGCGGACCGCGCGTGCCAGGGACGTGGATCGCGCGAGCCCGTGACACGCACCCCGCGCACGGTTTTGGCCCTGGAAGAACGGAGAATAGTGGAATGTTCGTTTACCTTGATAACAGCGCGACGACGCGCGTATATAAAGAAGCGGCCGAAGAAGCGGCAAGAGTGATGACCGAGGAGTACGGAAATCCCTCGTCGCTGCACACGAAGGGCTTTGACGCCGAAAAGATACTGACGGCGTCCCGGAAGACCGTGGCCGACGAATTCGGCGCGTCACCGGATGAGATCTGCTTTACGTCAGGCGGCACCGAGAGCGACAACACCGCGATATTCGGCGCCTACAGAGCCAGACGCAGATCAGGGAACGGCGTGATCACAACGGCGGTGGAACATCCCGCGGTGCTGGAGGCCATGAAGCGTCTGGAGAGCGAGGGGGCGAAGGTGACTTACGTAGGGGTCGATGACATGTGCAGGGTCGATCCGAATGAGATCGCCGCTGCGGTGGACGATAACACGGTTTTGATCTCCGTGATGACTGTGAACAACGAGACCGGAACGATCATGCCCATACGTGACATCGCGCGGTCAAAGAAAAACGCTCTGCTCCACACTGACGCTGTCCAGGCGTTCTGTAAAACTGATATTCGCGGGCTCGGGGCCGACCTGATCTCGGTGAGCGGCCATAAGATCCATGCCCCTAAGGGGATCGGCGCGCTGTATGTGAAAAAAGGCCTGAACATACCGCCTTACGCCGTCGGCGGAGGCCAGGAGAGGGGCATGCGCTCGGGAACAGAGAACGTGCCGGGCATCGCGGGTCTGGCAAAAGCGATCGAGATCTGGCGCAGGAACGATCCCGCGGCAGAGACGGCCCGCATGCGCGAGTGCAGAGACAGGCTCCTCGCGAACATCAGGGATTCGATCGCGGACATAAGAGTAAACAGCCCGGAAGACGGATGCCCGTCGGTGCTCAACGTCTCATTCCTCGGGACGCGCGGCGAAGTGATACTTCACACGCTCGAGGGTGATGGTATAATGGTCTCCACCGGCTCGGCGTGTTCGTCGGGCAAAAAAGGCGGGAGCCACGTGCTGAAGGCGATGGGCCTGTCCGAAGCGGAGATCACCGGAGCGGTCAGATTTTCGTTCGGCGCGTTCAACACCACGGAAGAGATGGATTATGTGGCGGATAAGGTAAAAGCCGCAGTGGAGCGTTTCCGCAGGCTCGGGACGTTCAGATAAACCGGATCAGAAGCCGCACCGGACCGTGCGCTGCAGGAACGCTTGCCGGGCGCCGGGCCAGGGGCGAGTGTCATACGGAACGCCGGTCAGAGGAAACAGAAAATGAATGAGAAAAAGATACTGATAGTGAGATGCGGCGAGGTCGCGCTGAAGGGCATGAACAAGCCGTATTTCGAGCGCATGCTCGTCGAGAGGATAAAGGGCAGACTGAGGAAGGCCGGATACGGCAGCGCCGAGGTCAGGCGCCACGAAGGGCTGATTTTCGTGCGCTTTGACGATACCCTCGACATGATGGACGTCGCCCGTGAGATCTCAAAAGTCTTCGGAGTCGCGTCGATAAGCCCGGCGCGCGAGGCTGAGTCGGACCTGGACGCGATAGGGCGGGAGGCCGTGACGATCATGATGGATCAGATCGAACACCGCGGCGTCAAAACGTTCAAAGTCGAGGCGAAGCGCTCGGATAAAAACTTCCCCGTCAAATCGCCCGACATCGCGAGGCAGATAGGTGCAAAGGTCCTGATCGGCTGCAAGGTCCTGAAGGTCGACGTGCACGATCCCGACGTGAGGCTCTTTGTCGACGTGCGGGACGACCGTTCATACGTATATACCGATAAGATCCCAGGATTCGGCGGGCTTCCGCTCGGCACCAACGGCAAAGGGCTTGTTTTGCTCTCCGGCGGCATAGATTCGCCTGTCGCTGCGTGGATGATGGCAAAGCGCGGCATGATGATCGAGGCCGTACATTTCCACTCGTATCCGTACACGTCTCCGCGGGCTCAGGAAAAAGTGGAGAGGCTGGCCGGGATAGTCGCTTCGTACTGCGGGAGTTTCAAACTGCACGTGATAAACATACTGCCGATCCAGGAGCAGATAGTGCAGAACTGTCCCGAAGAAGAGACGACGATCCACGTCAGGCGCTTCATGATGATGATAGCCGAGAAGATCGCAAAGGAATGCGGCGCGATGATGCTCATAACGGGGGAGAACCTGGGGCAGGTCGCCAGCCAGACGGCCGAATCGCTCGTTGCCACCGACAACTGCGTCACGATGCCCGTAATGCGTCCTCTGATCGCGATGGATAAGGTCGAGATCATGGATAAAGCTGAGGAGATCGGCACGATGGAGACGTCGATAGAGCCGTACGAGGACTGCTGCACCGTGTTCCTGCCGAAGCATCCGTCGACAAAACCCAGACTCGACAGGATACTCGAATCCGAGAAAGCGCTCGACGTCGAGGGACTCGTGGACGCCGCGGCCGCATCCGAGGAAATCATTGAAATCCACGGCTGACAGAGAGATTTTCGATTGACAACGCCACTGAAATGTGCTAACTTTATAGCGCTGGCAAAAAACCAAAAGAATCTGGTAAAGCCGTGCTTGACAAATCGGCGCTCAGATATTAAACTTTATAAGTGCGTCGATTCAGGCGGCGCATGGTGGGTTGCCACTTTTGCGGCCAAGTAGTTCAGTTGGTTAGAATGCCAGCCTGTCACGCTGGAGGTCGACGGTTCGAGCCCGTTCTTGGTCGCCATCGCGCTGGCGTGGCTCAACGGTAGAGCAGCTGATTTGTAATCAGCAGGTTGGGGGTTCGATTCCCTTCGCCAGCTCCATCGAACAGCAGTTAGAAAGTTGAATAATACGATATCATGTTGAATTGGCGTACCGGTTCATCTGATATACTGAATTTGAAGAATGTCGAGGGATTCCCGAGTGGCTAAAGGGGGCGGACTGTAAATCCGTTAGCTCAGCTTTCGATGGTTCGAATCCATCTCCCTCGACCAATTTTCAAAATAGCGTGCGGAAGTGGCTCAGGGGTAGAGCATCGCCTTGCCAAGGCGAGGGTCGCGAGTTCGAATCTCGTCTTCCGCTCCAATTTTTGCGGATGTAGTTCAATGGTAGAACCTCAGCCTTCCAAGCTGATGGCGTGAGTTCGATTCTCATCATCCGCTCCATTTTTTTCAAATTTGGTACGGGCCCATAGCTCAGCTGGATAGAGCAACGGCCTTCTAAGCCGTGTGCCTTGGGTTCGAATCCCAATGGGCTCACCATTTAATAAGATGACATTGGGGTATAGCCAAGTGGCAAGGCAACGGACTTTGACTCCGTCATTCGTAGGTTCGAGTCCTGCTACCCCAGCCACTGTAATCTGACCCATTAGCTCAGGTGGCAGAGCACTTGACTTTTAATCAAGGTGTCCGGAGTTCGAATCTCCGATGGGTCACCAATTTAGGGAGAATCCATGGGGAGAGGTGTCCGAGCGGTTTATGGAGCTGGTCTTGAAAACCAGTGATTCCGAAAGGGACCGTGGGTTCGAATCCCACCCTCTCCGCCAAAGCTTTGACAAGCCTGTCCGGCGTTTGGAGAAGTACTCAAGAGGCTGAAGAGGACGGTTTGCTAAACCGTTAGGGTTCGTTTTAGGGCCGCATGGGTTCGAATCCCATCTTCTCCGCCATAGTGACATAGGGGTATAGCTCAGCTGGTAGAGCAGTGGTCTCCAAAACCACGTGCCGTGGGTTCGAATCCTACTGCCCCTGCCATTTTTAATAAATATCGGGGTGTAGCGCAGTTTGGTAGCGCAACTGGTTTGGGACCAGTGGGCCGCGGGTTCAAATCCTGCCACCCCGACCAATCGTTTCAACAGGTGTGGGCCATTAGCTCAGTTGGTCAGAGCATCCGGCTCATAACCGGCAGGTCCCGGGTTCAAGTCCCTGATGGCCCACCATATCAACAAGAGAGAGTGATGTGCTCAGATAGCTCAGTAGGTAGAGCAGGGGACTGAAAATCCCCGTGTCCTTGGTTCAATTCCGAGTCTGAGCACCATTTAAAAGCAGTTTTCCGAAGCTTAGCGCCGGGAGGCTGTTTTTTTTAAAAAAGGAGGATCCCATGGCGCAGCTATATTACAGATACAGTACGATGAACGCCGGCAAATCGATCGAGCTCATAAAGGTCGCGTATAACTACGAAGAGCGCGGCAAGCGCGTCATGACGCTCCTTCCGACCGTCGACGACCGGTACGGGACAGGCGTCATCACGTCCAGGATCGGCGTCCAGCGCGAGGCTCTTCTGGTCGGCGAGGATACGAACATCCTGGAGATGTTCATACGCGAAAACGAAAAGAAAAAGATCGAGTGCGTGCTGATCGACGAATGCCAGTTCCTGAAGAAGCATCACGTGCTGGAACTCGTCGAGATCGTCGACAGTTTCGAGGTCCCTGTCCTGGCGTACGGGCTCAAAAACGACTTCCGCAACGAGATGTTCGAGGGCTCATACTACATGCTCGTCTACGCGGATAAGATAGAGGAAATAAAGACCATATGCTGGTGCGGCCGCAAGGCGACGATGGTTGCCCGCGTCGTGGACGGAAAGATCGTCAAACACGGCAAGCAGGTCATGATAGGCGGAAACGACCTGTACATATCGCTCTGCCGCAAGCATTACAACGACGGGCGCCTGGGCCCGGACGACAAATAGGCCGCGCCGTCTCATTCGCGAGACATTCGCGCGCCGGCTCATTCGCGGCACATTATTCGCGCGCCGGCTCATTTGCGGCACATTCGCGCGATGATTCATTCGGTGAGGTCGGCGAGTTTGAAACTGATGACCTTTGCCAGGTCGGACAGGCTGACCTTTACCTGATATCCTATCTTCCCGCCGCTGAAGATGACCGGATCGGCTTCCCCGGCCGACGAGTCGAAAAACGTCGGGAAGAATTTCTTCATCCCTATAGGGGAGCATCCTCCGTGCACGTATCCCGTTAGCGGAAGGAGTTCCTTTGACTTCACCATCTCAACTGATTTTTCACCGGCCGCTTTTGCGGCTTTTTTCAGATCAAGTTCCTTCGCGACAGGGATGACAAAGACGTAATTTGCGCCCGATCTTCCGCGCGTCACGAGAGTCTTGAAAACCTGAGCGGGATTCTGTCCGAGCGTCTCTGCGACATCCGTCCCGCTTATCGCCCCTGTGCCGACGTAAGTGTACTCCTCATATTCCACGCCGTGCGCGTCGAGCAGACGCATGACGTTCGTCTTCTCCATGCCTTTGGCACTTTTCTGCGCTTTGTTCTTCGATCCCATCATCGCACTCCCTTTTCTTTATTTTCCGGCCGCATCATATGCTTCATCTGCTTTATCTGCTTCTTCCGCTCCGGATCCCTGCCACGTCCCGCGGCGCTTCAACTCGGCGTATATCCCGTCGATGATCCTGCGCTTGCGGTATGCCCACTTCGGCGCTATCAGCATTCCGGCGGGGCTGTCGGCTGACATCCTGTGGATCACTGTTTCCGGCGGGGTCATCTCGAGCGCGTCGCATACGAGAGATATATATTCCTCAGGAGACGAGAACGGCATATAGTCTGGCATCTCGCTCGCAAGGCGGGAGCCTTTGACCACGTTCAGCATGTGGTATTTCACGCCCCAGACTCCGCTTGCGGCGGCAAAACGCACCGAGGCCAGCATATCGTCCATCGTCTCGCCGGGCAGGCCGAATATCAGGTGGGCGGCCGTCCTTATCCCCCTTCGTCCGAGTTCTCCGGCGGAGCGGACAAAATCATCCGGGCTGTAGCAGAGGCCCATCTTTTCTGCGGTGGCAGCGTTTGACGTCTGCAGACCCAGTTCCACCCAGAGATATCTTTTCCCGTTTATCTCGGAGAGCAGGTCGAGGATGTCTTCCGGCAGGCAGTCCGGCCTCGTGGCGACAGCGATCCCCTCGATGCGGGGGTCGGAGAGCGCGCCTCCGTATATCCTCCGCAGAGTGTCCGCGTCGGCGTACGTCGACGTGAAGCCCTGAAAATACGCTATATATCCCGCGTCTGGCCATTTCCGCGAAAGCAGGGCGATCTCCTCGTCTATCGTTCCCGCGTTGTCGCCGCTCCCGGCTGCGGAGCAGAACGCGCATCCGCCGGTGCCTTTCGTGCCGTCGCGGTTGGGGCACGTGAAGCCGCCGTCGAGCGCGAGCTTGACCATCTTCCTGCCGAACTCTGCTTTCAGGACTCTGCCGACCGTGTTGACCGGAACGTCCGGCCCGGCGTAAAGGTCCGCCGGAGAGACGGCGCGCTCATCGCAGAGGCGTTGATAATATGTCGTTTTCGAATATTCCCGGGGCATTTTAAATATTTTAATCGATAGTCCGCTGTGATATAATATCAAGATAATAATAAACTATGATCCGCCCGTTGTTAAGGCCGTCGATCGCGGTCTCTGACAAGCGACAGGCATTTTGAGGTGCGACGAAATGACCGACGAAAAAAAAGAATGCGCGGCCGGGACCGCACAGACCGGCGCGGCGACGTCGCCAGACGGCAGATTCGCAAAGGCTGAGGACGCGTACGGCAGGAGGGCGCTTCTCCTTCACAGCTGCTGCGGACCGTGCAGCACATCCGTAATCGAGCGCCTCGCCGACGATTACAACATCACGGTGTTCTACTTCAACCCGTGTATAACAGATCCGGCGGAATACCGCAGACGCCGCGAGAATCAGATCAGATTCATAGAGGAATTCAACCGCAGGCATCCGTGCGCGGATGTTAAATATATCGACGGCGAATACGAGCCTGCCGCGTATCTCGAGAGGGTAAAGGGCCTTGAAAACGAGCCTGAGGGAGGAGCCCGCTGCGAGGTCTGCTTCATGCAGAGACTCGAGGCGACGGCAAAGAAAGCTTCGGCGCTGGGATTTCCTTTGTTCACCACGACACTCACGGTCAGCCCGCATAAGAACTACAAGCTGATCGCTGAGATCGCGCGCGGGTACGCCGCAAAATACGGCGTGGAATTCCTGGACTGCGACTTCAAGAAGAAGGCCGGGTTCCAGCGCAGCGTGCAGCTTTCCAGGGAATACGGTCTGTACCGCCAGGATTACTGCGGGTGCGAATTTTCTAAACGCTGACAGGGGTATTTAAGGGGAAAAGAGATGTCAAAACTTATCATTCCGGAGGATTACTCGCCTGCGATCACTCCGATGGAGACGCAGCGGGCGATCAAAAAAATCAAGGACTATTTCCAGCAGGAACTCGCCTACGGGCTGAACCTCAGGCGCGTGTCGGCGCCGCTCTTCGTAGCGCCGGAGACGGGTCTGAACGACAACCTCAACGGCGTGGAGCGCCGCGTTGATTTTACCGTTAAGGATCTGGGCGAAAAGCGGGTCGAGGTCGTACAGTCTCTCGCAAAATGGAAGCGCATGGCGCTCGGGAAATACGGCATCGAGCCGGGCCACGGCATATATACCGACATGAACGCCATCAGGAGGGACGAGGAACTCGACAACCTGCACTCGATATACGTCGACCAGTGGGACTGGGAAAAGGTGATCACTCGCGAGGAGCGGACGACAGAGTATCTTCACTCGACCGTCACGATGATCTACAACGCGGTCAAGAATCTGGGCGACTACGTGAACAGGCTGTATCATGAGATCCGCACGGAGATCCCGAACGAGATATATTTCATCACGAGCCAGGAACTTGAAGACCTGTACCCGGACAAGACGCCGAAGGAGCGCGAGGATCTCGTCACGAAGGCTTACGGCGCCGTATTTGTCGAAAAGATCGGCGGGCCGCTTCGCTCGGGGAAGCCGCACGACGGACGCTCGCCTGACTATGACGACTGGGAACTCAACGGCGACATACTCCTCTGGAACGAGATACTCGGAATGTCGTTCGAGATCACTTCGATGGGGATCAGGGTCGACGCCGAGTCGATGGACAGGCAGTTGAAACTCGCAGGCGCGGACGACCGCAGGGGACTGCCTTATCACAAAGCCGTAATGAACGACGAACTGCCGCTGACGATAGGCGGGGGCATCGGTCAGAGCCGGCTGTGCATGTTCTTCCTGCGCAAGGCTCACATCGGCGAGGTCCAGGTCAGCGTCTGGCCGGAGGATATGGACAGGACGTGCAGGGAAAACAATATTTTCCTGCTTTAACGCATGGGATACGTAAAAGTAATTATCGACAACAACAGCAGACATACCGACTCCATGTTCACTTACCGCGCTCCGGACAGCGTGGGAATGGGCAGCATAGTCAAAGTGCCGTTTTCGGCCGGCAACAAAGAGAAACGCGCCTGGGTCGTGGAAACCGCGGACAAGCCCGATATCGACGAATCGAAGATAAAGGACGTGATCGAGGAGGACCCGGCGCTTTCGATTACTCCGGAGATGGTCGAGACGTGCGTTTGGATGAGGCAGCGCTACTGCATCAAATATGCTGACGCGCTGAGGTGCTTCATACCTCCAGGGCGCCCTGCGAAGCCTGGAAAGGAAAAGCGCCCGGTGAGCGAGGTGGAGCCCGAGCCGCAGGACATAGACGAACTGACAGCTGAACAGCAGGCGTGCCTGTTCGAGATAAGCGAAGCCATAAAGCGCCGGGAGAACAGGATCTTCCTGCTTCACGGAGTGACGGGCAGCGGCAAGACCGAGGTCTACATGCGCGCGATAGCGGACGTCCTGGCCGAGGGAAGGACGGCGATCGTCCTCGTCCCCGAGATAGCTCTGACAAAGCAGATAACCGAACGCCTGACGGGCAGATTCGGCAAGAAGATAGTGGCTGTCATGCACAGCGGCCTCACCGGCAGGGAAAGATTTGACGAATGGGTCAGGATAAGGTCGGGCGAGGCCAGGATCGTAGTCGGCGCCAGGCTCGCCGTGTTTTCTCCGCTTGAGAACGTCGGCCTGATCGTCATGGACGAGGAGCACGAATCGACGTATAAGTCGGATATGACTCCTAAGTACGACACGGTCGACATCGCCGCCAAAAGGCTGAAATACTATAAAGGCGTGCTCATACTCGGCTCCGCGACTCCGTCTGTCGTCTCATACGAACGGGCCCGCGAAGGGGTATATAAACTTCTGGAACTTAAACACAGGTATAACGGAGTTCCTCTTCCGGCTGTCGAGACGGCCGACATGCGCGAGGAACTGAGATCGGGAAACAGGGAAATACTGAGCCGTTCCCTCAGGGACGGCATTTCGTCGGCGCTTGCGGCTGGTTCGCAGGCGATACTGTTTCTCAACAGGCGCGGATATTCGACGTCGATATCGTGCAGGCAGTGCGGATACACGCTGAAATGTCCCGACTGCGACATTACTCTCACATATCATAAATACGAAAACGCCGCCGTGTGCCACTACTGCGGGAGAAAGTTCAGGGTCCCTGACAAATGCCCGGAGTGCGGCTCCGAAATGATCAAGTTCTCGGGAGTCGGCACAGAGCAGGTGGAGGAGTATGTAAAGAACGCCTTCCCCGGCGCGAGAGTCGCCAGACTCGACCTCGACACTGCCCAGAAGGGAAGAGGGTCGGCGAAGATCCTGAAATCGTTCTCCAAAGGCGAGACGGACATACTAGTTGGCACCCAGCTCGTCGCCAAAGGCCTGGACTTCAGGAACGTCAGCCTGGTCGGGGTCGTTTCGGCGGACAACGCTTTGAACGTGCCCGATTACAGATCGTCGGAACGCGCTTTCCAGCTCATAACTCAGGTCGCGGGGCGGTCCGGCAGAGGAGACTCGCGCGGCAGGGTCATAGTTCAGACGTATAACCCGGAGAACTTTGCGATACAGGCTGCGGTCCGCGGCGATTACACCGGATTTTTCGAAAAGGAGGCGGAATTCCGCCGGATGATGGATTATCCGCCTTTTACGGATCTGATCGTCGTCGAATTCACTTCCGGGAACGAGGACACGGCGCTGGCGGAGGCACGCTCGTGCATGGAGTATCTGCTCTGCGCGCGCATCTCAGACAGCGACACGATATTCGAGCCGCGCAGGACGGAGCGCTTCCGTGGAAACGGCGGCACGAACTTCCGCTACAATATACTCATAAAGAGCGGCAGAGGCCGGAGAAACGAATACATGTACTATCTGGCATATTTCATAAAAAAACTTACAGCGTCAAAAACCGACTGCACGGCGGTCGTCGACGTGAACCCGTACAGCATGTAGGAGGACAGCATGGCACTCAGAAAAGTGGTAGAAAGAGGAGACGAGATACTCAGGAAAAAATGCAGACCTGTAAAGGAGGTCGACGACCATATCCGCGAGATCATGGACGACATGCTCGAGACGATGAGGGCGGAATACGGAGTCGGCATCGCCGGGCCGCAGGTCGGCATCCTCAGAAGGATTTTTGTCGCCGAGCCGGCGCCGGACGAGGTCTACTACATGATAAACCCGGAGATCTATTATACGGAAGGCTCCGTCAAGGGCGAGGAGGGGTGTCTCTCCGTTCCGGGTCTGGTCGGCACGGTAGAACGCCCGCAGAAGATCAGGATCAGAGCGCTCGACAGGGATGGAGTCATGCAGGACTACGAATTCGAAGATTTCAGTGCACGCGTCATGTGCCACGAAAACGACCACCTCGACGGGATCCTGTACATCGACAAAGCCACGGACATCAGGAACGCGGCTGCGGCGGCAGAGGAAGACTCTGACGAAGAAGAAAAAGAAGAGGGCAGCGCAGAATGAGAGCCGTCTTTATGGGAACGCCGGGATTTGCCGTTCCTTCACTTAAAGCGCTCGCGGAGACATGCGACGTAAAAATGGTCGTCACCCAGCCTGACAGGGCATCGAACCGCGGCAGGATCGAGATCGGACCGGTAAAAAAAGAAGCCGTCGGGATGGGTATCCGCGTGGAGCAGCCGGAACGCCTGAAGGGCAACGCAGATTTCCTGTCAGAGCTAAAAGCGGTAAAGCCTGACATCATCATAGTCGCGGCATACGGCAGGATCCTGCCTCCGGAGATGCTGACGATTCCGAAATTCGGATGCGTAAACGTCCACGCTTCGCTTTTGCCGAAATACCGCGGCGCTTCGCCGATCCAGCACGCAATACTCTCGGGCGACGAGGTGACCGGCGTTACGATCATGCAGATGGACGAAGGTCTGGACACCGGAGACATCATCTCGCAGGCGGAATGCCTGACGGGAGATCTTCACTATCCCGCTCTCTCCGAAAAACTTGCCGCTATCGGAGCCGAGCTGCTCAAGCACACCCTTCCGTCGATAGAGGACGGGACTGCGACCCGGACTAAGCAGGACGACGGCGCATCGTCAAAATGCGGCCTCATCAAAAAAGGGGACGGCAGAATCATTTTCAAACACATGAGCGCGAGGCAGATAGAACTCATGGTCAGAGCATACGACCCGTGGCCAGGGACCAAGTGCTTCCTGGAGGGTTCTGATATCAAGATAACCGAAGCAGAGGCGACGGGCGAGTCGTCCCGGGAGACACCCGGCACGGTCGTCAAAACAGGCAGAGAGGGCATAGACGTCGCGTGCGCGGCGGGCGTTCTCAGGATAACCGAGCTTCAGGCCCCGGGGAAAAAGAGGATGCCCGCTGAGAACTTCCTCCTCGGCCATAAAATACCGGACGGAACGGTTCTTTACTGATGGCGGACGACAGACTCGCGGCATATAACGCGCTGCGCTCGATAGAAAAAAACGGGGAATATTCGGAGATAGCGCTGAAAAAGGCCGAAAACACCGGCCTCGACTCGCCGTCGTTCACGCGCGAGCTCGTCTACGGAACGCTCGAGCGGAAACTCTGGCTCGACTGGATGCTCGACGCCGTGATCGAGAGAGGCGTCAAGAGCGTCAGGACAGATACGCTCATACTCCTGCGCATGGGGATATACCAGATCGAATTCATGGATTCGGTGCCGGATTTTTCCGCGGTCGACGAGACCGTAAAGCTCGCGGCGAGACGCCTTCACGGCCAGTCGGGGTTTGTCAACGGCGTCCTCAGGGGATACCTCAGGAAACGCGGAAAGATCGCACTCCCCGACGAAACTGCGAACCGCGATAAATACCTCTCCGTCAGGTATTCGTGCGGAATGAGTCTCGTAAAGCTCCTGACACGCGAATTCGGTGCGGAAGGCGCGGAGAAGATGCTCGCGTTTTCTCTCGACAGGCCGCCTGTGTTCATCAGGGCGAATACGTGCAGAACTACGGTCGACGAACTCAGGGACGAACTCGCGTCATGCGGCGTCAAAACAGAACCTTCGCGCCTCTCTCCGAGGTGCCTTAAGACGTCGGGCGGCAGGCTCACGGCCACGGCCGCGTGGCGAGAAGGGCGTTTTTCGATACAGAGCGAGGAATCGTGCTATATCGCCGACGCGCTCGGCGTTTCCCCCGGGCAGACCGTGATAGACGTGTGCGCCGCTCCGGGGCAGAAATCGTTTGCCGCGGCGGAGAGCATGAACGACAGAGGAGCGGTCTTCTCCGGCGATATCTACGGCCACCGAGTGGAGTTGATAAATAAGGAGGCCGGACGCCTGGGCCTCGGATGCGTTAAGACATATACCGGCGACGCGCGCTCATTGAAGAAGGAATTCCTGGGTCCGGACTGTTCCGGGATCGCCGACGCCGTACTGGCCGACGTTCCGTGCAGCGGGATCGGAGTGATCAGGCGCAAGCCGGAGATAAAGTACCGCGACTTCGGCTCAGGAAGCGGGCAGGAAGGCTCGATACGCGAGCTTCAGGCCACGCAGCGAGAGATACTCGAGACGTCGTCGGGATATGTGAAGCCGGGCGGCAGGCTCGTCTATTCGACGTGCACCGTGACGAAGGAGGAAAACCGCGATATAGCGCGGGCCTTCGCGGAAAAGCACGGCAGCGGCTCTGCCCGCGGGCTGTCAGGTAAGCGGGACGCCGATGGCGCGGGGGTCTTCAAACTCACGTCGGAGAGGCAGCTGCTGCCGCAGACAGACGACACAGACGGATTTTACGTTGCCGTATTTACCCGTATCGGGTAAAATGGTATTCGGACAGATAATTTGAAAGGCAGTCATCGGACACCTAATTTGAAAGGCAGTCATCGGACACCGGAAAATGGAAGTAGGATTCAAGACCGACAAAGGAAAAACACGCAGGAACAACGAGGACGCGTTCTTCGTTTTGAAAAATAAAGGGGTCTTCATCGTAGCAGACGGCGTGGGCGGAAACAATTCGGGAGAGATCGCGAGCAGGACAGCAGTAAACGAGATCGCCGGTTTCTTCCAGCGCTCCGAGCCGGAACCGGGCCACATCCAGTACATGCTGAACGATTCCATCAAGCGGGCTAACGCAAAGGTATGCGAAATGTCCGCCAGATACGTTGAAAACAGGGGCATGGCCACCACGATAGTCGTAGCCGTATTCTGCAGAGGCATGATGTACGTCGCTAACGTCGGCGACAGCCGCGCGTATCTGATCGCTGACGGTAAGATGAAACAGCTCACCGAAGACCATACGTACGTCAACGAACTCGTCAAGGCAGGCGTTTTGACGAGCGAGGAAGCGGACTGCCGCGAGGACAGGAACCAGATCACCCGGGCGATCGGCGCCGAGAGCACCGTGAACCCCGCGATTTTTAAATATAAAATGCGCCCCGGAGATTGTGTTTTGATCTGCACGGACGGTCTGTACGGGGAAGTGGAAGAAGAAGAAATTCTTGCTGAATTTTCCGGAGGCCTGCCGATGTCCGACACTTGTCAGGACCTGGTGGACCGCGCAAACGAGAACGGCGGCGGCGACAATATCACCGCTGTCTGCATCAGATTGACGGAGGATGATTTCAGAAATGAGTAAATTACTTGCGGGAAGATATGAACTGATCGAAAAAATCGGCGAAGGAGGTATGGCCGTAGTATATAAGGCAAAGGACAGGCTCCTCAGCCGGTACGTCGCGATCAAGATACTGCGTCCGGAGTACACTAAGGACGAGCAGTTCGTAGAGAGTTTCCGGCGCGAATCTCAGGCGGCGGCGGGACTGCAGCATCCTAACATCGTTGCGGTCTATGACGTCGGAAAGTCAGGCAGCATCAACTACATCGTGATGGAACTCATAGACGGGACTCCTATGTCGGACCTCATAGCCGAAAAGGGAAAACTCGACTATAAAGAGACCATAGACATCGCAAGTCAGGTGGCGTCGGCGCTTTCTCTGGCTCATAAGCATCAGATAATCCACCGCGACGTGAAGCCGCATAACATAATGATCACCAGGGACGGAATAGCGAAACTGACCGACTTCGGGATCGCTAAAGCCGTGAGTTCATCGACGCTCGTCGCCGACACGAATAAGATAATCGGGTCCGTCCACTACTTCTCGCCGGAGCAGGCCAGAGGAGCCCGTGTAGACGAGCGCTCGGACCTCTATTCTCTCGGCATCGTGATATACGAGATGCTGACCGGCAAGGTGCCGTTTGACGGCGACAACCCTGTCGAGGTCGCTCTCAAGCAGATAAACGATCCTGTAGTCGCGCCTTCGAAGCTGGTCAGCGGCGTTCCGCCGGCTCTCGACCGCCTCGTGCTCAAAGCGACGCAGAAGCAGCCTGAGGCAAGGTATTCGTCTGCCGACGAAATGCTCGAGGATCTCAAGAACATCGATTACATTACGAGTGTAGTCGGGTCTGCTGCGTTCATACCGGCAGGCGGCTCGTACGTCGCCGCGGGAGGCGCTCAGGCCCAGGCCCCGGCGCAGCCGCATGATAATCAGGGGACGGAAGCCCAGATCTCTTCCGGGCAGAAAGCGTCCTCCGGCGATACGCGCGCTTCCGGCGGCCGTCCTCCTGAAAAGAGCGGTGACGACGAAAAGAAGGCGAAGCGGAATAAGATCCTCATGATCTCATGCATCGCTGCCGTCGTGGTTCTGCTCATAGTGTTCATAGCGGTCAGAGGGATGTCGGGCAGCTCCGACGAGATCGTACTGCGCGACCTGAAGGGCCTGACGTATGACCAGGCTGCCAAGCTCCTCGAAGAAGACGGGCTGAAGATCGAAAAGGACGAAACGACTGTCGCCAGCGATGAGATCCCTGAAGGAAGCGTCGTTTCCCAGATGCCTCTGGCTAACACCAAGGTAAAGAAAGGCCGCACGATCAAGGTCATACTGAGTTCCGGAAACACCGAGATAATCATGCCTAACCTGACGGGCAAGACCCTCGACGAGGCGACAGACCTTCTGAAGACCATGGGACTGGAAGTCACACAGGGCGATGACGTCGAGAGCGATCAGGAAAAAGGACTCGTGGCGTCTCAGTATCCGGCCTCCGGCACACAACTTGAAAAGGGCGATACAGTCACGGTATATCTCAGCAAGGGAATTTCCGAGGGCGTCGTTCCTAAACTCGTCGGCATGCAGTACACCAGCGACGACGACATCAAAGCGTATCTCGAGCGCTATAATTACGACCTCGGAGACGTCTCATACGAGGAGAGCTACGACGAGCCGGGAATGATCATAGGCCAGACGCCTGCCGCAGGCGATACGGCAAAGAAAGGCACGAAGGTCAGCATCGTCGTCAGCAAAGCGAAGACTACCGCATCTGTCCCTAACGTAATAGGCCTCGATCCGGAAGCGGCTCTTAAAGAGATCACTGCAGCCGGATTTGCTGCGGGACAGCGCACGGACGCTGAGAGCACGGAGCAGTCTCCGGGCATCGTATTCAAGCAGTATCCGAACGCCGGTTCAGAACTCGAACTCGGCTCGGCGATAGATATCTGGGTCGTTCAGGAGCAGGTGCCGGATGACGGGACCGGCACGGGCGATTCGGGAACGGGACAATGACGGCGCTGACCGGGCTCGTTGTCAAGGGGATCGGCGGGTTCTACTTCGTCGAATCCGAAGGCATGATATTCCGCGCCCGCGGGCGAGGCTCAATCAAAGGGAATGATATAAAACTTACGATCGGAGACACGGTCGATTTCACGTTCCCGGAAAAAGAGGGAGACGACTGCATGATATGCGCCGTTCATCCGCGGAAGAACATTTTCGAGCGCCCGGCTGTGTCGAATATAGACATCATGTTCGTTACGGTTTCGGTGACAAAGCCGAAGGCCGATCTTTTCATAACCGACAAGCTTCTCGTCATGGCTGAGAAAAACGGCGCAGAGCCTGTCGTAGTGATCAACAAAAAAGACGCCGCGCCGGAAGAGGCGCAAAGGCTCCTTGCGATATACGAAAAGATATATCCGGCTTTCGCGGTGAGCGGAAAAACCGGAGAGGGCACGGAGAGCCTCATCGAGGCGATCGGAACGTCGAGGGCTGTTTTTGCCGGACCTTCGGGCGTCGGCAAGTCCACTCTGACCAACAGGCTGTCGCCTGACGCCGGTGCCGAGACCGGGAATGTCAGCAGCAAGACGAGCAGGGGGAAGAACACGACGAGGCACGTGGAGATTTTCCATGCCGGAAGCGGCTATGTTTTCGATACTCCCGGCTTTACTTCATTCGACCTGCGCGGTGTGTCCGAGCGCGAACTCGGCGATCGCTTCCCGGAGATCAGGGAATATTCCGCGGGCTGCGCATACAGCGACTGCCTTCACGACAGGGAACCGGACTGCGCCGTCAGAGAGGCGGCAGGATCCGGCCTGATCGCGGAGAGCCGCTTCAAATCATATCAGATGTGTTTAGAGGAGATCAGGAGGCAGAAATGATACTTGCTCCTTCAATTTTGTCGGCTGATTTTGCCGAACTGGGCAGTCAGGCAGCGGAAGTCTCGGCTGCCGGGGCGGGACTGATACACGTGGACGTCATGGACGGCCATTTCGTCCCGAATATCTCGTTCGGTGCTCCTGTGATGAAGTCTCTGAACCAAATCGCCACCGCGCCTTATGACGTCCATCTGATGATCGAGGATCCGGACAGATTCCTAAGCGATTTCATGACCGAAAAGACGGAATATATCACCGTTCATCAGGAAGCGTGTAGGCACCTCAACAGGACGCTCAGCGAGATAAAGAACCTCGGCGCCAAAGCGGGCGTCGCGCTCAATCCGGCTACTTCTCTTTCTACTCTCGACTATTGCCTGAGCGACGCGGATCTGGTGCTTATCATGACCGTAAATCCTGGTTTCGGCGGACAGAAGTTCATACCGTCCATGCTCGATAAGATCGCGGAACTGGCCGGGATCAGGAAATACGAAGGCTATTCGTTCATGATAGAAGTCGACGGAGGCGTCTGCACCGATAACGCAAAGGCTCTGACCGACGCCGGCGCCGATATCCTGGTAGCGGGCTCTGCCGTATTCGGGGGCAAAAGCCCGGCGGATAACGTAAAAAGTCTTCTTTCTATGGAGCGGCGCTGAGCAGAAAAGCAGTGCGAAGCGGGTAAGCAGCGCTAAACAGATAAGCAGTGCGAAGCGGATAATAAACAGGCGGCGGATCGGGATTTGACTCCCTGTCCGCCGCCTTTCTCGTTGCATGGTTCTGCTCAGGCGTTTCGTCCGGGCTTTATTGCGCTCAGCCGCTGCCAGGCTCAGCCGTTATTGCCCGCCCGAGTTTCCGGTATTGCCCGAGTTTCCGGTATTGCCCGTATTGCCCGTATTGCCTGTATTCCCGGTGTCTCCGCTATCGCCTGAATCGCCTGAATCGCCGCTGTCGCCCGTGTTATCGCCTGAAGGGTCCTCCGGTTTATTCGGATCCACCCACGGAACGAGAGTTTCGTCAGGGCTGATCGGGTACTTTGTGACGTCGTTGTTGTGCTTGTAGCAGTAATACTCAGGCACCTTGTCGTCTTTGTTGATCGCGGCGTACTTAACGGTCTCCTTGCCTTCGCTGTCCTTTACGGTGTAAGCGTAGAATTCCTTTTCCTCGGTTTCAGTGCAGAGCGGTGTGGCGAGGTAGCCCGTCTCCTTGCAGATCTTGACCTTCTGGATGAGGTCGCTTGCGCTGACGAGGCCGGTGTTCGTACCTGCGAGATAGTACTCGCCGTTTGTGACGACCACGTTGTCAGGAGCAGGAAGCCTGTCGTACTGGTTGTAGTTGGCTTCGATATTGCTCATGATCGATCCCCACATATACGCGGCAGCCGAACTGGAACTCGTCAGTGACATTCCGTAATCGTTTCCGATCCAGAGCGAGGCCGAATACGTAGGAGTGAATCCGTCGAACCAGATGTCGTACCATTCGTCGGTCGATCCCGTCTTTCCTCCTGCGAAAGGTCCGCTGAAGTTGCCGTAGTAGCCGACTACGTCGTGGAGGATGTCGCCCATGATCCACGCTACGCCGGGATCTAGGACCTGATGCGACGTCGGGATGTTTTCGAGCAGAACTTTGCCCTGACTGTCGAGGACCTTGGTATATGAGCAAGTGTCGTATCTGACGCCGTTGTTCGCGAACACGGAGTAGGCGCTGGCCATTTCAAGAGGCGTTACGCCGTATACCAGACCTCCGAGGGCGAGTGCCGCCGGGTTGACGTCGTTAGTATCGCCTTCCTCGACGAGCGTCGTGATGCCGAATTTTTTGATGTTCTGAAGCGAATAACTCGCTCCCACCTGATACCAGACCTTGACCGCGCACGTGTTGATGGAATGGACAAGCGCGCTTCTGAACGTATTCACGCCGGAATAAACAGGCGGAGAGTTGGAAGGCCACGTTCTGCCTTCGACGGTAGTCCTCTCGTTGATGACTATGGACGAAGGCGTTATGTAGTCGCCCCAGAACTTGTCGCCCTGCATGTCGATCCCGTAGTCGACGAAAGTGTGCTTCTGACCCGCGAGGGCTTCCTCGTAACTCTGCTGCAGCGCGGCGGAGTAGACTCCCAGAGGCTTGATGGACGATCCGGACTGATGAGGTTCTGTCGTCCTGTTGTAGAGCATCCTTCCGGTCGTGTTGCGGCCGCCGACCATGGCTTTGATGCCGCCCGTGGCGTTGTCGATGACTACCATGGCTGCCTGCGGCTGTACTGCCTTCGCTGCGAGTTTGTAGGCGTCCGAAATGATCGTCAGAGTGCCGTCGCTGTTTAAAGTCAGCCAGCCTGCGTAATTTTCATCGGCAAAGAAATCCTTCGAGATGATCAGGTTTCCGTCGGCGTCCGCTGTCTTATACTGCTGAGGTACTTTGATATATCCGCTCGGTATGATGTAGATCTCGCCCGAGCTGCTGTCGTACGTGTAGAAGTTCTTGAACTCCAGGCTGTACTCCGTCGAACCGTCAGGGTTTGTCGTATCGTAGATGTTCAGATATCCGCCGTACTGGATCTTCATCGATCCGTCGTCCATCATGGACGCTCCTCCGGCCGGAAGGGTGAAGCTCCCGTTCGAATCGAAGAAATCATCGAAATCATACAGGATGACGTTCCCGTTTCTGTCCGTGATGTTTCCGGCTCCGTCGTAATACGGGTCGATTCCCGGATAGTAGCTCGTATCGGCAAAACCGTCGAGCACGGCTTTCTGAGCCTGCGGATCGAGAGTCGAGTAGATCTTAAGGCCGCCCGTATATACTTTGTCCCAGGCGGTGTCGTAATCCCAGCCATATTTTTCCTCAAGGTCGGTTATGACTTCATCGATGCAGTAATCTTCGAAATAGATGCTGTTCGTGTTGAAAACGTCATAATCCGGATTGAGGATCTCAGGAAGGGTGAGGGCGATCGCCGTGTCGTACTCCTCCTGGGTGATGTGTCCGCTCTGCTTCATGAGATACAGACACGTCTCGCGACGGTCCTTGCTCGTGTCGTTATAGATGAACACGCCGTCAGACGTCTCCTTCAAGAGGACGTCGGCGTACTCTGCTGCCGTGCCGCCGTCGATGTATTTTACGAGTTCGTAGTCAGAAGGCGCCTGAGGAAGCGCCGCAAGAGCGGCTGCCTCGACCGGTGTGAGATCGGAGGCGTTTTTAGAGAAATACTTCCTCGAGGCGGTCTGAACGCCGTATGAGCCGTATCCGAGATATATATAGTTCAGATACGTCTCCAGGATCTCGTCCTTTGTCATCGCGTTCTCGATCTCGATGGCGTAATACGCTTCAGTTATCTTTCTGTTCAGCGACCTCTCGTATTTTTTGTCAGGAAGATAGAGGTTTCGCGCCAGCTGCTGAGTGATGGTGCTGGTGCCCCGGATGTCGCCGCCCGAGAAGATCGCGTCGCGGACAGCGCCGAAGATCCTGACGATATTGAATCCGTGATGCTTTCTGAAAGTCTTATCCTCGAGGTCGATGATCGCATTCTGCATGTACGGAGAGATCGAATCGAGAGGGACCACCTCGCGGTCTCCTTCGGAAAAGACGGTGTCGAGCTGGGCGCCAGTCTGATCGTAGATCTCGGTCGTCTCCGTCAGGAGCGTCTGCATCTGCTCCGGATCGATGGCCGGCGCGTTGTTTACCACCTTATAGATGTAGACACACGCCAGGGTGCCGACTACGCAGACGAGGCTCAGGATAGCGAGCACTATCCAGAGGATGATCCTCTTTACGAGACCCTTCTTTTTCTTCTTCGTGGCGGCGGTGCCGTCTTTTTTTCCGGCAGAGGACGCACTGTGCTTCGCGTGTTTTTTCTTGAATTTTTCCGAGAATGGCTTCCCCGGAGTTTTTTCTCCGGATCCGGCAGTCCCGGTATTTTCGCTCTCTGAAACGGAGGGTGCGGATCCGCTCACCGCGGCGGAAGTGTTTTCCGCCTGATCGGCCGCCGTATTCGAAGCGCCGTCAAAGATTGGATTTTCAGTATTATTCATAGATTATCAGTTTCCTTCCCCATGAAATAACATACATACGTGATTATACCATACAGGGGTGATTTTGTATAGTAAAAGCGTCGCTAACTGCTTGAAATTCCCCATTTTCAGCGTATTGCGGACACACGCTGCGCGTGGTAGAATTCCGTTGCGGCACCATGAAGCGGTCCCGCGCTGTCCGGAGGAGGCGCCATGCGCAGACCTTTGCCGGCCGCGGCGATTTTTCTCGCGATCGGGATCATTTCTTCATATTCGATTTTTGAGAGGAAGTCGGCTCTCGGAGCCGGCCTGCTTATCCTCGCCGCGATTTCCGCCGCGGAACTCTGCGGGATCGGGCGCAGATATCTGGTCATATGCGCGCTCGGGTTTGCTGTTTTTGCGCTTTCGTTCCATTCATATTCATCCGTGACGCGTTTCGTGACAGCCCGGAGCGCAGCTTCGGGCGGAGACGGAACGGCGCGCGGCGTCACCTGCGAGATCAGAGGGCGCGTGGCCGAGGTCCATTCCGACGGCGGGAAACTCTCGATACGGGTAAGGACAGACGGCGCGCTTCGCTGCGCTACGGGCGACTCATCAGTCGGCGAGACAGACGGCGCTGGCGGCGGCTCAGCCGGTGGCATGCCTTCCGGCGCATTGCCGGACGGCACAGACGTGCTCGTCACGTACTACGGAGACGCGAAGCCTGAGGATCTCGCCGGCAGGACAGTGATCGCGGAGGGCGATCTTTCGATCCCGGCGGGGAGAAAGAACCCGAGATGCTTTGACTACAGACTGTATCTGAGGAGTCGGGGAGTCTCGCTGGTGATGTACGCCGATCGCGTCTCCGCGGAAGGTGCCCTGCGTGGCCTGACCGGCCTGATCACCGCTCTTTCCTCAGCTGCCCGGGAGGGCTACGCGCGCGCCGTGGCGGAGAGATCCGGAGACGAAAGCGCGGCACTCGCCAGGGCGGTTTTGTTCGGTGAGGACGAATATCTCCCGGAGGAGACGCTAGAGGCTTACAGATCGAACGGGACGGCGCACGTACTGGCAGTAAGCGGTCTGCACGTCGGTTTGATCTACGGAGCGTGGAAAAAAATCAAAGACGCGCTCAGGATGAGGCGGGGAGATGCCGCGTTCGCCGCGTTCCTGCTCTTTTACTGCGCCTGCGCGTCGTGGTCGCCGTCGGTCGTCAGGGCTTCCGCGGCTGTGATGCTGAATGCGGCCGCGGACAGGCTGTGCAGGAGATTTGACATGACGAGCGCTCTTTCGGCCGTCCTGATCGTTTCGTGCGTCGTGCGGCCATATTCCCTGTTTTCACCGGGGCTGCAGATGTCGTATATCGCGGTGCTGTCGATGACCTTCCTGACGCCGCATTTCCTGCGCTCGTTCGGGAGATACGCCTCCGCCGCGCTTCCCGTCCAGATATCCGCCGCAGCGTATTCGGTCGCTGTCTACGGGACCATTCCCGTCATGGGGCTCATCGCGAACGTACCGGTCCTGTTTTTGATGTCTGCGTACGTGCCCGTCGGGGCGGCCGGCTTTGCCATATACCTGATCACGCGCAGGGTGCCTGCGGCAGCCGCGGTGTTTCTGCGCCTGACGGGAAATGTCTGCACCGCCGTGAACAAAGCAGCCTACGCGGGTGGAGCGACAGAGGTCCTCGCGCCGCGGATGACGTTCCCGCTCCTGATTTTTCTGGGTGTCAGCGCCGCTCTCATCTCGTGTGAATGGACGTGGATCCACCTCATAGCGAGGACCGAAACACGAAAGGCGGCCGGGGCGCTGCTTGCTCTGGCGCTCGTGGCTCTCTTCGCGTTCGAGATCGACAGGACCCCGTTTGACCGGGCGGCGGCAGTCTTCGTAGACGTGGGGCAGGGCGACTGCCTCCACCTGAAAGCGGACGGCGGAACGGATGTACTGATCGACGGCGGCGGCTCCGTCAGGCGAAACGTCGGAAAAAACACGCTTCGCTCGTATCTGCTCGCAAACGGCAGAGAGGACGTGGATCTGGCACTCGCGACGCATCTTCACACGGACCATTTCAAAGGCCTGCGCGAACTGTCCGAATGCTATCCTGTAGACGCGGTGCGGACTTCGTGGACGAAGGGCAGCGTCATCAGGATCGGCGGGGACGCGAGGATCGATGTGCTCTGGCCTCTGGAACAAAACACGGACAGCGGCTGCGAGAACTATTACAGTGTCGTATATAAGGTCGAGGTACACGGCATCTCGATCCTGGTCACAGGAGATATCACGGAGGAGGGCGAGACGGCGCTCGTAAAGGAGTATGAAGGAACGGACGAATTAAAGTGTGATATACTTAAGATCGCTCATCACGGAAGCAGGTACAGCTCGTGCGCGGAATTTCTCGATGCGGCCGATCCGGAGGCCGCGGTGATATGCGTCGGGCGCAACACTTACGGCCACCCGTCGCCGTCTGTCATTGAAAGATTAAGCGAAAAAGGTATAATGATATTCAGGACGGACCTGGACGGAGCCGTCGGGATCATACCTGAGGAGGACGGATTTTCAATATGCGCGGAGGCAGCAGGAACGATTACGAGATTTTCCTGAAAGACAGGAAAGAGGGAAGGCTTCCCAACGTCGCGGTATTCTGCGGACGCGAGCATTTCCTCGCCGGCTGGGCGACAGGCGTCGTAAGATCGACCTTTGTCACGGGCGGCGCTGAAACGCTCGATTTTTCACGCATAGTCGTTCCGGAACTCGCGGATGAGTCTTTGCTCGAAACCGTAAAGGCTGCGTGCGAGACACCTCCGATGCTTTCCGAGAAGCGTGTCGTGGAGGTAGCCGACCTGAAAGCCTTCGAGAGCAATGAACCCGCAGGAGTGGCTCCCGCGGATCTCGACGAACTGGCGGCGTATCTCCGCTCCGTGCCGGAATATACAGTTTTGATCTTCACATACGGCGAGCCTGATTTTGAGAAGAAATTCACGAAAGCGGCGGCCTCGGCGGGTAAGATATATTATTTCGGAAAGTTGAACAGGCACGATCTGGCGCGGTTCGCGGCTAAGCGTCTGAAGGCGGAAGGCGCGCTGATAAGCGACAGAGAGATGGAGCGCCTTCTCGATGAAACGGGATATTACGCCACTGAGAGCGATTACGATCTGAGCGCTTTTGACAACGACCTGAAAAAACTCGCCGCACTTTGCGCCGGCCGGAAGGTCGACGATAAAGATATTTCCGATTCGATACTCGGCGCGGAGGACACGTACGTCTTTACGCTTCTCGATCAGATCTCCGCGGGGCGGAAGGACCTCGCGCTGAAATCGCTGAACGGCGTCCTGGACGGCATGAATACGTTCAACCTGATAGGCCTGATGATCTCGCAGTTCGAGATAATGCTCTCGGTCCATCAGATGCGGGCCGACGGGATAACGCGCGAGACGATCTCGCGCGACATGAAGGTCAGCAGCTACAGGATCGAAAAGATATGCCGCTATGCCGAATCGTTCTCGACCGAAAAGATCCGGAACGCTCTTCTTGCGGCGTATGAACTTGACGGGAACATCAAAACAGGCCTGCTGTCCGAGCGGATGGCGCTGGAGATGTTCGTATCCGGGATCTGAGCGGAAAATTACCGACGCGGCGGATGCAGATGCGCCAAAGACAGCGACGGCAGGATTTTTTTGTCAACGGCGGGATCGGCAGGGGAAATCAGAGGATGAGACCGGGAAAAGGCAGCACGGATAAAAACAAGAGACAGTTGAGAGCCGATCTCATGCTCGTGCTCGTGACGTTCTTCTGGGGCTCTTCATATTATATGATGGACCTGTCGCTCGAGGAGGTAGACCCGTTCAATCTGAACGCGTACAGGTTCCTGGGGTCGTTTTTGATCGCGGCCCTCGTGTTTCATAAAAGGCTGAAGAATATCAGCGCGAACACGCTGAAGGGCAGCCTTATCGTCGGACTTTCCCTGTTTTTCGTATATATCGGCGCCACGTTCGGAGTAAAGATGACGTCGCTTTCGAAGTCCGCGTTCCTCTGTGACCTGACGGTCATCATCGTTCCGATACTCGAATTCTTCGTGCTGAAGAAGAAGGCGGACAGGAAGACCCTTTTTGCTGTCCTTCTCTGTCTGGCGGGCATCATGCTGATGACGCTGAACAGCGATCTTTCGCTGAATATGGACGAACTAGCGGGGAACCTGCTCTGCATCATGTGCGCGTTTTTCTATGCTGTCGACCTGCTCGTGACTGATAAATTCGTGAAGAAGGACGACGTGGACGCGTTCCAGCTCGGAGTCCTCGAACTCGGCTTCACCGGCATTTTCATGCTGATAAGCACTTTCGTGTTCGAGGATATCAGGGTGCCTTCGAGCCCCGCCGTGTGGGGAAGCGTCATATTCCTGACAGTGTTCTGCACTGGGGCGGCTTTCATAATACAGTCGGTCGCTCAGAAGGACACGGTGCCGGCGCACGTCGGGATCATTTTCACGCTGGAACCCGTATTTGCCGCGATAGTCGCGGCCGTCTTCGCGCATGATTTCATGACGCTGCGCGAGTACGTCGGAGCGGCGCTGATGGTCGTATCTATCCTCGTGATCGAGATCGGGAGCGGGAAAGAAGACGCGGGCGGCGCGCCGGCAGAATATGCCGGAGAGGCCGGTGCCGCGCCGGGGGAAAATGCGGAAAGCGCGGGTGCCGCGCAGGAGAACTCTGCGGACGAGGGAAGCGCGGGCGGCGCGCAGGAGAACTCCGCGGACGAGGAAAGCGCGGGCGGCGCGCCGGAGAGTCCCGCGGAGGAGAACGAACACTAACGGGTTCATAGCCGGTATGCTGAACATATTTTGGTTCACGCGGCGTGTCCGGGCTTTGGCGTCCGAGGCGCCGTTTTTTTTCATTGTATTTGCTTTGGCGAAAAATTATAATAGTTCTGTGTGATAAAACTCGCTTTAAATATCAGGAGGAAATTGATGAAAAGGTTTGAAATCGTGAAGAAAAGGCCTTTGAACGATACCATCACATGGTATACGATCTATGCGCCGCTCATCGCAAAACACGCGAAACCGGGTCAGTTCATCATCCTTCGTGTCGACGAATACGGCGAGAGGATACCTCTCACGATGGCGGGACACGACGAGAAGAACGGAACCGTTGATATCATCGTACAGGAAGTCGGAAGGACGACCTCGCTTCTCGCTCAGCTGAACGAGGGCGACTGCATCGCCGACATGGTAGGCCCTCTCGGGCAGCCTTCGCACATGGAAGGACTCAAGCACGTCCTCATCGTCGGCGGCGGAGTCGGAAACGCGCTCGCTTATCCTCTCGCGATCGGCATGCATAACTACGGCATCAACGTCGAGATGATCTGCGGATTCAAGACGAAAGACCTCGTCATCCTCGAAGACGAGTTCCGCGCAGGCGTGGATAAGGTCTACATGGTCACGGACGACGGAACGTACGGTGAGAAGGGTTTTGTTACGGATAAACTCAGACAACTCCTCGAGGCGGGCAATAAATACGACGAAGTCGTCGCGGTGGGACCTGCGATCATGATGAAGTTCACGTGCCAGACGGCCATGGAATTCGGTCTCCCTTGCGTAGCGTCGCTGGCTACCTACATGGTGGACGGAACGGGAATGTGCGGCGGATGCCGTGTCATCGTGGACGGCGAGAGCAAATTCGCGTGCGTCGACGGGCCTGACTTTGACGGATCGAAGATCGACTGGGACAACCTCATCAAGAGAGGCAAGACATTCAAGGAAGAAGAAGACTACGAGAGAGAACACGTCTGCAAACTGACGGGAGGTGTGCGTACCAATGCCTAACATGAGACCTGATAAAAATCCTATGCCTGAGCAGGACGCAAAGGTCCGCGCGACTAACTTCGAAGAGGTCGCGCTCGGCTACACGGAGGAAATGGCGCTCGACGAGGCTGAGAGATGCCTCAACTGCAAGAACATGCCTTGCATGAGCGGATGCCCTGTAAACGTTCATATCCCTCAGTTCATCGCAAAGATCAGAGAGAAGGACTACGAGGGAGCATATAACGAGATCCAGTTGACGAACTCGCTTCCGGCGATCTGCGGCAGAGTCTGCCCGCAGGAGAACCAGTGCGAGAGCAAATGCGTACGCGGCATCAAAACACAGCCTGTAGGCATCGGCCGTCTGGAGAGATTCGTCGCCGACTGGCACGACGCTCACAGCGGAGATCAGAAGATCGAGAAAGTCCCTTCGAACGGACATAAAGTCGCCATCGTCGGCGGAGGCCCTGCGGGACTCACCGCTGCCGGAGACCTGGTGAACAAAGGATACGACGTAACTGTTTTCGAGTCGCTGCATAAGATCGGCGGCGTCCTCGTCTACGGCATCCCTCAGTTCCGTCTCCCTAAGGAGATCGTAAAGACCGAGGTCGATAAACTCGAGGCAAAGGGTGTTAAGTTCGTTACGGACGCTCTCATCGGCAAAGCGCTGACCATCGACGAACTCATGGATGAGGAAGGCTTCGAGGCCGTGTTCGTAGGAACGGGCGCCGGACTTCCGATGTTCATGAACATCCCGGGCGAGAACCTCGTAGGCGTCGTTTCGGCTAACGAATATCTGACGAGGATCAACCTCATGAAGGCATATCGCGACGATTACGACACGCCTATCTCGCGCCCTAAGAAGGTCGCGGTCGTCGGAGCCGGAAACGTCGCCATGGACGCTTCCCGCTGCGCAAAGAGAATGGGCGCAGACGTGATGCTCATCTACCGCCGTTCCGAGAAGGAAGTTCCTGCCAGAGCGGAGGAGTTCGAGCACGCAAAGGCTGAAGGCATCGATTTCCACTTCCTCACGAACCCTGTCGAGATCCTCGGCGACGAGAACGATAAGGTAACGGGGATCAAATGCATCAAGATGGAACTCGGCGAGCCTGACGCTTCCGGAAGAAGACGTCCTGTTCCTATCGAGGGTTCCGAATTCGTCGAGCCTGTAGACTACGTCATCATGGCTCTCGGAACGAAGGTCAACTCGCTCATCCGCGACACGACTCCGGGAATGGAGCCGACGAAGAAGGGCGGCATCCAGATCAATGACGAGACAGGAATGACGACGCGCGAGGGCGTATTCGCCGGCGGAGACGCCGTCACGGGAGCCGCGACCGTCATCAAAGCGATGGGAGCGGGCAAAGTAGCCGCCGCGGGCATCGACGAGTACATTAAGAACAAAGCGAACAAGTAAGCAATATGCTGAGCAATAAGTAAGCCGCCTCGCGCCCTGCGGCAGAGCATCACGCCGCCGCTCACACGGCGCGGCACATCGCGGCACATGACGTTCGCATATATCCGTGAATCGGAGAATGAAAAAAACGGAGCCGTATTCGGCTCCGTTTTGCGTTGCGTCTCAGCGGGTCCGGCCGCCGGCCGGAAAGGTCTGACAGTCGGTCGGAAGGGAAAGCGCCGGCCGTAAAGGCCTGCAGGCATCTGTCTTTCAGCGGCCTTGTTTCGCTGCGTCGATAAGTTCCTTTGCGTTTGCGAGCGCCGCGTCGGTGATCTTTTCGCCGCCCAGCAGTCTCGCAATCTCGCGCACGCGCTCTTCTTCGGACAGTTTCGCGACGTGCGTAAACGTCCTGCCGTCCTTCGTTTCCTTATATATCCTGTAGTTCGTGTCTGCCATGGACGCGATCTGCGGAAGGTGCGTGATACTGATGACCTGATGGGTCTTAGATATCTCGCGGAGTTTGCGGCCGACGACCGCGGCAGTCCTGCCGCTGATCCCCTGGTCGATCTCGTCGAAGATGAGGGTAGGGATCCTGTCGTACGCGGCCGTGATGTTCTTTATCGCGAGCATTATGCGGGAGATCTCTCCGCCGGACGACGTGAGCGCCAGCGGCTTCAGCGGTTCGCCTACGTTCGTGGATATGAGTATTTCCACGTCGTCAAAACCGTCTTCGCGCGGCTGATCGAGAGGCGAGACCCTGATCTCTATCTGCGATTCGCCGAAGTTCAGGTCGCGCAGCTCGGAGAGTATCCGCGACGCGAGAAGCCCCGCCGCCTCGTGCCGGGCGGCGGTCAGCGCGGCGCCGCGGGCCTCCAGGGCCGCGCGGGCGGCGTTTGCGGACTCGAGGAGCCGCTGCTTCTCGCTGTCGAAATTCTCGATTTTGTTCAACTCGTCCGCTATTTTGTCCCGGTAGGCGAGGATCTCCTCGATAGAGGAGCCGTATTTTTTTTTAAGGCTGTCGATCAGGGAAGCGCGCTCGTTCATTGAGTCGAGTTCTTCTTCCGAGAAATCCAGACTTTCGCAGAGTTCGCGCAGCGAGGAAGCCACGTCCTCGACGGTATAGCAGGCGTCGTTCAACTGCTCCAGAAGCTTCCTGATCTGCTCTGAGTAATCGGAGATGCTCTCGAGCGAATTTGCAGCGTTGCCGAGCGCGGAATAGGCGCCGTTTTCGGATTCGATGTAGTTATAAGCTTCGCCCGCGCCTTTATAGATCTTTTCGCCGTTTTTCATCAGAGAAAGGCGTTCCGCGAGTTCAGCGTCCTCTCCCGGCTTCAGCTCCGCCGCGTCGATCTCGCGAAGCTCATACCTGTCGAAATCGAGTTTGCGGGCGTTCTCCTTTTCCATGGAGATGAGTTTCTCGTATTTCGATCTCGCGCTCATATACTGAGCGTACGCTTTTTCGTATTCGCTCTTCAAAGGAGAAATCGTCTCGTGGCCGAAACGGTCCAGCAGAGCGATGTGACTGGCGCGGTCGAGCAGAGACTGGTTGTCGTACTGCCCGTGGATATCGGCGATCCTGCGGCACGCCTCGGATAGTTCCGCCAGCGTCACCATGCGGCCGTTAATCCTGCAGACACTCCGCCCGGATGCGTTTATTTCCCTGCGGATCACGAATTCCTCCGGCTCTGGCCCGTCCTCCGGGCTTGCGCTCGAGCCGCCGGCTCCTGGGAAGGCCTGTCCGTCCGCCACGCCGCAGAGCTCGATCACGCTCTTCTCGCACCCGTGCCGGACATAAGCAGAATCAGCCCTGCTCCCGAGGGCAAGGCTGACGGCTGTTATCACTATCGATTTGCCGCTCCCGGTTTCGCCTGTGATGACGGAAAGCCCGGGGCCGAAGTCGATTTCGGTGTTTTCTATTATCGCGAAATCCCGTATGCTGATATGGGTGATCATTTTCCTGATTTAGAAGCTTCCCCCTTGCGGAGAACTAGCAGATTGCTGAACTTCGAAAGGATCTCTTCGACGTCCTTCGCGTTGTCGACGATGAGAAGGACCGTATTGTCGCCGGCTATGGTGCCGACTACGTGCGGGATGGAAAGATTGTCGATGGCCTCGCCGACGGCGTTGCCGCACCCTGAGAGTGTTTTGATGACGATCAGATTCTCCGCCGAAGCGAACGACCTCACCGCCGTGCGGAAAACTCCGACGAAGCGGTCTGAAATAGGGGAATCGGGCTGCGTGCTCACCGCGTATTTATACCTGCCGGAAGGCGAAAGCACCTTGATGAGATGAAGATCCTTGATGTCGCGCGATATCGTGGCCTGCGTTACGTTGAACCCGGATTCCTTCAGCATCTCGGCGAGTTTGACCTGTGTTTCGATTTCATTTTCTGCGATAAGTTCGAGAATTTTATCCTGCCTGGAATATCTCATAATGCCTATTCCTCTCCGTGGAGCGATCTACCCCTTTCCGGCTATTATATCATCAAAAAAATCATTTATAAAGCGATATAGAAAGAGAATTTATGCAAAAATTGGAAATATTTGGATTTCGCCTCGTTAGACACCTTCCGTGCCGTATGATATAATATTCGGGATTGTAAGGAGCGTGGAGATATGAGGATTTTGGGCATCGACCCGGGCTACGCCATACTCGGATGGGGTGTTCTCGACTACACAGGGAATCGTTTTGACGTCGTGGACTACGGCGCGGTGACGACAGACGCCGGGACCGATCCCGCGGTGCGGCTCAGGCACATATATTCTCAGCTCTGCGCGATAATCGAACAATATGAGCCGCAGGAAGCCTCCATCGAGGAACTTTTCTACCAAAACAACGCTAAGACGGTGATAATGGTCGGAGAAGCGAGGGGCGTCGCCATCCTCGCATGCGCGAACGCCGGCCTTACGATAGGAGAATACACGCCGCTGCAGATAAAGCAGGCGCTCGTCGGCTACGGACGCGCGGAGAAGAAGCAGGTTCAGACCATGGTGAAAACGATCCTTCATCTCCCTGAAATACCGAAGCCCGACGACACGGCGGACGCGCTGGCCGCGGCGATATGCCACGCTCACAGCAGCGTGCGCAGGATCGTAAAGTAAGCGGTCACGCGGGCCTAGCAAACGGTCCGGAAGACGGGCCGGACAGGCGGTCCGCTCAGACAGGCCGGACGTGAGGGCCGGAAAGGCCGGAGGATCCCTAAATGATCAGATATATCAGAGGAACACTTCATTTCACCAAAAATACAGACAGCGTCATCATCGACACCGCCGCGGGGATAGGCTTCCGCATCTTTGTTCCCGTCGGCAGCGTCTATTTTAAAATGCCGGAGGGCTCGGAAGCCAGCGCGTACACATGCATGGCGTCAAAAAAGGACGACGTTCCCGACCTGTACGGCTTTGAGACCGAGGACGACCTGGAACTCTTCGAGATGCTAATCAGCGTCAGCGGAATAGGGGCGAAGGGAGCGATGTCGATAATGAGCACGCTTTCTCCGCTCGACCTGAAGCAGGCGATCGCCTCGGGCGACGCAAAAGCGATATCGGCTGCGAACGGCGTCGGCAAAAAGACGGCCGAGCGCGTGATAATCGACCTGAGAGATAAGATATCAGGCGAGTACGCAGTGCCGTCCAGACCGGAAACGCCGGAAACGCTGGCCGCAAAAGGTGAAAAGGAGGAGGCTGTCGCCGCCCTGATCTCGCTCGGGTACACGCGCAACGAGATAGCGGGCCTCGTAGACAGGATCGAAGGCGATGACCTGAAGGCCGAGGACTACATCAGGCTGGTCCTGCGCGAACTTTAAATGGCACTCTATTGATTTAAGGGATATATATGGAAGAACGAATCACACAGACGAGGCTGGGATCGGGCGAGGGAGCCCAGGAAGCGACGCTGAGGCCGCAGCGGCTCGACGATTTCATCGGGCAGCGCAGCGTCGTCGAGAACCTTAAGGTATATATCGAGGCGGCTAAACTCAGAGGAGAACCGCTCGACCACGTTTTGTTCTACGGCCCTCCGGGGCTCGGCAAAACGACGCTCGCCGGCATCATCGCCAACGAACTCGGCGTGGACATAAAGATAACGTCCGGCCCCGCGATCGGGCGCGCCGGAGACCTCGCGGCGATACTCACCAACCTGAACGATAACGACGTTTTGTTCATCGACGAGATACACAGGCTGAACCGCTCTGTCGAGGAGGTCCTCTACTCTGCGATGGAGGACTACGCGCTGGACTTCATCATCGGCAAAGGCCCTTCGGCCAGATCCATCAGGCTGGATATAGCGAAATTCACGCTCATCGGAGCCACGACCCGCGCGGGCAGTCTTTCAGCCCCGCTGCGCGACCGCTTCGGCGTCATCGATAAATTCGAAGTCTACGGCGAAGACGATCTGTGCAGGATCATAGAGAGATCAGCTGCGCTCCTGGGGATGCCCGCAGACGACGACGCCGTCCGCGAGATGGCCCGCTGCTCCAGAGGGACCCCGCGAGTCGCAAACAGGATCCTGAAGCGCGTCAGGGACTTCGCTCAGGTGAACGGCCTGGACAGGATAGACATTAACGCCACGAAGGATGCTTTGAAGGCTCTCGGAATAGACGAACTCGGCCTTGAAAAACTCGACCGCGACATCCTCTCGACTATCATCACGCGCTTCGGCGGAGGCCCCGTCGGCATAGACACTATCGCTGCAGCGATCGGCGAGGAAAAGGTCACCATCGAGGACGCGTACGAGCCTTACCTGATCCAGCAGGGGCTGCTCTATCGCACCCAGAAGGGCCGGATGGTCACCGAGGCGGCGTACCGCCACATGGGATACGAAGTGCCTGAGCAGATAAGACTCGCTCATGCCGACCGCTCAGACTCCGGGAGCGATGACGGAGAAAGCGGCGAGGACGGCGAAGAACAGCAGACTTTCATCGATTGGAACAAAAAATAATGCGTGTCGAAGATTTTGATTACGAACTGCCCGAAGAACTGATCGCCCAGAAGCCCCTTAAAGACAGGGGATCCTGCAGGCTGATGGTCCTGGACCGCGCGAATAACACGATAGAACACAGGCATTTTTACGATGTGCTCGACTATCTGAACGAGGGCGACTGCCTCGTGATGAACGACAGCCGCGTCATCCCGGCGCGCCTTTACGGGATCAAACAGCCGACCGGCGCGAGGGTCGAGTTCCTGCTCAGCAAAAGGATAGAGGGCGGGGACGGAGACGTCTGGGAGACGCTCGTCAGACCGGGCCGCAAACTCAGGCCGGGCGACGTCGTCACGTTCTGCGAGGAGCCGGGTAAAAGGCTCACGGCTGAGATCATCGGGAACGGGGAGGACGGAACGCGCATCGCGAGATTCGAATACGACGGCATTTTCGTCGAGCGCCTCGAGGAGACCGGAGTGATGCCGCTTCCCCCTTACATCGACCGCCCGAGCGACGAGGACGATAAAGAAGATTATCAGACAGTCTACTCGCGCGTGAACGGCTCTGTCGCCGCGCCGACGGCGGGACTCCATTTCACGGAGGAACTCCTGGACCGCGCCGCGGCGAAAGGCGTGAAACTCGCGTATCTGACGCTTCACGTCGGGATCGGCACGTTCAGGCCGGTAAAGACCGAGAACGTCGAGGAACACCACATGCATTTCGAGGAATACACCGTTCCTGAAGAGGCCGCCGAGACTGTGAACGAGACGATCAAAGCGGGAGGCCGCGTGATATCCGTCGGAACGACGTCGACCAGGACGATGGAGAGCGCGGCGTACCCTGACGGTGAGACCGGCAGATATCTGCTTGCCGCCGGACACGGAAGCACGGGCATTTTCATCTACCCGGGGTATAAATTTAAAATAGTGGACGCGCTGATAACGAACTTCCACCTTCCGAAGTCGACGCTGATCATGCTCGTCTCGGCTTTGTACGACAGAGAGCACATTCTCGCCGCCTATCGCGAAGCGGTGCGCGAAAAGTACCGTTTCTTCAGCTACGGCGACGCGATGCTGATAAAGTAGCAAAAGACTGCAGACAGGTAAAGTTCCTGTTTCAATTTCTGTTTCAATCGAAAAGGAAAGGATTTCGGTGACTGACTATGGGAAAAGTCAAAGCATTTAAATGGGATATGTTTATCCTCGGGATCATTACCGCCGTTATCGGTGTTTTGATCGTAGCGAACCCTGACAGTTCCGCCACTATGATCATCAGGATCATCGGCATCATTCTTCTGGTGCTCGGAGTGATAGCGATCATCAGCGGGCAGGTCGAAAAGAAAAAGGGCTTCGTCTCGTACGGCGACCTCGTGATCGGGATCTTCGCGATCGTGTTCGGCATCCTGCTCCTCGCGTCGCCGGCGACGTTCGCTCAGTTCATCGGCTTCATCTTCGGCATCTTCATCGCGGTACAGGGAATAAACGACATCATCCAGGCGTTCACGATCCGCAAGCTCAGAGACCCTAAATGGGCCGGCCCGCTGCTCGTAGGCGTGATCTGCATCGTTCTGGCCGCGATAATGATTTTCAATCCTTTCGATACCTTCAAGGCGCTCATGATCATGATAGGCGTGTCGCTCATCATCGACGGAGTCACCGAGATCCTCGTCGGAGCCCGCGTCGGCATAGCAAAGAACCGCTTCGACAAAGCCCAGAAGGACGCCGCAGAGAAGATCGTCGACGCAGCGTATAATGTCGCGGACGACAGCACGTCAGGCTCCGAAAACGGCGAGACCGCCGCAGATGACGGGAATGCAGCAGCCGGGAATGCCCCGGATGACGGAAATACCGCGGGTACAGAGAATACGGAACAGACAGAATGAAAAACGCTGTAACTTATGAGATGACCCATAAAGACAGCAGAACGGGAGCCAGAACGGGCGTGCTTCATACGCCGCACGGAGATATCGAGACTCCCGTTTTTATGCCTGTCGGAACGCAGGGGACCGTCAAAGCCATGACGCCGGAGCAGGTCGAGGACACCGGCGCTCGCCTGATACTGGGAAATACGTATCATCTGTTCCTCAGGCCCGGCGCTGACGTCGTGCGCGAGGCCGGAGGGCTTCACAGATTCATGCACTGGAATCACGCCATCCTGACCGACAGCGGTGGATTCCAGGTCTTTTCGCTGGGAAAGATGCGCAAAATCACCGAAACAGGCGTGAAATTCCGCAGTTACATAGACGGCTCAGAGCAGATGCTCACTCCGGAGATCTCCATCGGAGTGCAGGAGGCGCTCGGATCCGATATCATGATGGCCTTTGACGAATGTGTGCAGTACCCCGCTGAGAGGCGGTACGTAGAGGGATCCCTGGATCGCACGACGAGGTGGCTGAAGCGCTGCATCGACGCTCACACCGACCCGGAAAGTCAGTCTTTGTTCGGCATCATGCAGGGCGGAGTGTTTAAGGATCTCCGCAGGCGTTCCGCGGAGCAGATAACCCAGTTCGATCTGCCGGGGTACGCCATCGGCGGGCTCTCCGTGGGCGAACCTAAGGAAGTCATGCTGGACGTTCTGGACGACTGCGTGGACCTGCTCCCGGCGGACAGGCCACGCTACCTGATGGGCATCGGTACGGTCGACTATATTTTCGAGGCCGTCGAACGCGGCATCGACATGTTCGACTGCGTAGAGCCTACCAGGATCGCGCGCCACGGGGTGGCCACGACTTCTGAGGGACGTCTGAACATAAAGAACGCGCGCTTCGAGCGCGATTTCGGTCCTCTCGACCCTGGATGCGGATGCTATACGTGCCGGAACTTTTCGCGCGCTTACCTGCGCCATCTCTTTAAGAGCGGCGAACTGCTGTCCGCGACTCTCCTGTCGATCCATAACGTCACTTTCCTGCAGGACCTGACGCGTGGCATCAGACAGGCGATAAACGAGGACAGATTCACGGAATATAAGAAAGAATCCTACGAAAAATACGGGATATCAGAATGAGTTCCGCTGATGACAAAGGAATTTTAAATGAGCCTTACAAATAACACCGGTGCGCCCGCGAAGTGCCCGCATGGGGATCTCTGCGGCGGCTGCGGGTATAACGACGCCCGCTCATACGAGGATACTGCGTCGGCAAAAGAAGAGAGCGTACGCGAATGCTTCAGAAAGAACGGTCTTTCCTGCGATGTGATCAGACCGATCGTTTCGGGCGGCGCGGGCTCTCTTTTCGCATACAGGAATAAGATGGAGTACACATTCGGCGATCTCGTCAAAGGCGGTCCGACCACGCTGGGCATGCATAAGAAGAGGAATTTCATGTCGATCGTGACGGTTGATCACTGCCTGCTCGTGCCGGATGATTTCAACAGGATACTTAGGGCAACGCTGGACTTCGTGACGGAGCGGGGATATTCGCACTATAACCCTAAGTCTCACGAAGGCATGATGCGGAACCTCATAGTCCGCAGGGGCGTAAGGACCGGCGAGATTCTCGCAAACGTCGTAACGGCCTCGGACACGGAAAGCGAGCGCTTCGACGAGGACGGCTTCGCGGATATGATATGCTCTCTTCCTTTGGCCGGGAAAGTCGTCGGCGTACTCCACACGATAAACGACGAACTCGGCGACGCCGTGAAATGCGGCTCGCTAAAGGTGCTGCGCGGTCGGGACCATTACTATGAGGAACTGGCCGGCCTTCGCTTTAAGGTGAGCGCTTTCGCCTTCTTCCAGACGAACGTGCCCGCCGCGGAGAGGATGTACGAAGGCGCGGTGGCAGCGTTAGGCGACGTTTCGGGGATGACCGTGTTCGACCTGTACTGCGGGACGGGGACGATCAGCCAGATCCTGGCGAGGGCTGCGCGGCGCGTGGTCGGGGTGGAGATCACGCCGGAGTCCGTCTTTGCCGCAAGAGAAAATGCAAAGCTGAACGGGCTGGATAACTGCGAGTTCATCTGCGGAGACGTTTTCGAGGTGCTCCGCGGGCTGGATGAAAAACCGGACGCTGTCATAGTGGACCCGCCCCGTGCGGGCTTAAGCGACAGGGCTCTGACCCGTATCGCGTCATACGGCGTCCCGAAAATAGTCTACGTCTCATGCAATCCGAAGACCCTGGCGCCGAACCTGAAAGCGCTGGAATCATACGGATACGAGGTGCTGTCGGCGCAGCCGTACGACAATTATGCATGGACCGGGCACACGGAGACAGTTGCTTTGTTAACCCGAAAATTGAGCAACGCGAAAAGCATTGTCGTCGAAATAGATACGGATACGTTGAAAGCCGAGAAGAAACCGCCTATGGCAACGTACGCGAACATGCGGAAGTGGATACACGAGGAGCTTGGGCTGAAGGTCTCGGCGGCGAACATCGCGGCGATGAAGGACGAGCTGGGGCTCGAGAAGCAGTTCTCATACGAGGAAGCCGGGATGTCTGCCGAGAAGCGTCCGGGGATTCCCGAGGAGAAGCGTCAGGCGATAATCAAGGCGTTCGAGCACTTCGGGCTGATAAAGCCCGGTACGGGGCCGGAAGGCAGGAATTGAGGAAAAAGCTTGAAAAATAATGAACAATTGTTCAATTATTGTTGACATAATACGTTAGTGTGTGTTAATATTTGCGAGAATTGAATACATATCGCGAGGATAAATCCGATGGAACGATACGTTCCGGGATTGGGCGGCCGTGACGGGTCGTCCGAGAGGATACAGCGTCAAGCCGGAGTAATCCGGTGACTGAGCGAGAAGCTACAGGCGGCGAATCATTTAGCAGGTTTTTTAATCTGTTATCTGGTTCGCCGCCTTTTTGCGTCTGTATTCAAGAAATTCGCCCGTGAGGGGGTTGCCGGGAACAGGTCCCGGAACCGATTTTCATATACAGGAGGTTATCGATTATGAATTTCAAAATGCTTGCAGGTAAACTCAGTGCCGGTGTTCTTGGTACTGCAATGGTTCTTGGTTGTGGTCTCGGAATGGCTGTCACTGCGTTCGCTGCCAACGGCGTGCAGAATCCGGCTCCGAACGGCTATACCTACACCACTACTGATGCACAGGGTACAGGTGCATGGCTGCATTGTGAATATTGACATGTACAACCATTTATATCTGAACCCGTTCGATGGCAAACTGACTCCGTACTATGCGACCGATATGGAGCACAAGATTGTCTATCCGAACATGCAGTATTTGTTGAAAATGTCGCCGAATCCGCCGTTGCTGCTGAACGGCATGAGCTTCGAGGAGCGATATGGCAAGGAGCATACCAGCGAAGAGGCACTGGGACGTTACGAGGCGGCCGTTCGTGGCAGCCAGTTGCCGATTCTTTCCAAGGATACGTGCGGGCTTGCCGTCATTCCGCAGGTCGTTCTTGACAAGTCGATGTATAAGCCGTCGAAAGTCATGCGGGCAATACAATATCTGTTCGACAGCGACGTGATCCGCATCTGGAACGACGCTGTACTGGATATCAAAGACAGTGAAATTGATGAGAAACAGAAAGTAACTGCTCTACCTGAGAGCAATTAATCAATAGATACTCAGTATCTATTATCGTTGACATGTGCAAGAAAAATATCTATAATTTAGATATTCAATAGATATTGAAATATCATTCAAGGAGGTGCCAGATGAAGACAATCGCAGTAGTTTGCGAAAAGGGCGGCGTTGGAAAGTCAGTATTAGCCCATGAGCTTTACGAGAGTTATGTGCGTCAGGGGTTGCGTACGTCCTTCTATTCGCTGGACGGACAGTATTCTGACGCGCCTCGGTCGAAGAAGGTAGAGAACGCGGAAGTGGCTGTGGTGGACACGGCAGGCGTTCTGACCAGTGACATCAAGGACATTGTTTCGAGGGCTGACGTGGTAGTCATTCATGTCCGCCCTACTCCGAACGATGTCGAGCCGTTTACGCGTACGGTGCGGGTCGTTCAGAAGAACACGGATGTGCCCATTGTTATCGTCGTGAACGGATGGAACAGGTTTCGCATGTGCACGACGTTCATGCAGTGGCTGAGCACAAAGACATGGGCAACGAACGTTGTGACTGTGCCGCAGTCTGAGGTCATTGTTCAGGCGCAGGCCGAGGGGACGTCGGCAGTCAAGATTGACCGCTACGGTGTGCTGCGTGAGCAGATTCTCAAGATGTGCGGGCCGTCAGTGAGGCTGCCGGGCTGCCGTACGAGAAGTAGATATTGAATAGCTATGAAACAGACTGAGGAGGCAGACATGGCAAAAGATAAGGATGTGGCCTCGTTCCTTGATTCGCTCGAGGCGAACGTGACAGAGGACCACGAAGATAAGCTTGCCAAGGCCACGGGGCAGGATGAGGACGCACGGGCGACCGCGTTGGTGTCCATGACGAAAAGTGACAAGGAAAGATTGACGAACGTTGCGAAGGCACACGGACTGAGCCTGTCGGCCTTCTTCCGTCTCGCCGCCGACGAGTACATCGCGGTGCATAAGTGGTAAGGAGGGATGCAAAGACATGGCAAAGAAGGAAGTAAAGACGGACCTTTGGGTTTCATCGCAGCTCAAAGAGTGCGGCATTGAATATGATGCTCAGGGCAGCGATGTCAAGGAGCTTGACGAGGCACTGAAGACCGCGTCAAAGCGTGGAACTGGCAAGGCCGGATATCCCGAGTACGTGTCTGTTGTGGATGATTACGTGATTGTCATTGAGGATAAGGCCGACCTTGACAAGCAGAAGAAGCTGACTAAAGACGGCATTCTTGACGTTGAAGTCAAGGCCGTGACCGATTACGCGGTGAACGGGGCATATTTCTACGCGAAGCATATCGCACAGAATAGTTCGTTCAAGAAGGTTTTTGCCGTTGGCGTGTCTGGCGACGAGAAGCATCATGAAATTACACCGCTTTACGTCGATGACCGAGAGGGCTACAAGGAGCTGCCCGACCTTGAGTCGTTCGTGTCTTTCTCGCCTCAGAACATTCGCGAGTATTACACGCGCTATGTGCTTGAGGAAGAGACCGATGTAGAGAAGACGACGGCACAGATTTTGAAGGATGCGGCAAAGCTGCATGAGTATCTGCGTACCTATGGAACGTTGAAGGACCAGGACAAGCCGCTTGTCGTTGCCGGTATCCTGCTTGCGTTGGATGAAATTGAGTACGGTGGTTTTAGTATTGATAGTTTGACCGGTGACCAGACACCGGGTATGCGTGACGGCGATAAGCTTATGAATGCCATCAGGGGACGTCTGACGCGTTCGAACGTCGGCCCCGATGCGAAGAAGGACAAGCTCCTGTCGGAGTTCGCAATCATCCAGACGAGCTTCAGGCTGAACGAGGTCAACGACACGCTGGGAAAGACGCCGCTGAAGTACTACACGGAGTTCCTGAACGAGAAGGTGTTCAAGAACATCAAGTACCAGAAGACGAGCGAGGACTTCATCGGCCGCTTCTATGGCGAGTTCATGAGCTACTCGGGCGGCGACGGGCAGACGCTTGGCATCATCCTGACGCCGCGCCACATCACAGATTTGATGTGCGACCTGGTGGACGTGCGGCCCGACGACGTGGTGCTCGACCCGACATGCGGCACGGCAGGATTCTTGATTTCTGCGATGCACCGCATGCTGTCCATGGCTGATTCTGACCAACAGCGTAAGAACATCAAGAAGAAGCAGCTCCACGGGTTCGAGCTTCAGAGTAACATGTTCGCCGTGGCGTGCGCGAACATGATTCTGCGCCGTGACGGCAACAGCAACCTTGAATGCTGTGACTTCCTTGCGAAGAACCCTGCTCAGGTGCAGATGAAGGGCGCAACTGTCGGACTGATGAATCCGCCCTATTCGCAGGGAACAAAGGCTGACCCGTCTCAGTACGAGCTGTCGTTCATCGAGCATCTTCTGGACTCTTTGACGGTCGGCGCAAGGGCTGCCGTCATCGTTCCGCAGTCATCCATGACGGGCAAGTCCAAGGCGGAGCAGGCATTCAAGGCATCAATCATGAAGCATCATACGCTTGAAGGCGTCATCACGTGCAATACGGATACGTTCTACGGCGTAGGCACGAATCCGGTCATTGCCGTATTTACGGCAGGGGAACCACATGACCCTGATAAGGTCTGTAAGTTCATTGACTTTCGCGATGACGGCTACGAAGTACGTGCGCATGTAGGCCTTGTTGAGGGCGATTCTGCGAAGGATAAAAAGCAGCATCTTCTGGATGTCTGGAACGGACGCGCCGAGGCACCGTCGAAGTTCTGCGTCGAGTCCACGGTGCAGCCGGACGACGAGTGGCTGCACAGCTTCTACTACTTCAACGACGAGATACCGACCGATGCCGACTTCGAGAAGGCCATCGGCGACTACCTGACGTTCGAGTTCTCGATGGTCATGCAGAACCGCGAGTACCTGTTCGAGGACGCGAAGGGAGGCGACGGCGATGAAGAAGCTGAATGAGAAGGAGTGGGATGAGTTCTCTTTGAATGATATTTTTTGTTTCAAATTGGCAAAAGGTGATAATCAGCCGAAAAATATGAACAAAGGGCGTATTCCTGTTGTTTCTGCCGGCGAGACAAACAATGGTGTTACAGCGTTTGTAAGTAAGCCCGACGAAGGAAGTGTATTTCAATCAGGAACTGTAACGGTTGATATGTTTGGCAAAGCATTTTGGCATGGGTATGATTATTGTGCTGTATCACACGGCAGAGTGAATATTCTTGACTTAAATGCTCCGAATAATTCAAGTCAATTTATATCAACCTGTATTGATGAAGGAACTATATCTAAGTATTCATACAATCAAATGTGTTCTCAGAAAAGGCTTACAAGGCAAAAAGTCATGCTTCCCGTTGACGATGACGGCAAGCCTGACTACGGCTATATGGCCGAGTACACGAAACAGACACGCGAGGCGTTGCTGGTGAAGTACCGCGAGTATGCCGAGAAGCGCATCGCGGAGCTGGGCGAGGCCGTTGAGATTCCGTCGTTGGAAGAGAAGGAGTGGGGCGTTTTCCGAATCGGGGAACTATTTGATATCAGTCGGCCCCAGGCTCGAAACAAGGACGATTACGAAACAGGTGATATTCCATTTGTCGCTTCTGGCGCTGTGAACAATGGAGTTATGAAGTATTGCGCTCCTCATGATGAGGAATCACTTGATGGTGGCGTTTGCATAACAGTAAGTCCCGTTGATGGCAGTTCGTTCTATCAGCCCATTGCGTTTCTTGGTCGTGGCGGTGCCGGGTCATCAATTTTGATGCTCAGAAATAATGTCCTGAACGAATTTTCCGGGCAGTTTATTGCGCGAATGGTGCGGCAAACATGTTCAAAATACACATATGGCCACATGGGGAACAAAGACAGTATCAAGCGTGAGCGCATAATGCTTCCTGTCAACGATTCCGGCGAGCCTGATTACGAATACATGGAACAGTACGCGAAGAATATGATGCTGCGGAAGTACAAGCAGTATCTGGCATTTCTTGAACGGCAGAAATAATTGATTTAATACCAAGACTAAGACTATGACTAAGAAGCAAAAGAAGAAGGCGTTCGGCTACATCCGCGTCTCGACGGCAATGCAGGTCGAGGGCGGGTACTCGCTGGACGACCAGGAGAACAGAATCAGGCAGCATGCCAAGGCCAACGACATGACCCTCGTCGATATCTTCCGCGACGAGGGCAAGTCAGGCAAGAACATAAGCGGCCGTCCGGGGTTCCAGAAGATGCTGGAAGCAATCCGGAACGGCCAGAAAATCGACTATGTTCTTGTGACCCGGCTTTCGAGGTTCGGACGTAACGCAAGTGACGTCATGACCGCCCTGAAGACCTTGCAGAGCCACGGCGTGGCGCTGTGGTGCATCGAGGACATGCTCGACTCGTCGACGAAGATGGGCGACGCGATGCTGAAGATGTCGTCGATTTTCGCCGAGATGGAGCGCGAGAACATCCGCGAGCAGACAAGGGCCGGACGCTATGAGAAGGCCCGTCAGGGCAAGTGGAACGGCGGACAGGCTCCGTTCGGGTATCGGATAGGCAGAAATGCGGACGGTACGTCGTCGGGCGTGCTTGTCGTGGATAAGGACGATGCAAAGGTCGTCCGTCAGATATTCGAGTGGTACGCGAACGACAATGTAGGCATTGCCGGCATCTCGACGCGCTTGAACGAGAACGGTGTGCGGCGAACGCCGCGGGGCAACGGAAGCCAGTCGTTCTTCACGCCGGAGTCGGTGAAGAAGATAATCGAGAATCCCGTCTATGCCGGCAAGATACGCTACGGGGTGCGTAAGTCGACGCTCGTCGAGGGCTCGGACAACGTGTACAAGCCCAAGGCGCAGGACGACTACAAGGTCTACGAGGGGCTGCATGAGGCCATCGTGGACGGCGAGACGTTCCGGCGGGCGAAGGAGCGGCGCGACCGTGAGAGCATTGCGTTTCCGCGCAAGCGGGATAACCCTGTCAGCATCCTGTCCGGTCTTCTGATATGCCCGGTGTGCGGTCACGGGCTGATATCGACGCACACGAAGGGACGGACGAAGAAGGACGGAACGCCCGGGAAGGATACCTACGGCTACCGCTGTCGGTACACGAGGAAGTCCCACGGGGCGATATGCACGTTCACGAGGCAGTTCCCGCAGCACGTGCTCCATGCCGAGGCCGACGAGCTGTTCGAGATGATATGGCGCGACACGAACCTGTTCGGCCAGGTCATCGAGGACGCGGACAAGGCCATGGACATGAAGAAACTGAAGGACGAGGCCGAAAGACTGACGAAGCTGATTTCCGGGTGTGACAGGCGTATATCGAAGCTCAGCGAGACCATCGACCGGCTGGACCCGGATGATGCCGCCTACGACCGTAAGTACGACGATATGCAGGCGAGACTGGATTCGCTGTACGAGGAGCGGGAGCATCTGGAAGATGATAAGGCCGATGTAGACGACAAGCTCGCTGCCCGGAACGACCTTCGGGACACGATAGAGCGTGTAGCGAACGACGTCACTAAAACCCTCAAGGGACTCTATCAGATGAGCGACGAGGACAAGGCCGTTCTGTATCATCAGATGTTCGAGCACTTCGAACTGAACCCTGATGCGGACTACAGGAAGGGCGAACGGGTGATTAAGAAGGCGTTCCTGCGGGTGCCGATAACGTACGGCGATGAGAGCATTGACGCATTCGTTCCGGGAGACGGCAGCGGCAATTCATGGGTGCCGAATAATTCTCGGGATAAGGATGATAATGTTGAGACCGTCTGTCTCCTGTCAAGGCAAAAAGTAAATAGAGAGTTCAAGACGCCAAGAATCAAGGCAGCCCCTTATCTCACAATGTTTCCCATAAAAACAATCTATAGTAAGCGAATAATCCCTTATCCTGTTGCAAATTCCCTTATTAAATGCTAATATTTAAGGGAAAGTATGGGGAGTAAGGAAATGAGAGATTTTAATTATTCGCTCCTGGCCGATCAAAAATGGGATTCCGAAATTCTTGGACTTGTGGCGTCGATCTATAAGGAGCAGGGGAAGCAGGAACTGTATCTTAGAAGACGTCCGGCAGAACTTGAAAAGCTGGTAGAGATTGCAAAAATCCAAAGTACCGAAGCTTCCAATGCGATCGAAGGAATTGTTACGACAGATTCCAGAATCCGCCAGCTTGTGGAAGACAAAACAACACCAAGGAACAGGAATGAACAGGAGATCGCCGGATACCGGGATGCCCTTTCCGTGATCCATGAGAACTTTAGTGCGATACCGATCACCCGAAACGATATTATGCAGCTGCACAAGATTATGTATAGTCACATGAATAACCCGATGGGCGGACGGCTCAAAAATGTGCAGAACTACATCAGTGTCACCTATCCTGATGGTCATACAGAGATTCTGTTTACACCACTTTCACCTTTTGAGACTCCGGCAGCGTTGGATAAGATCTGCGAAGAATACAACCGGGTCGTCGGCAATGCAGAAGTGGAGCCGCTCATTGCAACCTGTGTCTTTATTCACGATTTTCTCTGCATCCATCCATTTAATGATGGGAACGGCAGGATGAGCAGACTTCTTACGACACTGCTCTTGTATCGGAATGGATATTATGTCGGGAAATACATTTCTCTCGAGGCGAAGATCGCGAAGAACAAAGATCTTTATTATGAGTCGCTTCGGAAATCGCAGATCGGATGGCACGAGGGGAAGGAAGATGTGCTTCCGTTTATGAAATATATCCTCGGAACGATTCTGGCTGCCTATCGGGATTTTGAGGATCGGTACGACATTGTGGAGGAGAAACTTCCCGCGATCGAAATGGTACGAAAAGCCAGCATGGAAAAGATCGGAAGGTTCAGGAAACAGGATATCCGCGAACTGTGTCCGTCCCTTAGCGTAAGTGCGATAGAGGGGGCTCTCAGTAAAATGGTGGAAAGCGGAGAACTGAAGAGAGAGGGCAAGGGCAAAAATACCTGTTATTATCGTTTGAAGTAGAAAAGAGATGACTGTCGGGAAAATACATCTTGAAGGATCTTTTGTGTTACTATTTGGAAAATCCTGAGAATTGGCGGTGAATAATCATGAAGACTAAATCTATCTGTGCGCTTGAATTCAAGGTAAAAAATGTACTGCTTATAGCTGGTATTGTTCTCTGTACTATGCTTTCCATAGTTTCGTCAGTAATGCTTGGAAATTTCGTAGATATTATTTCCGCTTCCAAATCGTTTACTGCAGATGTGAGAACAAGACTCCTTATCATTTTTCTTCTGATGATTTCATCTGCGCTGGCATCTCTTTTCCTTGGACAGTTCCTGCCTTTGAAATTGAACCTTCAAAAGTCAATAAAGAATGCAAGAGATACAATAGGCTCTCTGCTTAAGATAAATTTTTCTCAATACGGCAAAGAGGATAAGGGCTACTACATAAACTTGGTAACCAACAGCTCTTTTTCTGCCGCTGATATGTATGTGCAGAAAAATATAGAGATGATTGGAAATATTATATGCATTGCTTTCTTTATGGTTATAGCAGCATCAATGAATGTTGTGCTTGCAATTATATATATTGCTTACATAGTGATATATTTTGCTGTTGCGAAAAAGCCGAATGACATTATTTCCAATTTTCAGAAGGGAGGAATTTCAAAGCAGGATCGTTTTCTGTCTCAGACAAAGAAAATAGTTGAGGAAAAACGTGAGATCAACATTACTAGATCCGAGGATTATTTTGAGAAGAAATATGAAGGAATATCAGGGGCTTACCTTGATTTCGTGACAAAGTTCAAGCTGTATTCACTTATATCCCAGAACCTTCCACAGATTTTTTCAGTTATTCTTCTTATAGTGACGATGCTGTACAGCACTCAGCTTTTCTTTGACGGAAGTATAACGCTAGGATCAATAATTACAATTTTCCAACTGTCTCAGGTTCTTCAGGGGCCGCTTAACAGGGTGCTGGAAATAGTTTCTTATGTAAAGATAAATGATGTACATGCGGAAAGATTAGATGAATTCTTTTCTAAGGTTGATGAGAAGGACGAGTTCGAAAGATTATTCAGGCCACTTGATGCGATAGCTTCATTTGAGGGAGGAGCTTTTTTTACTCTGGGAAAAGAGCGAAGGAAACTTTTTGAAGTAGCTGATCTTCATATTGAGCCGCATACATTGAACATTATAAAGGGTGGAAATGGCTCAGGAAAATCCACGCTCCTTAATTTTATGACAGGATTCTCAGAAGCTGATTCGTATACCGGCAAAGCGGAACTTTCACAGAAACTTCGGGATGCAGCCTATTTAAGTCTTCCAGTACTTCTTACAGACGGAATGCTCATGCCACATAAGACAGTTTTAGAAAAGGTTGTCTTAGTGGGATTGGTGAGTTAACAAAAGCGCTCAGTTTATGATGCTGAGCGCTTTTAAGTCATCTTTTTATCATTTCCATTTGTTCCACGTTATATTTTCAAGAAGCCTTTTTCAAAAGCATCGGGTGTTTGGAATTTCTTTTGTCCTTTTTCATCAAATGCTACTTCTAAATATCCGCCATCTATAGATATTATTTTTCCTTTACCGAAGGTTTTGTGTTCAACTGTAGCACCAACTTTAATCTTTGATTTATCAACCTTGGTTTTTGGCTTCGACTCATTGTATGTTCCAGTTCCATCAGCTACCATATTGGCTTGCTTAACTTGCTTTGTGCTTATAACTCCAATCTTGTTTGTGGATTTAGATGTAATGATTAGGTCGCCAAAAGT
>DKRJ01000012.1:169105-193851 GCA_002472145.1 Clostridiales bacterium UBA7285 | reverse complement strand
AAAACGAAGTCGGCGTTGACAGCAATTGACAGTTAAAAGAAAAGTCCGCGTTTTAACAATTACTGGATGCATTATTTTACTTTTTGCTATTTTTTCGGTGTCTGATTTTATCGCAGTTAAATATTTTCAACAGGTGCCGAGATTTGCATTTGGAACAAGATACGATTCAAGGAACCCCGATCAAATTGAATATAAAACTTTGTTTTTCACAGCGATACAAAAAAATCCCGGAACAGAAAATGAGGAAGTTTATATATTGTATGATTGATTAGCCATTAGCAAACGTTGGAATGGTAAATTCCGATTTTTTGACCTGATTGTTTTTGAGGTGTTTCCGCATTTGATGTGTGGCGTTTGACATGTTTCCTCTGGATCGTCCTGATGCTGGCAGCGGCAGGAAGCGCGTTCGGCGTCATCAGAAAGAGAAAAACAGCGGATAAATAACACGTTTCAGCATGGCTTTGACCGGGTTTCTGTCATCATCTGACGGAGACCCGGTTTCCTATTGTAAAATCACACAAAAAACACGGTTCCGAGTTCAACAGAAAATTGAAAATCCCGGTGCGGTGTGATAATATGTAAAAGTTGTAAATAATGTATTTTGATTGGAGGTATATCAAAATGTCTATTTTCGATAAACTGACCGAGCAGCTGAAAGCCGCTCCGCGCACCATTGTCTTCCCGGACGGACCGGACCCGCGCATCATGGACGCCGCTTCCAAACTCACTAAAGCGGGCGTTCTGAAGGTCATCCTCATCGGCAGCAAGGCGGAATTCGAAAAGGCTTCCAAAGAGGGCGGCTATGATCTTTCCAGGTGCGAGATCATCGACCCGGCGAACTACGAAGGCCTTAACGAAATGGTCGCAAAGATGGTAGAACTCCGCAAGGGCAAGCTCACCGAGGAAGACGCCAGAGAACTCGCGACGCACGGCAACTATTTCGGGACCATGCTCGTAAAGATGGGCAAGGCCGACTGCCTGCTCGGAGGAGCGACGTATTCGACTGCGGACACCATCAGACCGGCCCTCCAGCTGATCAAAACAAAACCTGGCGCACACCTCGTAAGCTCATGCTTTATCCTCGTCCGCGGCGACGAGGCCCACGAGGAGAGACTCGCCATGGGCGACTGCGCGGTCAATATCGATTATCAGGACAACGTAGATAAGGCTACCGGAGAGGTAACGTTCAGCGCTGCTCAGAAACTCGCGGAAGTCGCGATCGAAACAGCCAAGACCGCTAAGACGTTCGACATCGACCCTAAGGTCGCGTTCCTCAGCTTCTCCACGAAGGGCTCCGGAAAGGGCGGCACGGTCAAACTTTCGCATGACGCGACGCTCGAGGCGCAGAAACTCGCCCCTGAACTCGCGATCGACGGAGAACTTCAGTTCGACGCGGCCGTATCCCCTGTAGTGGCAAAGCAGAAATGCGAAGGCAGCAAGGTCGCCGGACAAGCTAACACCTTCATCTTCCCTAACATCGAATCGGGCAACATCGGATATAAGATCGCGCAGAGACTCGGCGGATTCGAAGCATTCGGGCCTATCCTCCAGGGACTCAACGCGCCGATCAACGACCTGTCCCGCGGATGCAATGCGGACGAAGTATATAAGATGTCGCTTATCACGGCCGCGCTTTCGTAGGATCTGAAACGGATCGAGAAACATCGGATCGAAACACGTCGGTACGTATCGGCACAGACCGTTGAAGACGTTGAATACCGATAAAGACCGATATAGACCGATAAAGACTGAGAATCCAACGGCTCCGGATGAGCGCCACTCAGGCGGCGCGCCGGAGCCGCGCGTTTACCGAACATTCAGAGTGCTTCGGCACTGAGTATTGAGATCACGCCGGCAGATGTCGGCGCAGACGGATGAAGGAGCGGAAAAATGATCTGGGGACCAGCATTCATGTACTACCACTGCCCTAAATGCGGCAAAAAATTCAAGTACGCACTGGATATGATGAACGTATTCGGCGGCGACTTCGGCAAATGCCCGGTCTGCGGAGAGATGGGCAAATACGAGACAGACGGAGCCCGAATCCCGGAAGACCTGGAATACGAAGAGGTAGAATAGCCGCCCGCCGTGAGCGGACGCGGCCCGGAAGCAAATTACAAAAACTGATTATTAAAGGTGATTAAAATGAAGGACATTGAACTCAGAGAACTTTACAGAAACGCTGACGCATACGCCGGTAAAGAAGTGACGGCCTGCGGATGGGTGAGGCAGAACCGCAATTCCAATAAATTCGGGTTCATCGAGCTCAATGACGGAACTTTCTTCAAACCCGTTCAGATCGTCTACGAGGCTGATCTGCCGAACTTCGCGGACATAGCCAGATTCAGGATCTACTCCGCGTGCGAAGTAAAAGGCACGCTCGTCTTGACGCCTGAAGCGAAGCAGCCGTTTGAGATCCACGCCGCGGAGGTCGCTCTGCTGGCCGACTCCGATCCCGACTATCCGCTCCAGAACAAGCGCCACTCGATGGAATTCCTGAGAGAGATATCGTATCTGCGCCCGAGGACGAACACGTTCTCGGCTGCGTTCCGCGTCAGATCGCTGACGGCGTACGCTATCCATAAATTCTTTCAGGACAGGGATTTCGTATACGTCCACACACCGATAATCACCGGAAGCGACGCGGAAGGCGCGGGCGAGATGTTCCAGGTCACGACGCTCGACCTCGAAAACGTACCTGAGACAGAGGACGGTAAAGTCGATTACTCCCAGGACTTTTTCGGCACGCGTACCAACCTGACGGTCAGCGGACAACTGGAGGGCGAGGCGTTTGCTCTGGCCTTCAGAAACATCTACACGTTCGGGCCTACGTTCCGCGCGGAAAACTCAAACACGACACGCCACGCAAACGAGTTCTGGATGATAGAGCCGGAGGTCGCCTTTGCCGACCTCGAGGACGAGATGCAGCTCTCGGAGGACATGGTAAAATACATCATCAACTATGTATTTGAGTACGCGCCGGAGGAGATGGAATTCTTCGGAAAATTCATCGACAAAGGCCTGATAGAGCGCCTCAGGCACGTGGCAGGTTCCGATTTCGGGCGCGTGACGTACACGGACGCTATCGACATCCTGAAGAGATCCGGCCGGAAATTCCAGTACCCGGTAGAATGGGGATGCGACCTCCAGACAGAGCATGAGCGCTACCTGACCGAGGAAGTCTTTAAGAAGCCGCTTTTCGTGACCGACTATCCTAAGGAGATCAAAGCATTCTACATGCGCCTGAACGACGACGGCAAAACAGTTGCGGCGGCGGACCTGCTCGTCCCCGGCATCGGCGAGATCGTCGGCGGCAGCCAGAGAGAGGAACGCCTGGACGTCCTGAAGGAACGCATGAAGGAACTCGGGATGGACGAAACTCCGTACGACTGGTATCTCAACCTCAGGAGGTACGGAGGCGTGAAGCACGCGGGCTACGGCCTCGGCTTCGAGCGCATGATAATGTACCTCACCGGCATCGGCAACATCAGAGACGTGCTGCCGTTCCCGAGAACGCCTAAGAACGCTGATTTTTAGGCGAACAAAAACGGAAAACGTACACCGCCGCCGCACTTCTTTGAGCGGCGGTCCTTTTTGAGGCGCGAATTTTCCCTTTCAATTTTTTGTTTACGAATCGGTTCGTTTGCGATAAAATGGTTTTGGCCATGGAAGCACGTGGATCCGCATGGTTCCGCGCACCGGTCCGGCTCTCATCTTTGATGACGTCCAATATTCCCAGATCATACAATTACAATCAATCACGGCATCGATGTTTCCGCGTTCGAGGCTTTTTGTAAGGTTTTTTGTTTGGCGTACGCGGTGAACACCGGTAGGGGGGGAAAAAATCCCCGGAAAGCAGGTATCGCTGATGGCGACGAGAAAGAAAGCGACAGAAGAGGCTGTCTCCGAAAAGAAGGAAACTGCCGTCTCCGAAAAAAAGGCTGATGCTGCGGAAACTCCCGAACAGGCAAAGACGGAGGAGAGCGGCGCGGAGCCTGTAAAGAAGCGCAGAGGCAGACCGCGTAAAAATCCGGCCGCCGAAGAAGCTGCCGCTGACGCGCAGGAACAGAAGACCGCGAAGGAACAGGGCAGCGAAGCGGATCAGGCCGCTGGTATTCAGGAGGAACCGCCTAAGAAGCGCAGAGGCAGACCTCGCAAGACCGCGGAAAAAGCGCAGACGGAAGCGCAGACGGAGGAGCCCGCGGAGGCAGAAACAAAAATCGCCGAGCCCGCTTCAGGCGATGCGGCGGATGCGAAAGCGGCGGCTGTGAGAGCAAAAACCTCTAAAGCGGCGTCCGAAGCGGACAGCACCGATGCGGAGCCTCAGGCCCAGGAGCAGGAGGAAACGCCGGCTGCCCGTAAGATGACGGCAAAGGAGATCCGCGACGCCAGACCGCGTCCGGAGGTCACAGGCATCCTCGACGTCTCGGACGAAGGCTTCGGCTTCCTCAGATTCAATAATTTCCTCACCAGCGATAAGGACATATACGTTTCGCCGACCCAGATCAGGCGTTTCAACCTGAAGACGGGCGATAAGATCGAAGGCATTTCCAGACTGCCGAATGAGGGAGAGCGCTTCGGCGCGCTCCTGTACGTCACGACGGTAAACGGAGACCCGCCGGGAGTCGCCATGCACAGGCGCAACTTCGAGGACCTCACCCCGATATTCCCTGACGAGCGCCTCGAACTGGAGACTACGCCGCGCGAACTTTCCACGAGGCTGATAGACCTGATCGCCCCTATAGGCAAAGGCCAGAGGGGCATGATCGTCGCGCCTCCGAAGGCCGGCAAAACGACGCTTCTGAAAAAAATCGCTAACGCGATCGAGATAAATCACCCGGAATGCGAGCTCATAGTATTCCTCGTCGACGAACGTCCTGAGGAAGTCACAGACATGCAGAGATCGCTCGTCGGGGGCGGCGAGGTCATATACTCCACATTCGACGAGAGACCGCAGCACCACGTAAAGGTAGCGGAGATGGTCCTCGGAAGGGCTCAGAGACTCGCCGAGCATAAAAAGGACGTCGTGGTGCTCCTCGACTCCATCACGAGGCTCGCGCGCGCATATAACCTCGTGGAACCGCCTTCGGGCAGGACGCTTTCCGGCGGACTAGACCCTAACGCCCTCTACAAGCCTAAGAAATTCTTCGGCGCTGCCAGAAACCTCGAGGAGGGCGGCAGCATAACGATCCTGGCGACGGCGCTCGTCGAGACCGGCTCCCGCATGGACGACGTTATCTACGAGGAATTCAAGGGCACCGGCAACATGGAACTCCACCTCGACCGCAAACTCTCCGAAAAGCGCATCTTCCCGGCCATCGACATCAACAAATCCGGGACGCGGCGCGAAGATCTGCTTCTCTCTCCTGACGAACTCAACGCAATCATGGCTATGCGCAGAGCGCTGGCGAATATGCCGCCTCAGGAGGTCACGGAGACGATCATCGACAACCTCGCCCACACGGCGAATAACAAAAACTTCATCGCTATAATACAGAAGGTGCTGATGAAGTGACGCTGCAGCCGCCGCGGTCCGCCGCGCGGCGAATGCCTTTTACCTTTGCAAATGGATCTTAGTAAAATCTTTCTTAAAAACGCCTGCCCGACCCCTATAGGCGGACAGGCGGTGCTGGACGGCGTGATGATGCGCGGGACGGACAGAATGGCCGTCGCCGTGCGCGTCCCGGACGGCCGCATACATATAAAAACGATGCCGGTCGAAAAGCTCGGCAGATGGGCGAAGATCCCCATTATCCGCGGGGTCGTGTCGTTTGTTACGTCGCTCGTCTTCGGCATGAAGACGCTTCTCTACTCGGCGGACGTCGCTGAGGCGTATGGCTTTGGCGCGGAAGACGAGTCGGAAGAGCCGGAGGAGCCGGGCATGTTCGAGAAATGGCTCGTCGGAAAGTTCGGCGAAAAGGGCGCCTGGAACATAGCGCTCTGGTTTTCGGTGATCTTCGCGATAGTGATCGCCGTTGCGATCTTTGTCGTGATGCCGACCGTCGTCGTGAATCTTTTCGGAAAATTCATCAAGAGCGCTTTCCTGCTGAACCTGATCGAGGGGATCTTCAGGATAGCGCTTTTCATCGCATATATCGCCCTGATCAGGCGCATGGACGACATCAAAACACTCTTCCGCTATCACGGGGCGGAGCATAAGACGATCCACTGTTTCGAGAACGGCCTCGAACTGACGCCGGATAACGCGCAGCGGTTCTACACGCTTCATCCGCGCTGCGGGACGAGTTTCATCGTCTACGTTCTGGTGATAAGCCTGCTCGTGTTTTCGCTCGTCGGCTGGCCGAGCCTCGGGATGCGGATCCTCTCGCGCTTCATCCTGATCCCGCTCGTCGCGGGGCTGTCGTATGAGATCCTGAAACTCGCCGGGCGCTCCGACAACGCCGTGGTGAAGGTTTTGGCGATCCCCGGACTGTATATGCAGAAACTGACGACCGCGGAACCGACGAACGAGATGCTCGAAGTCGCTATCGCCTCGCTGAAGGCGGTACTCGTCAAGGGCGATGCACCGTATATCGAGGGCATCTGCGATAAAGACGCGAACCTGATCGAGCCGCACGTGATAGAGGAAAAATAAAGGCGCGGCATATTTATTATCAAGGAGAAATTTTTTTGAGCCTTACAATCACCGAACTTCTGAATCTGGGCGAGAGCCGCCTGAAAGAAGGCGGAGTCGCGGACGCTCACAGGGACAGCAGGCTTCTGCTGGCGCACATCCTGGAAGTCCCGGAGTCAAAACTCTTCATGGAATACAACGACCTCATCTCCGAGCGCACGTGTGAAAAGTATTTCGAGCTCATCGACAGGCGCGGGGCTCGCGAACCGCTTCAGTACATAACGGGAACGGCCGATTTCATGGGATATACTTTTTCGGTCGGCCCCGAAGTGCTGGTCCCGCGGCGCGAGACCGAAACGCTCGTGGAGGATGCTATATCGGTCCTGAAAACGGGTAAATTCAGGGGCGGGGTTTTCGTGCGGCCTGATACGGGCGCGTCGATCCTCGATCTTTGCACGGGAAGCGGAGCGATCGCTGTCTCGCTCACAAAAGAACTCGAAAACGTGCGAGTGACGGCTTCAGACGTGAGCGCCGAAGCTATCGCGGCAGCAAAGAAAAACGCCGGATCCAACGGCGTCTCCAAGCGAGTGAATTTCGTCACCGGCGATATGTTCGAGCCTTTCGTCGGCGTGCTCGGGAGCAGGAAATTCGATATGATCATCTCAAACCCGCCGTACATCGCAAGCGGCGTGATACCGACGCTGGAACCGGAAGTGGCGGAGCACGAACCGCGCGCCGCCCTGGACGGGGGAGAGGACTCGCTCGACTTTTACCGGATCATAGCGGCGGAAGCCCCGAAACACCTGAAAAAAGGCGGAGTGCTCGCGCTGGAGATCGGTTTTGATCAGAAAGACAGCGTGAATGCGCTTCTGGAAGAGACGGGCTGCTTCCCGGACATTCGTTCCGGAAAGGATCTGGCCGGTCTGGACCGGGTGATTTTCGCGGCGTACGCTCCGCCGGGAAAGCGCAGACCGAAGCACGAAAAGAAGAGATAGAGGGCGTCCGTAATAGTTTCGGAACATTTTTCCGGCACGAAAACGCTGATATATAGGAACATTTTCCGGCACGAAAACGCTGATATATAGGAACATTTTTCGGCACGAAAACCCTGATAAAATGGATCGTGAATGAAACGCAAATTTTTACGTTGCATTTGCGATTCTTTTTTTTATATAATGGATCCGGAGGAGAACTGACGATGAAAGAGAGTAAAAACCTTGAATTCAAGCGCGGCCTGACGGATACGTTCCTAAAGACCGTGAGCGCATACGCGAACCGCGGCGGAGGTGAGGTTTTGTTCGGGGTGACGGATGACGGGGAAGCCCTCGGAGTCAGCGATCCGGATAAATTCTGCCTGCGCGTGGAGAATAAGATAAATGATTCGATCTCTCCGAGGCCCGATTTCAGCCTGAGTGTGAACAACCGCACTAAGGTCGTAACGCTGACCGTGCGGGAAGGGTCGGGTAAGCCGTACCTCTATCAGGGCAGAGCGTATGTGAGGAGCGGTACGTCGACCGCACCGGCCGACAGTTTCGAACTGAAACGGCTCGCCATAGAAGGCTCGGGACTCACTTTCGACATGCTGCCCTGCGGCAGGAAGGAACTCACTTTCGGCGCGCTGGAGAATAAGCTCGTCAGAAAGACCGGCATCTCGAAACTTACCCGCGACACGCTTAAGACGCTTAACCTGTATTCGGACGAGCGCGGGTATAACAACGCGGCGGCGATCTTAGCGGACGAGAACGATTTCCCGGGCATCGACGTCGCAAGGTTCGGAGACAGCACTTATGAGATTCGCGGGCGCAGGCGCGTCGAGCATGTCAGCGCGCTCACCCAGTTTGACGCGGCAGTCGAGGAATTTGAACGCAATTACAGGAGCGAGGTCGTCATCGGCATCGAACGCAGATACAAGTTCGACGTTCCGGAGGAGGCTTTCCGAGAGGCGGTCGCAAACGCCCTGATCCACAGGACCTGGGACGTTTACGCGGCCGTGAATGTGGCGATGTTCCCCGACAGGATCGAAGTCGCCGCTTCGGGCGGGCTCCCGCGCGATATGACACGCGAAAAATATTTCTCCGGGTATGCGTCGTCACTGAGGAACCCTGTCCTGGCGAACGTGTTCTTCAGGCTGGGCTACGTGGAATTATTCGGCACCGGAGTAAGGCGCATGATCGACTCCTACGCTGGGACGGGAACCGAGCCGAAGTTCGAGATCACAGACGACTTCGTAAAGGTCGTGCTGCCGGTGATAGGCGCTTCTCCGCAGCTCGACAGCCGTGAATCTAAAGTCATGGAGACTCTTGCCGGATACAGGATAATGTCCAGCGAAGAGATCGCAGAGGCAACGGGATTTTCCAAGAGCAAAACGATCCGGGTGCTGAATTCTCTGACGGAAAAGAAAGCCGTGAAAAAGGAAGGGGCCGGCAGAGGAACGGTTTATCACAGGTAAAGATCGTGCCAAAAAGTGTGAGGCCTGGCCGAAAGATCGTGCCGAAAAGTGTGAGGTCCGGCCGGAAGATCGTACCAAAAAATGTAGAACACTCGAGGAAAATGTTTAAAAATGCGCGTTCCGATGGCACGAAACAGGAAGGACCGATATGTTTAGGAAAATATACGATAAACGGCTCGAATGGAAAGACGGCCGGGTCAAAAAATTCAGTTGCATCCGGAGCGCTTCCGTGCTATAGTTATAAGGCTTGATTGCAAATATAAGCCGGAAAACCCGAGCACATACGGATGACCCGAGCAGGAAAGAGGTGTAAGCATGAAGGAAGGAATCCATCCAGAATATATGGACTGTAAAGTTACTTGCGCATGCGGAAATGAGTTTATGACGAGATCTACCAAGCCGGAACTGAAGCTTGACGTCTGCTCAGCGTGCCATCCGTTCTTTACAGGTCAGCAGAAATTCGTCAGCCGCGGCGGACGTATCCAGAAATTCAAGGATAAATACAACCTCGACTGATGACAGTCAGTTGACGACGTCTGCGAACGACATATATTCAGAGAACAAAACCGTCTCAAGCGGCAGCGAAACCGCGCGAGGCGGTTTTTTCGTGCCGGAGCGGGCCAGAGCCGGAGGGCAGCCTTTTCCCGAGGGAGCATGCGTGGGGCGTCTTGTTTCCCGCGAGGTGCTGACGGCTGTCGTGTTCACAAAAAAATCCATATTTCGCCACATATTTTCCGTCATATGCTGTAAATTATTTGTTAGAAACTCACTATTCGTATTGTAGATGTTTCGTTTCTATGATAAAATGTATTGGCAATTTTAGTGTATAGGCACAAAAAGATCGATTTTTCCGCCGCCTGGCGCGGCGAAGGCCGATAAAGGATACAGTGCCCCCGGAACGCGTGAAAACAGCGGGAACGGGCGGTTTACAGGAGGTATATAGTTTTGAACAGAAGGACCAGATCACTCGTTTTCTACATTTTGATTGTCTTCTTTATCGTAATGTCCGTTTCGTTCTACCGCGCGTCGGTCACCTCTAACGTGCAGAAGGTGAAGTATTCCGAGTTTGCGCAGCTGCTCGAGGATAAGAAGATCTCCGAGATAAACATCACGGGGACGAAACTGACCGGAACTCTGAAGGGCAGCGAAAAGGACGAGCAGAAAAAAGTAGTCTATACGTACGCGCCGTACTATCTGGAGATCGAGCACCTCGAGGAAGAGTACATCTATCCTCAGATGAAGGACGGCACGCTGACCGTCGAGACAGACAACCCGACGTCCGCTGGGAGCGTTCTTTTAAACATACTGCCGACGATCGTCGTGATAGTCGCGCTGATTTTACTGATGTACATGATGATGAATCAGGGCGGCAACGGCAAAGCCTTCCAGTTCGGCAAAAGCAAGGCGCGACTGTATAAGAACGACAACAAAATCACCTTTGCCGACGTGGCAGGACTTCAGGAGGAAAAAGAGGAACTCCGCGAGGTCGTGGATTTCCTTAAAGACCCGCGCAAATACACGTCGCTGGGAGCCAGGATCCCTACGGGCATCTTGCTCGTAGGCCCGCCGGGAACGGGCAAGACGTACGTTTCCAGAGCCATGGCGGGCGAAGCCGGAGTCCCGTTCTTCAGCATCAGCGGGTCCGACTTTGTTGAAATGTTCGTAGGCGTAGGCGCGTCGCGCGTCCGCGACCTGTTCGACCAGGCAAAGAAAAACGCGCCGTGCATCCTCTTCATCGATGAGATCGACGCGGTAGGCCGCAAGAGAGGCGCCGGACTCGGCGGAGGCAACGACGAGCGCGAGCAGACTCTGAACCAGCTGCTCGTTGAAATGGACGGATTCGAGGAAAACTCGGGCGTCATAGTCATCGCGGCGACGAACCGTCCTGACGTGCTCGATCCCGCTTTGCTCAGGCCGGGCCGTTTTGACCGCCAGATCGTCATAGGCATCCCGGACATCAAGGGACGCGAAGAGATCATCAGAGTCCACAGCAAAAATAAACCGCTCGCCGACGACGTTTCGCCTGAGATCATCGCGAGGCGCACACCGGGCTTTACGCCGGCCGATCTCGAAAACCTGCTGAACGAGGCGGCTTTGATCACCGCGCGCAGGAACGGGCGCAAGATCAGGATGGTCGAGATAGAGGAAGCGACGACGAAAGTACTCGCAGGACCGGCGAAAAAGAGCAGAGTGATCAGCGAGGAGGAGCGCAGGCTCACCGCGTACCACGAGGCCGGACACGCTGTAGTGATGCGCACGATCGGCGGCGACCCTGTCCACCAGATAACCATCATCCCGAGAGGATCCGCGGGCGGCTTCACTATGAGCCTGCCTGAAAAGGATAGGACCTTCGAGACGCGCAGACACATGTATGACACGATCATCCACCTGCTCGGCGGACGTGTGGCGGAGGCGCTCACTCTGGACGACATCAGCACGGGAGCGAGCAACGATATCCAGCGCGCGACCGACATCGCCCGCGAGATGGTCACGCGATACGGATTTTCGGAGAAACTCGGACCGGTCAACTACGCCGAGTCCGAGGAGGTCTTCCTCGGAAACGATTTCTCGTCGAAGAAAGCGTATTCCGAAGAAGTGCAGTCCGAGATCGATCACGAGATCAGACGCCTCATCGACAAAGCATACGAGGAGACGGAAAAGATCCTCACCGACAACAGAGAGATACTCGAGAGAGTCGCCAAAGCACTGCTTCTCGTAGAGACGCTTGACGGCGACCAGTTCGAGGAACTCTACACCGGCAGAAAAACGCCTGAGCAGATCAAACAGGAAGTTCTGGAGCAGGAGAAGAGAGTCGAAAAGGAAAACGAAAAGGAAGCCGAGGAGAGCGAGCGCATCCGCCGCAAGGAGGAGGAACAGCGCAGAGAGGAACTGCGCCGCGCGGGACTTTCCCCTGAGGAAGGCAGCACGAAATACATCGGTGGAGGATATCCGTACAGCGACGAACCTCCGTACGGGAATCAGCCTCCGTATGGCAGTCAGCCTCCGTACGGCAATCAGCCGCCTTACGGCAGTCAGCCTCCGTACGGGAACGAGCCTCCGTACGGCAATCAGCCGCCATATGGCAATCAGCCTCCGTACGGCAATCAGCCGCCATATGGCAATCAGCCTCCGTACGGACAGCCGCAGGCCCCACAGGCTCCGCAGCAGCCTGTGCAGGCACCTCAGGCGCAGCAGCCTGAGCAGGAGCCTCAGGCACAGGAGCAGCCTGAACAGGCCCCGCAGGTTCCTCAGCAGCCTGAGCATGCCCCGAAGGCTCCACAGGCTCCGCAGCAGCCTGAGCAGAACGCCGCGGATACTGGCGCGGAAGATATAGATAAAACAAGCAGCAACCCGGAAGAGTAAATGTAACAGAGCGGCAGGTGAAAAAACATGAAACTTACTGTCAGAGAATGCCTCGAACTCGACGCATTCAAACCGTATAAAATCGCAGCAGGGAAGAGAAATCTCGACAATCCTGTTCGCTCGGTGTCCGTGCTCGACTCGCCGGATGTGAAGTCCGCGGTAAAGTCAAACGGCAAGCGCGACCAGATCGTCTTGACGTCGTTTTCGGCGATGCGCGGGAAGCCGACGCTCCAGGCCGAGACCGTAAAGGAACTGGCAAACAGCGGGATCTCTGCGCTTGTCATATTCCACTATCCGAGCGCGGAGAAACTCACGGAGGAGGCGGTCGACATCGCCGAGGCGATAGGACTTCCTTTGATCCTGATCCCGCCTCAGAACAAATCCGAGTACTCGGACGTGATCGATCAGATCATGGACCGCCTGCTGCTCGGAAACAGCTTCGGGAACAACCTGATCAACAACACGATATATCATCTGCTCGACTTCGAGCGCCACTCGAATTTCCAGTCAGCGCTGAAGGAAGCGGCTTTGACGAACGGGTTCCAGGTCGTTCTGATCTCTAAAAACTTTAACCCGATCCTGATCGTCGAAAACCGCAACCGTATCACGGTGCAGGACGCGATCAAAACGCTGCAGAACCGCAAGGATCAGCCGACCGAGACAGTCCCGTACAGCCTGCTGGATCTGAACGGCGTCGTCGGATACTGGGGCACGGTCAACATCTCCGGCGAGAGGTACTTTTTGCTCGTCGTCGATAACGAGGACAAATACACGGCCGGGGAGATCACCAAGCTCGCCGAGATCATCGAACTGGCGATGGGAATGTGGCGCTACACGCCGGAGCGTGATCTGAAGGTCGATCTGATCAAAGCCCTGATGCGCGGCAACAAGAGCCTCGCCTACACGATCAAAGACAGCATGGGACAGCAGGACAGCGAGATCGCGTCCGTATTCTTCGCTAAGAGCCTGAACAACGCCAAAGCCCGCAAGGTGATCAACGAGTTCGAAAACGAGACGGGATGCGACGTCGTTAAGATCGAGGATGAGGAGGAAAGCTATGGCGTTGTCGTCCAGACGCCGGAATTCGACGCTGAGAACAATAACATCAAGAATGTCTGCAACGGTCTCTACGACGAGCTTAAGGAGATCGGCAAGGACGTCAGGATATTCCACTTCACGGGCGTCGACGGGATCGAGAGCGCTAGCGACGGCTTCCGGCTCATAAGCGAGACGTGGACCTTCGTAGAGGGCGTATTCCCTTATAAGCGCGTATTCTCCAAGTACGAGCTCGTTCTCGTCTCAAACTGCATCAACATCCAGGTGCAGGGCGGACACGTAAAGAAAAATTATCTGGACCTGCTTTCCCCGTTCGACACGAGCGTCGGCGCGAACAAAGCAAAACAACTGCTCGACACGCTCGAGACCTTTGTCCTCGACGCCGGGATGAACAGCGGCAAAACGTCCCAGATCATGGGCATTCACGCTAACACGGTCCAGTACAGACTTAAAAAGATAAACGAGATCCTCGGAGTCGAAGTGACCGGCAACAGGGTCATACCGGGGCTCACGGTGGCCCTCGCGCTCAAGCGGCTTGAGAGGCTCGTCTGACACGTGATTTGACACGTGAGAGGTGGTGTGTTCATGCTTCTCGCTTTTGATATCGGAAACACGGAAATAACTGTAGGGCTCTTTTCCGAGGGCAGACTGCTTGCGAACTGGCGCGTCCAGACCGCGACGGAGCGAAGCGCCGACGAGTACGCGATGATCGTAGATCATCTCTTCGACTACGAGGGGTATGGTTTTGGCGATGTCGACAACGTGATAATCTCGTCGGTCGTACCTTCTGTCCTTCACACTTTCCGCAGACTTTCAGAGAAATATTTCGGCATCCCCGCCATTGTCGTCGAATCGGGCATCAAAACAGGCCTCATCGTAAAGTACGACAACCCTAAGCAGGTGGGCGGAGATCAGATCGTAAACGCGGTCGCCGCCGTCAATAAATACGGCGGTCCCCTTATCGTGGTCGATTTTGGGACAGCGACGACGGTCTGCGCCATCGACGGCCGGGACGAATATCTGGGCGGGACCGTTTCGCCCGGGCTTAAGATCTCATCTGACGCGCTCTTCGAAAAGACGGCTATGCTGCCTAAGGTCGAACTTGACGCTCCGGGCAGGATCATCTGCGGGAACACGGTCGAAAGCATGCAGGCCGGGCTGATCTACGGCCACGTGGGAATGATCGAATACACCGTCTCCGAGATGAAGAAGGAGATGGAGGCTGCCGGCGACATGGAACCGATCAAGGTGATCGCGACTGGCGTCTATACCGATATGATGATGAAGGCCGGGCTTTCGTGCATCGACCACGTCGATGAATTTCTCGCCCTGGAGGGCCTCGAGATCCTCTACGAAAAGAACAGCAGAGAGAGAAAGACGGCTTCCGGAAAACACATATGGGAAAAGAATACAGAAAAGTAGGCGGCGTGCAGCATCCCTCGATCGGGAACGTCGTTCCGCGCTCGCCGTTTTTTCTCGCTCCGATGGCGGGTTTTTCAGACGCGGCATTCAGGTCCATCTGCGCAGAATACGGAGCGGGTATAGTATATTCGGAAATGATAAGCGCTAAGGGGCTCTGCTATTCGAACAGAAACACCGGCACACTGCTTGAGATCAGCGAGTGTCAGGCGCCTACGGCCTTTCAGATATTCGGGAGCGACCCCGGCTTTATGGCGGAGGCCGCCGAGATACTGGAACCCTACGGAAACGCGATACTGGACATAAATATGGGATGCCCGGTGCCTAAGGTGGTCAAAAACGGAGACGGTTCCGCGCTTCTGCGCGATCCGGAACTGATATACCAGATAGTCAGGGCGGTCGTCGGAGCGACCGGCAAACCGGTGACGGCTAAAATCAGGGCCGGAATAGAAGGCGCCGCGCCGGACGCGGCTGTTCAGGCGGCGCAGGCGGTCGCTGCCGCGGGCGGCAGCGCTGTCGCGGTGCATGGACGCACGCGCGAACAGTTCTATTCCGGCGGCGTCTCGCTCGAGACGATTGCCGAGGTGAAAAAAGCCGTGTCGATCCCGGTCATCGGGAACGGCGACGTGACGTGCTTCGCGGACGCGGAGCGGATGTTCGCGGAAACAGGCTGCGACTTCATTATGATAGGGCGCGCCGCGCTCGGCAGCCCCTGGATATTCAGGGAGCTGAACGCCGCGCTTTCCGGCAGCCCCGCGCCGGAGTCTCCGACGCTCGAAGAGCGCTGTGCGGCCGCGATCCGCCAGTACAGGGCCGAGGAGGAACTGAAGGGCGAACGCGTCGCGGTGCGCGAGATGCGCAAGATGCTTCCGCGGTACTTTAAAGGAATGAAAGGCGGTGCCGCTCTCCGGCGTCAGATAAACACGGCGGATTCGGGAACCGAACTCGTCGCGATCATCATGAGCCTTCAGGATAGAGCAAACTAACGCAGTCCTGCCCGCCGGCAGGCCATCAAGATTCAAAAGGAGATAGAAATGAGCAAAAAAATCACAGACAAGGTAACGTGGGTAGGCAAGATCGACTGGGAACTCAGGCGCTTCCACGGCGACGAACTCTCGACAGACGAAGGGTCCTCGTACAATTCATATCTGATCCGCGATAAAAAAACAGTCCTCATGGACACGGTCTGGGGACCGTACGACCGCGAATTCGTCCAAAACCTCAAGCGCGAGATCGATCTGAAGGATATCGACTACATAGTCATGAACCACAACGAAAACGACCACAGCGGTTCGCTTCCGGCGCTCATGGCGGAGATCCCCGACACGCCGATCTACTGCACCGCCAAAGGCGAACAGATCATCCGCGGCCTCTATCATAAAGACTGGAACTTCGTGAACGTGAAGACCGGCGACGAACTCGACCTGGGCGGCAGCAGGCTCCGCTTCATCGAAGCGCCGATGCTCCACTGGCCTGACACCATGTTCACGTACATGACCGGTGAGAACATTCTCTTCAGCAACGACGGCTTCGGCCAGCACTACGCGTCCGAAATGCTCTATGACGACTGCGCCGACCTCGACAGGGCGATGGCGGAGGCCAAAAAATACTACGCGAACATCCTCGCTCCGTTCAGCATGTTCGTAACGAAAAAACTGAACGAGATTCTCTCGATGGACCTCGATATCAAATTGATCTGCCCGAGCCACGGCATCTGCTGGAGAACCAATATCCCGGAGATCATCGACGCCTATAAAGCCTGGGCTCAGAACTATCAGGAAGATCGCGTCACGATCGTCTACGACACGATGTGGCAGTCCACGAGGCGCATGGCAGAGTCCATAGCGCTCGGCATCCGTTCCGTGTCGCCGGAAACGACAGTCACGCTTTACAACGCTTCCAGGTCCGACAAAAACGACATCGCGACGGAGGTCTTCGCCTCCAAAGCCGTCGTCATGGGTTCGCCTACGATCAACAACGGCTATTCCTATGCAATCGGCGGCGAACTCGAACTGATCAAAGGCCTGAAATTCAAAGGCAAGAAGTACGCTTCATTCGGCAGCTACGGCTGGAGCGGCGAGGCTGCGAATCAGATCTCCGAAGCTCTAGCCGGCATGGGATACGAGAAGATCGCCGATCCGCTCAGAGTAAAGTGGGCACCTGACGAGGACGCCCTCGCTCAGTGCGTCGAGTACGGCAAAACGATCGCCGAAGCAATCAAATAACCTTAATAAGTAATAAAAGAGCGTGCGGTGATCCGCACGCTCTTTTGATTTTCGCGTATGGCACTCAGCCGTTTGGCTTAGCCGTTTGGCGCTTACTTATCGCTCATGCGCTTACGCATTATTGTGATTGCAGCAAGTCCTGCGATCAGCGCGGTCAGAGACCAGAGCGCGATGCCGTTTCTGTCACCGGTGCGAGGCTTTTCTTCGTCGCTTATGTTCGTGATGACGTAGCCCTTTACGGCGTCGCCTTTGACCTTAGGCGTGTAGCCGTTTATAGGAGTTTCTTCGACCGTATAGACGATTTCCTTTCCGGAGGTGTCATGCTTCATGAGGCCGGTGAATGTGTATTTCCAGCCGTCCTCAGCGTCGATGCGGACTGTCTGCACGACTTCTTTGCCGGCGAGGAGTTTGATCTCGACCGATTCGGATTCTTTGCCGACCCACTTCTTCTCTACCGGAACGGAAACTTTCTCTTCGCTCTGATAGTTGGTGATAGTGACTCCCTTTGTGATGTCGTTCTCATCTTTGAGAGTGACGACCGGCTTATAGTTCTTGTTCGTCTCTTCGACGGTGTACTCGTACTCATGGCCGTCAGCGGCGTATTTTTCGAGTTTGTCAAATGTGTACTTCCATTTGTTGCTGTCGCTGAGTTTCTGCTCTCTGACGACTTCTCCGTCGCGCTTGACAACGACGGTGATTTCCTCGCCCGTCACTCCGTCTTCGAATTCCTTTTCGACAGGGATCGAGATGAGTTCTTCACTCGGCTTGTTCGTAACTGTCGTGGTGAACGTGCCGTCGTCGTTCTTCGTCGTCTCGGCGGAACTCTCGTAGTTATCGGCTCTTTCAACAGCGCGGTACTCGATTTCTTTTCCTGCGGTGTCGTACTTAGGGAGATCCGAGAACGTTCCGGTCCAGTTTTCAGAAGCTTTCAGCGTAACGACCACGCCGGCGGACACGAAGTCGTTATTCCGATCGCGGTATGAGATGATGTGGATTGTTGTTTTAATGAGCTCCGTATGATTGTCATTCCACGCTGTCGTCTCTTTAGTTTCAAGGTCAATCGGGAAGATGACGTCAGACCCGGCGTAGTGCTCCGGCGCAGCGGTCTCTTTCAGGTACAGCGTCCTCTTATTGCCGGCTTCAGGCAGATCCACAATTCAATACAATAAATATGAACATTCTGTGAAAGCGTTTACCTCAACAAAACGTAAAAAGCCCCGATGGGTCATCGGGACTTATATATGATTTTGGTTTCAGATATTTCGGGGCAGGCGGCACGAAAGTCCGCCATGCCGTCCGTCGGTTATTTGCCGAAGTATCTGCTCAGGAGAGCCTGGAATGCTCTGCCGTGCCTTGCCTCGTCTCTTGCCATCTCGTGGACTGTGTCGTGGATGGCGTCGAGGTTGGCTGCTTTAGCGCGTTTCGCAAGGTCGGTTTTGCCTGCTGTAGCGCCGTTTTCGGCTTCGACTCTCATGCGGAGATTCTTTTCGGTGCTGTCGGTGAGGACTTCGCCGAGGAGTTCCGCAAACTTCGACGCGTGCTCAGCTTCCTCGTGTGCGGCCTTTTCATAGTAGGCGCCGACTTCAGGATATCCCTCGCGATACGCGACTCTCGCCATTGCGAGATACATTCCGACTTCGGAGCACTCGCCCTGGAAGTTCGCCCTGAGATCGTTCATGATGTCTTCGCTGGCTCCCTGCGCAACGCCGAGAACGTGCTCGGAAGCCCACGTGAGTTCGCCTTCCTGAGCGGTGAACTTCTCCTTAGGAGCTCCGCACTGAGGGCACTTCTCCGGTGCTTCAGGTCCTTCATAAACATAACCGCAAACTGAGCATACCCATTTCATAATATTTTCCTCCTTCTATACTGACCGTGATCCTCGACCCGGCCGGCTTCTCTGTTATAAATAATGTAAACTTTTCTTCAGAGGCGGGGACTTTTTTCTGGTCCCTCTGCCCGCAACTATGATATACCACACGAACCCGCGGATAAAATCTGTCAATTTTAGTCCACTTTATTTTTTTGATCCTGCCGCGCCACCTTTTCATCAAAACATTGATCTGCCGGGAATTTTACGTGCCGGAACCGGTTTTGCCCGGAGATTCACTCGCCGCTGATCTCGACCAGAATACCTTTTTCGCGGAGCCTGCCGCATATGAGATCAAAAACTTCCCTGCTCGGTGCGCCGACGTTATGCATGTGCAGGCCGCCGGAAAGGAGCGACAGGGGCTTCGCATCCGGATAGAGGCGGCTTTTCTCTATGAACTGCTCGGCTTCGTAGCGCGATCCGATGTTCAGCTGCCCCGAGAGTTCGCCGTATATGGCGTGTTCGATCGTCACGTCGATGCATGTGCCGCCGTAGTCGACTATGGTAAAAAGCTCGTCCGCGAGCCCGCTGTCGTCATGTCTGCAGACTATAGTTCCGACGAAAGGGAACTGTTCGCGTTTCCGTTCCGGCAGGTAGCCTCTGGCCGTCGCCCTGACGTCGTTTCCCTCGGCGCGCAGGATCGAGACGTCTCCGACGATGACCTGACGGCTGACCGAAAGTTCCGAGGCCAGCGCTGATGCCGACACCGGTGTATCCGTTCTGCCTATGCGATCGAGTATGTATTTTCTGCGTTCCTTCGCGTCCATTTTTTCTCCCGATGAAGTCCCGGATGATGCGCCCCGGGTGATGCGCATGGACATATACGCCCTGCAAAGTATGCACGGCAAAATTTATCCCGGCAAAGCTGCACCCGGCAAAGTTACGCCCTGCAAAGTTTATCCCGGCAAAACTGCACCCGGCAAAGTGCTGATTTACCGCCATTATACCAGACTCGCGGGGGAGATGGAATACCCTGACGGAACATATGTCAAGACACACGTCGAAATATGTCTTTACACATGAATTGACACAACGCGCGTGATATGTTACATTTGTCGTGATTTAAATAATACCGCAAAGAGAAAGGGAATCACGATGGCAGAACAGAATACCGCAGCCGCGGAGTCGAAATCTCCGGAAAAACATGGCTTCAAGGCGTTCCTGGCGCGAAAGAACATAGTGTTTTCGGCAAAACGCTATCTGCAGGATACGCTCTCCGCGATGGCTCTGGGGCTTTTTACTTCGCTGCTCGTAGGTCTGATCTTAAAGACGATCGGATCGCAGACCGCGATCGCCTTCGGAGATAACGCCGTTTCAGGCTTTCTGGTCGAGATAGGGCAGACCGCGATGGATAACATGGGTGCCGCCATGGGCGTCGCGATCGCCTGGGGGCTCCAGGCTCCGCCTCTCGTGATGTTCACGTCGGCCGTGACCGGAATGCTCGGCGCGTCGCTCGGCGGGCCGGCGGGTGCGCTGGTCGCGGTCGTCGTCGGCGCCGAATTCGGCAAGGCGGTATCAAAGGAAACGAAGGTGGACATCATCGTCACGCCAGCGGTGACTCTGATCATCGGCGGCATCGTGGCAAAGCTCGTCGGACCGCTCGTAGGTTCTCTGATGCAGGGGCTCGGCGCCGTGATAATGACCGCAACAGAGTGGAGACCGTTCATTTTCGGGATCGTAATATCGACGATCGTCGGACTCGCCCTGACGGCGCCTATTTCAAGCGCGGCGCTCTGCATAATGCTGGATCTCTCGGGGCTTGCTGCCGGAGCCGCGACGGCGGGCTGCTGCGCGCAGATGATAGGTTTTGCCGTTATTAGCTGGCGCGACAACGGCATCGGCGGATTCTTCGCTCAGGGCATCGGCACTTCGATGCTGCAGATATCGAACATCATTAAAAATCCGTGGATCCTGCTGCCGCCTACGCTCGCAGGCGCAATCACCGGACCGATAGCGACCTGCCTGTTCAAAATGACGAATAACCCTATGGGAGCCGGAATGGGCACGTCCGGCCTCGTGGGGCAGATCGGCACTTTCACGGATATGGGCTTCACGGCGAATTCCGTGCTCGGCGTGATCCTGGTCCAGTTTATTCTCCCGGCTGCGATGTCCCTCCTGTTCGCTTGGATCCTCCGTCGGGCAGGCAAGATCAAGGACGACGATATGAAGCTGGAGAATGTATAATCGCGGGGGCTCTGCTTCGGAGCCTTCGCGATCCCCTAAGTTATGATTGACAAATCGCCTGAAATCAGATAATAATATTAATGCGGACGGCGGAAGCCGTTCGCGCTTATGGGGATATAGCTCATCTGGGAGAGCGTTTGAATGGCATTCAAAAGGTGGTCGGTTCGAGCCCGACTATCTCCACCACACTACGAGGCCGCTGTGACGGGTACACCGACACGGCGGTTTTTCTGTGCATTCTGCGGCGCGCGTCGTTCCGCGGGACGTCCGGAAGCGCTTTTACACATCAGAGCGGCGACGTATCATCCCGATAGCGATTCACAGTGATGTTGTGCAGAAATCACAAAAAATCTCATATAATTTTGTTATATATTGCTCACAAACACATATTTATATGATAATATACTGATATCCGAAACAGACTGCAGCTGATATCCGGAACAGACTGCAACTGATATCCGTAACAGACTGCGATCGGAAAACGAAACACACCCGGAGGCACAGGAATGAACGGTCATACAGATCTGAAAGATCCTAAAGATATCAAACGCGTAGTTATAGACGGGCAGAGCCTGACGCTCGAGGGTTTTGTCGCCGTCGCCAGATACGGGGCTGAGGTGGAGGTCCCGGATCGCGCTATCGCGGCCATGAGAAAGTCGCGTGAGCTTGCCGAGAAGATAGCTGACGAAAAGCGCGTGGCGTACGGCATAACGACCGGATTCGGAGATTTCCAGAAAGTCGCCGTATCCGCCGAAATGTCGAATAAACTCTCCACGAACCTCATCTTGAGCCACTGCACGGCTATGGGCGACCCGTACCCCGATGAAGTCGTCCGCGGCATGATGCTGCTTCGCGCGAACGCTCTCTGCGAGGGATACTCGGGAGTGCGCCCCGTTCTCGTCGAGATGCTCGCCGAGATGCTGAACAAAAACGTCATCCCGATCGTCCCTCAGAAGGGATCCCTCGGGTCTTCAGGGGATCTGGCGCCGCTCGCTCATATGGCTTTGCCGCTCCTCGGACGCGGCAGAGCAAAATACGACGGAGTGGAGATGTCGGGCGCCGAAGCCATGAAAAAAGCAGGGATAAAGACGCTGGACACTCTGGTCAGCAAAGAAGGCCTCGGGCTCACGAACGGCACATGTGCGATGACTTCCGCCGGAGCTCTGGCACTATACGATACGATACGCGCGGCTCAGATGGCTGACGTCATCGGATCCATGGACTTCGAAGGGCTCACCGGACTGAGGAACGCGTTCGACCCGCGCATCCACGCTGTCCGCGGGCAAATGGGACAGATGCTCGTCGCGGCAAACATGTCGAAACTCCTGGAGGGCTCGGAGATACTCGGCAACTGCCAGAACGACCGCGTTCAGGATGCCTATGCGCTCAGGTGCATACCGCAGGTCCACGGCGCGGTGCGCGACGCTTTGGACTATGTGCTTGATAAGGTTGAGATAGAACTTAACGCCGTGACGGACAACCCGCTGATGTTCTTCGAGGACGAGGCTGTCATCTCCGGAGGGAACTTCCACGGAGAACCGATGGCGATACCGTTCGATACTTTAGGTATAGCGGCGAGCGAACTCGCCAACATTTCGGAGCGCAGGCTCGAACGCATGGTGAACGCCGCACTTTCCAACGGACTCACGCCTTTCCTCACGACGGAAGGCGGGGTGAATTCCGGGTTCATGATAGTCCAGTACGCCGCGGCGTCGATGGTCTCGGAGAATAAGATATACGCGCACCCGGCGTCGGTGGATTCGATCCCGTCCTCGGCAAATCAGGAGGACTTCGTTTCGATGGGAACTACCGCGGCGCGCAAAGCCGGGATGATCGTGAAGAACACGCTGGACGTTTTGGCGCTGGAACTGATGACGGCCTGCCAGGCCATAGACATACGCAGGCGTCTGAATACTCACGGGCAGGGCATAACGCCGCTGCACGAGGCGATCTATGAGCACGTCCGGGAAAAGGTCCCGTTCTACGAAGTCGACCGCGAGATCTGGCCTGATATAGAGGCCGTGAAAGAGATGGTGTACAGCGGGGAGATACTGGAGATCGTCAAAGAATACATGCCGGAGTTTGAGTAAAGAACGTTTGGTGTGACAATAAGAGAGGAAAATCATGCGGTCATATGACCGCATTTTTATTGACTCGCTGCTCCTTCATGCGCAGATACCTGACCGAGAATGAAGTCTCCATAACAGAAAAGCAGAAAAATAAAATACTCGCATAGAGAAAAGGGATATCGCTCGACAAAAAATGGCGAAATTATCCCGTATACTTACGCGAAGTATCTCGACTTAGAGTAATTCTGCTGCCATCGTGAAAATGATACATCTTGTTTTGCTTCTCAATGGTATAGAGGCGTATGCTCCGGATCTGCAGAGCAGCAGTTCGCTCTCGTGCGCTGCCACACCGTCCTCCGGCAGCAGAATTTCGCCGCGAGCGCAATAGATCGCCAGATGCACGCACCTGCCGTCTGCGTCGACCGTGCCTGCGTCAGGTGTCCAAACAGCGGAACTTCCGGCGCTCAGTTCGAACGTTTTAAGTGAGCCCCGGCATTTTCCTTTTCTGGTCATCAGATTGAAATCCCTACATAATCCCCATGACTTTGTCGACACGGCACCGTCGAAGGCCAGGACCTGCAGAGGCTTAAGCGTGACCCGTTCGCCGCCGCTGACCTTCAGATCCATTGCCCCGGAAACGACCGAGATCAGCCTGTCGTAGTCGGGAAGAGGCGTGAAATCCGACTCCGGCGTCAGGACTTCGGCGGAACTTAAGCGCCAAATAAAATCCCGGTCGGCATAGACAGCCGACTCGGGAAAAATAGCGAGCTGAGTTGTGGTGCCGCCGGACCACTCCGAAACGACGTATTTGTCTTTTTTTATCAAAGTCCAATCCATCGCGCCGCCAAAACAGTTCATTACATCATTTTCAGGATCTTTTCGTATATCTCGTCTGCCAGCGGGAGAGCCTTCGCGAGGAGGGCTTCGCCCTTCTGTCTGTAGTCGTCGGCGAGTTCCTTGTTTTTAAGGCTTCCGATGTTTATGAGGACGTTCAGCCACGCTCCCTGGATCGCCGCCTTTAGTGACAGAGCGGAAACGCCGAGGTCGCTGGCCGCGCTGGCGTTTGTTTTTCCGACGAGCGCCGACGTGAGTTCAAGCGCCTCCGCCGCCAGTTCCATCATCTCAAAGGGCGTTTTCGTGCAGCCCTCAAGCCCGCGCTGGATCGCGGCCGACCGCGCCGCCTTCTCCTCGTCCGTCCCCTTAGGCATCCCGAAGGCGGCGCTGACCGCGTTGAACGCCTCCGTGTCGCGGTTCATCACGTCCACGAAGCGGGACGTGATGTCGGCCGCTTTCCCCGCTGCCGCGGCAGCCAGTTCCTGAGACTCGGCGTATTTTTCCCTGTTCTTCCAGGAAGTGGTCAGATTGCAGACCATCGCGGAAAGCGCGGCTCCCAGCGCCCCTTCCAGGGCCGCCGCTGATCCGCCGCCGGGCGCCGGAGCGTCAGACGCTAGCAGTTCGGTGAATTCGGTCGTCGTAAGTTCGGCTAATTTCTTCATTTTCTCTCCTTCATATTACCGGGCGCGGGCCCTGCGGGCCAGCC
>DKRJ01000012.1:0-169052 GCA_002472145.1 Clostridiales bacterium UBA7285 | reverse complement strand
AGCACTTTCATCGCGCGGGCCCGGAGCCCAGCGGGTTCCTTCGCGCCTTCAGCACTTTCATCGCGCGGGCCCTGCGGGCCAGCCGCGCTCTATTCCTGTCCTTTGCGCGGCTCGGATCCCAGCGGGCTCCTCCGCGCCGTCGCTCATATTTCACTTTACACCGCGGCGGCCGGCCAGCCCGCCCGCACGGCTCTATTTCATATCCAGCAGGTGATATTCCATTATCTGGTTGTGGCAGTCGAAGTCCTTCACTTTCAGGTAGAACTCGGCGCAGTCGATCATCGCTTTCGCCGGCGTCAGCCCGACGATCTCGCTGTCGACCACGTACGTGCCGTACCGCTCGGCCAGGGCTTTGATCATCTCATAGACCACGTACAGCGGGGTGTCTTCGTAGTTCACCATGTTCATCGAGACCTGAGCGATGCCGCGGTCCTCCAGCATGAAGCCCATCGCTTTGCAGCTGCGGAAACCGCCCGAAGATCCGCGGATGGTCTTAGCGATCTTCTTTGCTACCTCTACGTCGGACGTTGCCAGATTCACGTTGAACGCCACCAGCGGCATGCGCGCGCCGATCGCGACGACCCCGGCGGTCGGGTGGATCTTTCTCTCACCGTAGTCAGGCGCCCAGTCAGGCTCAAGCAGTTTAGCCGGCATGCCCTCGAACTCGCCCTTGCGGATAGTCGCCAGATTGCGGCGCTCCGGGCGTGTCGCCGAATCCTCGTAGAGGAACGACGGGACCTTCAGCTCATCCCAGATGCGCTGAGCGACGCGCTTTGACAGTTCGACGCAGTCCTCGACCGAAACGTCCTTTGACTGGGGCACGAACGGGATGACGTCGGTGGCTCCCATGCGCTTATGCTGCCCCTTGTGCTTGTTCATGTCGATGCGCTCGGTGGCCGTCTTCGTCAGGCGGAACGCGACCTCCTCGATGGCGTCTATGCCGCCGATCAAAGTCAGGACGCAGCGATTGTGGTTCCCGTCTGTCTGCGCGTCGAACAAAGTGCAGCCGGGCACGCTTTTTGCCGTTTCGACGAGCGCGTCGTACGTCGCTTCGTCCTTTTCTCTGCTGCAGCTGAAGTTTGGAATGCACTCAACGAGTTTTGGCATTGCGGTATCCTCCTGCTATTGGGATTTTGTGCGGAAATATAAATATCAGTACTTTTCATTATACTGAATTTCATTTAAAATACAATATAAGCGAGACATCAAAACGAACGCGCGCCGCGCGCGGGAAGCGTTCCCTGAGCGCCGGAAAATTGCACGGCGTGCGCCGAAGATACGACGCGCGCGAAAATACACCGCACGCGCATAAAAACAGGAAAGTGAGGAACTGCCATGAGTGAAAATTTTGACGTCAACGATGCGATGACCATCAAGTTAGACTACGAGCTGCCGGAATACCCGGAATTCGACCCGCAGTACCGCCGCGCGCCGCGCCGCGAATCCCACCTCACAGAGGCCGACAAAGCCCTCGCCATCAAAAACGCCCTGCGCTACGTCCACCCGGACCACCACGCCGAGATGGCAAAAGAGTTCGCAGAGGAACTCGATGAGCACGGCCGCATCTACGGGTACCGCTTCCGCCCGGCTGGAAAGATCTACGGCCACCCGATCGATGAATATAAAGGAAAGTGCATTGAGGGCAAAGCCATCCAGGTCATGATCGATAACAACCTCGACTTCGACGTGGCGCTCTATCCTTACGAGCTGGTCACATACGGCGAGACGGGGCAGGTCTGCCAGAACTGGATGCAGTATCGCCTCATCAAAAAATACCTCGAGCAGCTCACGGACGAACAGACCTTAGTCGTCATGTCCGGCCACCCGCTCGGGCTCTTTAGATCGCATAAACTCGCGCCGCGCGTCATCATCACGAACGGCCTGATGGTCGGAACTTTCGACGACCAGAAGAACTTCAACCGCGCCGCGGCCCTCGGCGTCGCCAACTACGGCCAGATGACCGCGGGAGGCTGGATGTACATCGGACCACAGGGCATCGTCCACGGCACGTTCAACACGCTCCTTAACGCGGGACGCCTGAAACTGGGCATCCCTCAGGACGGGAACCTCGCGGGGAGATTTTTTGTTTCGTCGGGACTCGGCGGAATGTCCGGAGCTCAGGGAAAAGCGGCCGTCATAGCCGGAGCCGCCGCGATCATAGCGGAGGTGGACGACTCCAGGATCGAGACCCGGTACACGCAAGGGTGGGTCACGCACCGCACGGACAGCCTCGACGAGGCCTGGGCGATAGCAGAACAGCACCTTGAGGCGAAGCAGCCTTGCGCGGTCGCATACCACGGAAACGTCGTCGATCTGCTCGAATACCTGTACGATCACGACATCCACGTCGATCTTCTTTCGGATCAGACTTCATGCCACGTCCCGTACGACGGCGGCTACTGCCCGCAGGGGCTCACCTTCGAGCAGCGCACCGAGATGCTGGCCACCGACCGTGAAGGGTTCGCAAAACTCGTCGACAAGAGCCTGCACCACCACTACGAGATGATCTGCAAACTCCACGAGCGCGGGACGTATTTCTTTGACTACGGCAACAGCTTCCTGAAGGCGGTCTACGACTCCGGCGTGAAGAGCATCTGCAAAAACGGCGAAAACGACCTCGACGGGTTCGTCTTCCCTTCATACGTCGAAGACATCCTCGGTCCGTGCCTCTTCGACTACGGCTACGGGCCGTTCCGCTGGTGCTGCCTGTCGCGCGACCCTGAAGACCTCGATAAGACGGACGCCGCCGCGGCCGAGTACATCAAGACCCACAACAGGCGCTATCAGGACTACGACAACTACGTCTGGGTGCGCGACGCAAAGAAGAATAAGCTCGTCGTCGGGACTCAGTGCCGCATCCTGTATCAGGACGCGATGGGCCGCCTGAATATCGCTTTGAAATTCAACGAGATGGTCAGAAACGGAGAGATCGGCCCGGTCATCCTCGGACGCGACCACCACGACACCGGCGGCACGGACGCGCCTTTCCGCGAGACTTCAAACATTAAGGACGGCTCTAACATCATGGCTGAGATGGCGACCCAGTGCTACGCCGGCAACGCCGCCCGCGGCATGAGCTACATCGCGCTTCATAACGGCGGAGGCACGGGAGTCGGAAACGCCATAAACGGCGGGTTCGGAATGGTCCTAGACGGCTCCGAGCGCGTCGATACTATCCTTAATATGGCCATGCCTTGGGATACGATGGTCGGCGTCTCACGCAGGGCGTGGGCGAGAAATGAGAACGCGCTTTCCACCGCGATCGAGTTCAACAAAGCAAACGCCGGGGCGTATCACATAACGCTTCCGTACGTGGCGGACGATAAGGTCGTCGAAGAGGCGGCAAAACTTGTAAAGCACTGATTTTATCCGCGGCGGGTCTGCCGGCTGGCCGGCCCGCTGCATCTGCCGGTACGGAAAAATGAGAAGACTGCTTGTAAAGAACATAGGGATGCTGGCGACGCCCGTCGGCTCTTCCGCAAAGAGCGGCGCGGCTCAGGGGGACGTGAAAATCCTTAAGGATGCGTGGATACTGGCCGAGGACGGAGTGATCCGCGAGGTCGGAACTGGCGCATCGCCGGAGTCGTCTGACACGGAATTCATCGACGCCCGCGGCCGCCTCGTGACGCCGGGACTCGTCGACGCTCATACACATCTGATCTTCGGAGGCTGGCGCGAGAACGAGCTTTCACTTAAACTCCACGGGGCCTCGTACCTCGACATACAGAATGCCGGAGGCGGCATCCAGTCCACGACGAACACCACCCGGAGCGCTACGGAGGAGGAACTTTACGAAAAGGCGTCTAAAGCGCTGGATGAGATGATGAGCCTCGGGACCACGACGGTCGAGGCAAAGAGCGGCTACGGGCTCACTACGGAGCAGGAACTGAAACTGCTCAGAGTGATAAAGGCGCTGGACGATAACCACCCGATGGACGTCGTTCCTACGTTCATGGGCGCGCATCTGGTTCCGGCGGAATATAAAGGGAACAGCGAGGGCTACGTGCGCCTCGTGTGCGACGAGATGATCCCCGCCGTTGCGGATCAGGGGATAGCGAGATTCTGCGACGTGTTCTGCGAAGCCGATACTTTCACGGCCGATGAGTCGAGGCGCATCCTCGAGGCCGGGAAGCGGTACGGAATGAGGCCTAAGATCCACGCCGACGAGATAAAGCCGATAGGAGGTTCTGAACTCGCCGGCGAGATAGGGGCGATATCAGCGGAACACCTGATAGTCTGTCCGCCTACGGGGATAGAAAGCATGGCAAAGGGCGGCGTCATCGCCTGCCTGCTGCCCGCTACGAGTTTCAACCTCGGCTCCATGTTCGCTCCTGCGAGGGATATGATAAACGCCGGAGTCCCGGTGGCGATGGCGTCGGATTTCAACCCGGGGTCCTGTCCCTGCCTGAACCTGCAGTTCGTGATAAACCTCGGATGCCTTAAATACAGGCTGACACCGGAGGAAGTCCTGACGGCCGTTACGCTGAACGCCGCCGCCGCGATCGATGCGGCGGATAAGGTCGGTACCGTCGAGCCCGGAAAGCAGGCCGACCTCGTGATCTGGGACGCGCCGAACCTGGCGTACATCTGCTACAGAGTGGGGAGCAATCTGGCTGAGACGGTGATCAAGCGCGGCGTCATAGTGTCATAAGAAATAGAACAGATCGGGACGCTGATCCGACTATCGGGACGTCACTTAAGTTGTCGGGACGTCACTTAAAATCTCGGGACGTTATTTCAATTTCGATGTCGAACTTGAAATAGCGCCCCGATTTTTTGATGTCTTATTTCAACTTCACCCGCAAACTTGAAATAACGCAGAGGGACCTGAACAGAAGAGGGCGGCGGGACTTTTCCCGCCCGCCTCCCGCGGCGTGAGATCAGAACAGCCCCGAGATCTTCCCGTCCGCGTCCACGTCGATCTTTTCGGCGGACGGAACCTTTGGCAGTCCCGGCATCGTCATGATGTCTCCGGTCAGCGCCACGATGAAGCCCGCCCCCGCGTAGACCTTAAGCTCGCGGACCGTGACCTTGAATCCGCGCGGAGCCCCGCGCAGAGCCGCGTTATCAGAGAACGAATACTGTGTCTTCGCCATGCATACGGGCAGACTGCCGAAGCCGAGTTCCGTGAAGTGCTCCATCTGCTTCCTCGCCGCGGAAGTGATAATAACGTCGCTGCCGCGGTATATTTTTTTCACGATCGCCTCGAGCTTTTCTTCGATGGAAAGGTCCGGATCGTAGACGAAACTGAACTTGTTTTCCTGTTCGCAGAGGCGCACGACTTCCTCGGCCAGCGCCTTGCCGCCCTCGCCGCCTTTTTCCCATACCTCGCTCAAGACGGCGTTCACTCCCAGTTCGGCGCATTTCTCTATTACGAGATCCAGCTCCGCCTTCGTGTCGGTCGGGAATTTGTTGACCGCCACGACGCAAGGCACTCCGAACACGTTCTTAACGTTGTCCACGTGCTGCAGCAGGTTAGGCAGTCCGCGCTCCAGGGCGGAAAGGTCCTCGTCCGCGAGTTTGTCCTTTGCCACGCCGCCGTGATATTTAAGCGCGCGCACTGTGGCGACGATGACCATCGCGTCAGGCTTAAGGCCCGACTGGCGGCATTTGATGTCCACGAATTTCTCCGCTCCTAGGTCTGCGGCAAAGCCTGCCTCGGTGACCGCGTAATCCCCGAGTTTCAAAGCCATCTCGGTGGCGACCAGCGAGTTGCAGCCGTGAGCGATGTTCGCAAAAGGTCCGCCGTGTACGAAAGCAGGCGTCCCCTCGAGGGTCTGCACGAGATTAGGCTTTATCGCGTCCCTGAGCAGAGCCGCCATCGCGCCCTCGGCCTTCAGGTCGTGAGCGGTCACAGGCTTTCCTTCGTAAGTGTAGCCGACGATGATCCTGCCGAGCCTCGCTTTCAGGTCGATCAGATCTTTAGACAGACAGAGGACGCCCATGACTTCGGAGGCCGCTGTGATGTCAAAACCATCCTCGCGCGGTACGCCCTGGGCCTTCCCGCCCAGACCGTCGACGATGTGGCGCAACTGCCTGTCATTCATGTCTTCGACCCTGCGCCATGTGATCTGTCTGACGTCGATGCCGAGGGCGTTCCCGTGGTGGATGTGGTTGTCGATGAGGGCAGCCAGCAGATTGTTCGCGCACGCTATCGCGTTGAAATCACCCGTGAAGTGCAGGTTGATGTCCTCCATCGGGATGACCTGAGCGTATCCGCCGCCCGCTGCGCCGCCTTTGATGCCGAAGACGGGACCCAGAGACGGCTCCCTGAGAGCGACTACCGCTTTTTTTCCTATCCTGCGCAGTCCGTCGGCGAGACCGACTGAAGTCGTCGTTTTTCCTTCGCCGGCGGGAGTCGGGGTGATCGCCGTTACGAGGATGAGTTTCCCGTTTTCCGCCCTGGTCTCTTTCAGGAATTCGAGGGAAACTTTCGCCTTCGCCTTTCCGTACGGTTCGATGTATTTTTCATCCAGCCCGGCTTCGGCGGCTATTTCGCTTATCTCCAGCGGGGCGTGCTCCTGTGCTATTTCGATATCAGATCTTATCTTCATTCGTAAACGCCGTTCCTTCCGTCTTTGCCGATAACTGCCTGATCAGATCGTTGAAGATGCCGTCCAGGCACGCCGGGATGTGATCCGTATGCGCTCTGTGGATGGCAACGCAGATCTCGCAGTTACCGTGCCAGCGGCAAGGCTCCTTGCACGAGCAGTGGTCCTTATCAGCGTATTCTTCCTTATACGCCTGAACGAATTTGTTCTCGATCTCTCTGTAGCGCTTGACGTCACCGTCCTTATACGCCTGCATCGCTTCGATCTCGATAGGGTTTTTGTCGATTTTCATAGTTGGACGCCTCCTTCTATAGATAATTTTCGACCGTCCGGGCAGAAGTGTCAATCGGAAAATCGATCGTCACATCAAAAGTGAAGATCGAAGATCCTCCGCGGGCATGGCGCTTGAATTTCCTCTTACGCACTCTGTCCGCGCCTGCCACAAGTGTGATATAATTACCGTGTATGGCATTTATTCAGGAGAGAGAGACGGCCTGAAATGATCAAAGATGAGATATTAAGCGGCATCGGCAGGCAGGCCGGCCACGTCGGTTTCTACTTTAAGGACCTCGCCACCGGGGAAACGATCGAATATCGCTCGCGCGAGCAGTTCGCGGCTGCCAGCGTCATTAAACTGCCTGTCTTCATGGCACTGGAGAAACTGGACGCCGAAGGCGCCGTCGACCTCACGGACAGGATCACCGTGACCAAAGCCGACAAAGTGCCGATATGCGGGGCTCTGACGCTCTTCACGGACGACGAGATCAATGTAGATCTGAGGACGCTCTGCCGCCTGATGATATCAATATCAGATAACACCGCGACTAACGTTTTGATCAGATATCTCGGCGTCGACCGGTACGCCGGGCAGTTCGCGGAAATGGGCCTTAAAGGGACTAAGCTCTTCCGCTGCCTGTATAACGCCACCGAGAGCAATAAGGGCGTGCAGAACCTGATAGTTCCCGCCGAAATGGGTATGCTGCTAGAAAAGGTTTTCAGGCGTGAGTTCGTCAGCAAGCCTGTCTGTGAGGAGATAGAGGACACGCTCCTGCATCAGCAGATCAACCATAAAATACCGGGATATCTCAACTGGAAATACGACGTGGCGCATAAGACGGGCGAGGACGAGGGCGTAAGCAATGACGTAGGGATCGTCTATGCCAGGAGGCCTTTCGTCGTTTGCTTTGCGGGCGAGGACACGGACGTCGGCGAATGGGAAAAATTCATCAGGCAGACGTCGCTGGACCTCGCGGAGTACTGCGGCGGACCGGCAGAATGAACGACACGGACCGCTGAAACGGGATCAAAAGAGGAGAAGCGCGGATGGCACTCATAGACGATTTTACGACTCCGGAGGAACTCGCGGAGACAGAGAAGGAAATAATCGCGCACAGGCGCAGGATACACGAGCATCCGGAGACGGCAGGAAACGAGATCGAGACGGGGAAGTACGTCGCTTCCGTTTTAGACAGCCTCGGGATAGAGCATAAAAAAGTCGCGGACACCGGGCTCGTCGCGGTCATCCGCGGAGGGGACGGTCCTGTCGTCGGGCTTCGCGCTGATATGGACGCTCTTCCGATCGAGGAGATGACCGGCAAGCCTTACGCCTCTAAATGCAAGGGCGTGATGCACGCCTGCGGGCACGACGGCCACACTGCCATCCTGCTAGGAGCGGCAAAGATCCTGAGCGCGCACAGGGATAGGCTCGGCGGAAGCGTCAAGTTGTTCTTCCAGCCTGCTGAGGAGTCTTTCGGCGGAGCAGAAAGGATGATAAGGGACGGTGTCATGGAGGACCCGCACGTCGATTTTGTTCTCGGGCTCCACGTCGCTAACGAATTCATGCCTGGGGACGTCGGGATCAGATACGGAGAATTCTACGCCGCTTCGGATCCTTTTGACGTAGTGGTAAAGGGAAAGGGCGCACACGGCGCGCACCCGGAGCTCGGGATAGACGCGATAGTGATCGCCGCTAAGATAATCGACGCGCTGCAGCTGGTCGTCAGCAGAGTAGCGCCGCCGCAGCAGGCTCTCGTCGTCACGGTCGGAAAGATAAACGGCGGCAACGTGCGGAACCAGATAAGCGACAGGGTCGAGATGAAAGGGATCATCCGCACTCTGGACAACGATTTCAGAGTAATCGCCCGCGATACGGTGAGGCGCGTGATCACGGAAACCGCCGCGGTATACGGCGGCGAGGCAGAGGTCACGATACACAGCAGCTACCCCGCGCTCATAAACGACGACGCCGTGACCGCGCTGGTAGAGAAGAGCGCAGCCGACGTTCTGGGGGCTGAGCACATACACATAGAAAAGACCGCGGAGATGGGCGCGGAGGACTTCGCGTATTTCGCGATGAAGGTGCCTTCCTGCTTCTTCCATCTCGGCTGCAGATCGACGGAGCCGGGAGTGGTCCCGCAGGCCCACAATGCATATTTTGACATGGACGAGTCGTGCCTCATAGACGGAGTTAAGGTCCAGGTCAACAACGTCCTGACGCTGATGAAAAAATACGAAAGGAAATAACCGATCAAATGAAAGTTGCAGATATTTTGGCTGTTAAATACGTCGATGACAAACTGTTCGTTCTCGACCAGACGCTGCTCCCCAACTGCGAAAAATATATCGAACTCAAGTGCAGGGAAGACGTCTGGGATGCCATAAAAAAACTGAGAGTGAGAGGCGCTCCCGCGATCGGAGTCGCCGCGGCATACGGCCTGATCGTGAGCGTCAGGAACGAATGCCTCGGGGAGCCCGGTGGCGCGCGGAAGACGTGCACGGTGGAAGAATTTGGGAAAACTCTTAAAGAGACCGCGGACTACCTCGTGACCGCCCGCCCTACGGCCGTGAACCTCTCGTGGGCGGCAAAGCGCATGGTCGCTAAATTCGAGGAAGCAAAGCCCGAGACCGCCGAAGAGGCAGTCAGGATTCTTACTGATGAAGCGACGGACATTTTTAACGAGGACGTAGAATCGTGCAAAGCGATGGGCGAGTACGGCCTGACGCTCCTGAAGCCTGGAATGGGCATCCTGACGCACTGCAACGCGGGGACGCTGGCGACGGCAAAATACGGCACGTGTCTGGCCCCGATATATTTAGGTCAGGAACGCGGCTACGATTTTCACGTGTTCTCCGATGAGACGAGACCGCTCCTTCAGGGCGCGCGCCTTACGAGCTGGGAACTGTCTAAGGTCGGCGTAGACGTCACTCTCATCTGCGACAACATGGCGAGCATAGTTATGAAAAACGGCTGGGTCGACGCGGTCGTCGTCGGCTGCGACAGAATGGCGGCCAACGGAGACGGCGCGAACAAAATAGGGACCAGCGGCGTCGCCATCCTCGCTAAGGAGTACGGCATCCCGTTCTACATGTTCGTCCCGACGTCCACGATAGACCTCGACACGCCGACAGGAGGCGATATACATATAGAACTGCGCGACGGCGACGAGATCCGCACTATGTGGTACGAAAGACCGATGGCGCCGGAGGGCGTTAAGACGTATAACCCTTCGTTCGACGTTACGTCGGCAAAATACATCACAGCGGTCGTCACTGAAAAGGGCATCGCATATCCGCCTTACGGCGAGAGCCTCGCGGCGATCATGGCAAAATGAGCTACAAAGTAAATCTTCCGGTTTTCGAGGGGCCGTTCGACCTCCTCGTCTACCTGATCGAAAGCTCTCGAATGAGCATATACGACATACAGATCTCGGAGATCACCGAACAGTACCTCGCCTACGTCGACGCGATGAAGGACGTCGACCCCGAAGGGGCTTCCGACTTCATGGTTTTGGCGGCCACGCTCCTGGCCATCAAAACGAAGATGATGCTCCCGTCATACGACGGACCGGGCGACGGCACCGAGCAGGAAGATCCGCGCAGCGAGCTCGTCGAGCGCATCCTCGAGTACAAGAGATATAAGGAGATGGCCGAGATCCTCGACGAACTCTATGACGACAACGCTTACTGCTACGAAAAGCCTCAGGAGGACATCTCGCGATATACGGAAAATCCGGATGAGGTCCTGAACGTAACGGCGGAGAAGTTCGAGGACGCCTTCAACCAGTTCCTCCAGAGAGAAAAGCGCATGGCAAGCGTTCGCCGCCACTACCAGAGGATCGAGCGCGAGAAGATCACGATCGAGGATAAGATGGCGTACATACGCCTGAGGCTGGGAGACGCGCTGAGCCACGGGCTGAAGATGATCTCCATGCGCAGGCTCGTCGAGGACAGGAAAAACCCGGATGACGTCATAGTCACGTTTTCGTCGATACTGCAGATGATGAAGGAGCGTCAGATCGACGCCGTACAGGAGAAGATATGCGGCGAGATATTCGTGACTCCGCCGCGCGTGGAAACTCCGGAGCCGGCGGAAACGGCAGATACGGCAGAGGCGGCGGGAACGCCTGAAACTGTGGGATCGGAAAAGGCTGCCGAGGCAGCAGAGGTATCGGATGTTCAATAAAAAAGTAGCAAAATCGGCGCTCGAGGCGCTGATGTTCATCTGGGGAGAGCCCCTGGACGCGGCAGCGGCGGCTGACGCCTGCGATATCACACGCGACGAGGCGATGGAATGCTTTCTGGAACTCCAGGATGAGTACGCTTCCGACTCCCGCGGGCTGGCGGTGCGCCGTGTCGGGAATTCCTTTCAGTTCGTGACAAAGCCGGAAAACGCCGACTATATCGAAAAGCTCTGCACTCCAGTCAAGGTGAAGAAACTCTCGCAGTCCGCTATGGAGGTGCTGGCGATAATAGCTTACAGGCAGCCGGTCACGAAGGCCGTGATCGAGTCGATCCGCGGGGTAAGGAGCGACAGGATCATAGACGGCCTCCTGCGCAAGGATCTCATCAGGGAGGCGGGACGTTCCAAGGGCATCGGCAGGCCGATACTTTACGGGACGACAGACAATTTCCTGAAAACGTTCGGCTTTGAGACGCTGAAGGACCTGCCGGAGATCCCGGACATCGGGGAAGCGCTGGACGCTGACGACGATGACTATGAGTCCGACGGACTGCAGATGAGCATAGACGTTACGGAGCCGGAGGATCAGGAGTAAGATCCGGAATGCGGTTTCGGACGCGATATCCGGTAGACGGACCCGGGAGACGGACCCGGAAAAAAATCAAAAGGGCGAAATGAGAGAATCTTTAAGGGGTAAAAAGAGAATAGTGATCAAAGCCGGCTCCTCGTCGCTCATGCATCGCGAGACGGACAGGCTGGATCTGATCAAACTCGAGATACTGGTGCGCGAACTGTGCGAGATCAGGAACAGGGGATGCGACGCAGTCCTCGTGAGCTCCGGGGCTATCGCCGTCGGGCGTCAGGCTCTGGGGATCGACATGTGCGCCTCCCTCAGCATGGCCGAAAAACAAGCGTGTGCGGCCGTCGGTCAGGGAAAGCTGATGATGGTGTACCAGAAACTTTTCGGAGAATATAACCGTGTCTGCGGACAGGTCCTCCTGACGAAGGAAACCGCGCAGAACGAGGAAAGCCTCGGCAACGCCCGCGGGACGTTCGAGGAACTGATGAAACTGGGAGTCGTCCCTGTCGTGAACGAAAACGATACGGTGACGACGGATGAGATCGACGCGCTCGCCGCGTTCGGAGACAACGACACTCTGTCAGCGGTCGTGGCTGACATAGTCGGGGCTGATCTGCTGATGATCCTTTCTGACATCGACGGCCTGTACACCGACGACCCGCACAGATCCAGCAGCGCGGAGTTCATAGACAGAGTCGATTCCATCGACGAACACCTGCTGAGCCTCGGCAAAGACACGACAGGCACAGGCGTCGGCACCGGCGGCATGGCGACCAAACTGAAAGCGGCGAAGATAGCGGTGAAATCGGGTATAGACACCGTCATCGCCAGCGGAGAAGACTTCCACGTCGTGCATCACATACTCGCCGGCGAGGAGATCGGCACGTTCTTCACGGCGCATAAGGACGAAGATTTCAACCTGATAGACGAATTGAGATAGAGAGATAATGAAAAAATGCCGGGAAAAGCGGCAAAACGAAAAGGGGAAAAATGAATCTGTATGAAATAGGGGAACGCGCAAAGGCAGCGTCGCGCGAAACAGCTAAACTGACGACGTCAAAGAAAAACGAAGTCCTCATGATGTGCGCTAAAGCGCTCGAGATGCGCGCGGACTACATACTCGAAGAAAACGCAAAGGACGCGGCGGAGGCCGAGAGAAACGGCATGGATCCGGCTCTGGTCGACAGGCTCCTGCTGACTGAAGACAGGATACAGGGCATGGCCGAAGGGCTGCGCGAGATCGCCGCTCAGGACGATCCCGTCGGCGAGGTGACCGGCATGAAAAAGCGTCCGAACGGCCTTCTGATCGGAAAGAAACGTGTCCCGCTCGGGGTGGTCGGCGTGATCTACGAAGCGCGGCCTAACGTGACCTCCGACGTGTTCGGGCTTTGCTTCAAGGCCGGAAACGCCGTGATACTGAAGGGCGGCAGCGACGCGATCAACTCCAATATCGCGGTCGCGGGGCTCCTGCGGGCAGCGGTGGAGAGCGCCGGCGTCAGCGCGGACGCCGTCCAATTGATAGAGGATACGTCACACGCGGCGACAGAGCAGATGATGCGCCTTAAAGGATACATCGACGTGCTCATCCCGCGCGGAGGAGCGGCTTTGATACGCAGCGTCGCAGACAACGCGACGGTTCCCGTCATCGAGACCGGCACCGGAAACTGCCACGTATTCGTCGATAAGACGGCCGACATCGACATGGCTGTCAGGATCATACTGAACGCTAAGACACAACGCATCGGCGTCTGCAACGCGTGCGAGTCGATCGTGGTACATAAAGACATAGAGGAGAAACTCCTCCCGGTCCTCGGAAAAAGGCTCGCCGAAAAGAACGTCGAGATGCGCGCGGACGAGGACGCCGCGAAATACGTCGACGGGGCTGTTTTGGCGGAAGAGAGCGACTGGGGCAGAGAGTACATGGCGCTTAAGGTCTCGATCAAGACCGTCTCAGGCATCGACGAGGCGATCGACCACATAAATAAATACAGCACGGGCCACTCTGAGACGATCGTCACGAATGACTATACTAACGCGCAGCGCTTTCTCGACGAAGTCGATTCCGCGGCCGTATACGTGAACGCCTCCACGAGGTTCTCCGACGGCGGCGAGTTCGGCTTTGGCGGTGAGATAGGCATCAGCACTCAGAAACTCCACGCCCGCGGGCCTATGGGCCTCGAAGCGCTCACGACGACTAAATACATAGTCTACGGAAACGGCCAGATTAGGCCGTAGCGTCAAGATCAGTCAGACAGCGGCGTGACGTGCCGCAGCAGTCATATTCACCTGAAGGGAGACCTAAAATGAAAGAATTCAAACCGGTAAAGGAAGGCAAGGTCAGAGAGATCTACGACAACGGCGACAGCCTCATAATGGTCGCGACCGACAGGATCTCGGCGTTCGACGTCATCCTCGGCAGCACAGTCGGGGGCAAGGGAAAAGTCCTGAACGCCATGTCGGAGTTCTGGTTCAACTTCACTAAGGACGACGTTCCTAATCACATGATCTCTACAGATACGAAGGACATGCCTGAATTCTTTCAGACAGACTATTATCAGGGCCGCAGCATGATGTGCCGCAAACTGGAGATGCTCCCGATCGAGTGCATCGTCCGCGGATACATCACCGGAAGCGGCTGGAAAAGCTATCAGGAGAGCGGTGAGGTCTGCGGGATCAAACTCCCTGCCGGCCTGAAAGAATCCGAAAAGCTCCCGGAGCCGATCTTCACCCCGAGCACGAAAGCCGATATCGGCGACCACGACGAGAACATCTCATACGAAAAGAGCATCGAGGTCCTCGAAAAACTCTATCCGGGAAAAGGCGAAGAGTACGCTTTGGCGATCAGGAATTACACACTGAACGTTTACAAAAAATGCGCCGAATACGCACTTTCGAGAGGGATAATAATAGCGGACACGAAGTTCGAGTTCGGACTCAACGAAAAAGGTGAGGTCATACTCGGAGACGAGATGCTCACTCCGGACAGTTCGAGGTTCTGGCCGCTCGCCGGCTACGAACCGGGAAAATCACAGCCGTCGTTCGACAAGCAGTTCGTCCGCGACTGGCTGAAGGCTAATCCGGACAGCGGATACGTTCTCCCGCAGGACATCATAGACAAGACGATCGCCAAATACCGCGAAGCGTATGAGATGCTTACCGGCAAAGGGCAGACCGGGGGTGCTTTCTGATGGAAAACATAATGGTGTGCGTCACGAAGCAGAAGACCTGCCAGCGCCTTATCGACTACGGCAGCAGGCTCTGCAGGGATCCGGGCGACACACTGCACATAATCCACGTCGCCGGCACGAAGGAGAAGTTCCTCGGCGACTCCGAGGAAAACAGAGCGCTTGAGTATCTGTACGAAAAAGCGCGCGACGCCGGTGCGGAACTGACGGTGATGAAGTCCGACGACGCATGCCGCACGCTCGCGGAGATAGCAAAGGAACATTCCGTCACCAAAGTAGTAGTCGGCGCGTCCGGCGAGGCGGAGGGCGAGGAGAACTTCCTGACGAAGCTCAGAAATTCGCTGGGCGGAGGAGTAGAACTCATCATCGTGCCTGTCGAATATCATCCCGCAGAGGATAAATGATGAAATATGACATCTGCGTCATAGGGGGCGGCGCCTCCGGGCTTGCTGCAGCCGTCACGGCGGGCGGAAGCGGGAAGCGCGTGCTCGTGATCGAGAAAAAGAATAGATGCGCGGCAAAGGTCGCGGCGTCCGGTAACGGCCGCTGCAACCTTTCCAATTTAAAATGCGAAGACTGGAGTAAAACTTCAGCCTTCTTTTCGTCTATCGGGCTGGTGATGCGCTCTGATCCAGAAGGCAGGATCTACCCGTATTCCGAGGACGGACGCGACGTAGCGGACTGTCTCATCAGAGCGGCGCGCGCGGGCGGTGCTGAGATCGTGACGGACGCCGAGGTGCTTTCGGTCTCTGCTCACGCTGGCGGCGGTTTCCGGATAGAGACGAAGCGCGGAGAGTTCGAGTCGTCTAAGGTCCTGATAGCCTCCGGCGGCAAGGCGGCCCCGAAATTCGGCACGACAGGCGACGGCTTCAGGATAGCGAGATCGCTCGGCCACACCGTTTCCAGGCTGTCACCGGTGCTGACAGCCGTCGAGACGGAGGACACTGTGCGCTCTCTGGCCGGAGTGAGAGCTAAATGCGAGGCGAAACTTTTTGAAAACGGGACGATGAAGTTTTCGGAGCGCGGCGAGGTCCAGTTCACGGACTACGGGCTCTCCGGGATCTGCATCTTCGATATGTCGAGGTTCATGGACATCCCGGGCGGAATGACGATCGAAGACGGCTTCGGCTCATACGAGATAGAACTCGACCTTGCGCCGGACTTTCCGGAAAGCGAACTGGCGCGCGCGATAGCGCAGAACACCGGGATTGCCGACGGTCCCGCGCTGATGAACTCTATCATCAAAAAACCGCTCGCGGAATACGTCTTCGCAAGAGCCTGCTCCGCGCCGGAAGGCGATGCGGGAGGCACGTACAGCGATACGGAAGTCGACACAAACAGCGATTCGGACGTCTATGCTGGAGTTGACATCCCGGGCAGACTCGCGGCTGAACTGAAAGGCCTCGCGTTCAGGCCGAAAAAACTAAGAGGCTGGGATCACGCCGAGGTCACCAGAGGCGGCGTCCCTCAGGAAGAAGTCGACGACGAAACGATGGAGTCAAAGATCGTTCCGGGTCTGTATTTTGCCGGCGAGGTGCTCGACTACGACGGGCCGACCGGCGGATATAACCTGCAGCACGCGTGGATAACGGGCATCAAAGCCGGACGCGCGATGGCGGAATAGTCCCGGAGTGATATAATATTTTCAAACAGTTCACGCGGTAATGACAAGGAGGCTGACATGTTCAGGCAGATGCGCAGGTTCAAGCAGCAGCTATCGGAGGAGGAATGCGTCGAGGTCCTGAAGGAGATGCCTCGCGGCGTTTTGTCCGTCCACGGGGAAGACGGATACCCTTACGGCGTTCCGGTCGATTATATCTACGACGACGGAAAGATCTACTTTCACGGCGCTAAGGCGGGCCATAAGATCGACGCGCTCAAGGCGGATAACAAAGTATCTTTCTGCGTCATGGACAGCGGCCGTTTCATCGAGGGCAAGCTCGGTCTGAACGTCAGGAGCGTCATCGTCTTCGGCAGGATCTCCTTCATGGACGGCGGGGAAAAGGCCATGTATGAACTCCGCAAGCTGGGAACGAGATATTTCGGCAGTGAATACGCGGAATACGAGATCGCTAAAACAGGCGGTAACGTCCAGATGCTGGAACTCACGATCGACCACATGACGGGCAAACTCGTGAATGAGTCATAATAAGGCGTAAGAAAAGGCGTGTCCGGCCGCGGACACGCCTTTTCGGATCTCTCGGCGCTTATCGCGCCTGTCGACGTCCCGCTTCTTTATGCGGGACGTTTTCTGTTCCTTATGAGAATAAGCGCGGTGAACGAAGACAGCGCAGAGGCAAGCATCCATCCCGCAACGTTCTAGGGCGTCGCCTTTCTCAGGGGATCCAGGTTTTTCCGGTTCAGGCTCCGGCTGCGGCGGGACCTTGTTTTTAAAGGCGAGGTTGACGGTCCTTCTGAATTTGATATAGCCTGACACAGACCAGTCGTTTTCGGCTGAGCCGGTCGATACCGTGCCGGCTGCGTCAGTCATCGTCACTTCGGCTCCATCGTGGGAGATTTCCTTCACGGTGTATTTAAGATCCGCCGGGATGTTTTTGATCTTCAGTTTCTGGCCGTCCTTAAGCGTGAACGTCGCTTTTCCGCCCGTGAATACGAGTGTCGAAGTCTTTTCGTTCGAACCGGATGCCGTCAGGACAGTGCCGCATGATCCCGAGAAAGAACTGTCGGAGAGCGTCACCTCAAAGGTATATTCTTTGCTCCTGTCGGCTGCTGAGACCTTTTTGCCGGTCACGGTCTTTGAGACAGTTAGATTGCCCGCGGGCTCGTTCCTGAAAACGTATGTGAAAACAGGGTGGTTGATCCTGGCGGAAACGTGCGACGGTTTACTGATGACTTCAAAGAATGACCGCTCTTCCTCGAGAGTGCATTCTCATTATTTCCTATATATTCAAATCGGTCGGCGCTGATCTCATATTTGAATTCAGGGTCGTTAGAGTCGCGGATGATCACTTTGTTCCCGCTGTCCTTGATAACTTCGGGATTATCCATCAGCGCTCCGGCGAACTGGATTTCGACGCTGATACTGACCTTGCTGCCCGCGGACGGATCCTCGCTTTTCCGGGCGAACGAAAGTGCGATCTTCGCGACGTACTTTTTGTCGGAGCCGCCCACTCCCTGTTCAGTGAAAAAAGAACAATTCTGATATTTTATCTCCCAGCCGTCAGGCACGGCCACGGGCCTTACCTCGTATGTGTGGGTAAAATCGATGTCCGCGTCATCGACGTCGACTGAACCGCTGTCTTCTTTCGAGGTGGTGAGCGTCTGCATGACTTTGCCTGTAGTGGTGTCGACTATCTCCAGTTCGGCGGATGGGACGTCCTCGTCGGCTTCTAATCCCTTCCACTGGCTCTGCACTCGGAATAATTTATGATCTTCTGCGCCGCCTTCACCGCCGTCCGCGCTGACGCTCAGGGGCAGGGCCAGAGATGCTGTGATCAGCAGGATCGCTCCGGCTGCCGCGGCCAGCCTTCTGAGCACAGACGATTTCTTTCCTTTCATATCGGTTCCTCCTGCGAAAAATGATGTTGATCCGGGTCCTGAGATGCCCGGACACGGGGCAATGGATCATTAACTTCACAATTTTTGTATTATATCACAATTTATATCAAATTGCTCATCATTTCATACTTTTTGCTTCCGGGATTTTCCCTCTCCGTTCAGGATTGACACTTTCTCACATTTCGTTAAAATATAAATGATATCAGGGAGTAGCCTGCGCGCCGGCGATGAGTAGGCCGGCGCGTTTACAGAGTCGTCATCACGGCGGATAAAGCCCGGCTTTGTGAGTAACTGGCGAGACTATGTCGAAACTATCGTTGCGGCTCGTCTCGCTTTTTGTTTTTTCTCCGCGCGTTTCGGGCATGGAGGAAGCAGAGGAACTTTAGAAATGAAATTATCCGATCCTTTGACAATATTCGCTTTGGTCGTCTTTGCGGCCACTTACGTGCTGATGTTCGCGTTCCAGAAGATCAGGCCGTACGTCGCCGTCGCCTCGGCTGCCATATTCGTCATCGTCGGAAGCGTCGGGATCTTTCCGGAGTACAGATATACGCTCGTAGACGCGCTCGGAAAGATAGATTGGAACGTTCTGATGATGATCGCCGGAACGATGGGGACCGTCTATCTGTTCATACAATCCGGCATGCCTAAACTTATGAGCGAAATACTGGTGTCGCATATCCACAGCGTGAAGTGGCTGATCGTCGTTTTGTCGCTGTTCGCCGGTCTGATCTCGGCATTCGTGGATAACGTCGCGACTGTCCTGATGATAGCGCCGATCGCCATAGTTCTCTGCAACGACCTCGAGATCTCACCGGTCCCGGCTGTCGTGTGCATCTCTATCTCGTCTAATCTGCAGGGCGCGGCGACCCTCGTAGGGGATACTACGTCGATCCTGCTCGGAAAAGCCGTCGGCCTTGATTTCACCGAATTTTTCGTCGTCGACGGAAAGCCGGGGATGTTCTGGGTGACGGAGGCCGGCGCTCTCGTCAGCGCTTTGATCATTTTGTTCAAAATGCGCAGGGAGAACACGGCGGTGTACGTGAACGACAGGACGCCTGTCGAGGATAAGGTTCCGGCGATCCTCCTGCTGCTCACTGTTTTGACGCTGATCGCGGTTTCGTTCATCCCGTATAAGGATTCCGCGGAGCCGGGCGAGTTCTACAAGCCGGACATCACGAACGGCCTGATCTGTGTCGGCTATTTCGCGATCGGGATCATCCGCGCGATGATAAAGTCGGGTAACACTAAGATACTTAAAGATACTCTGCGCGAGATAGATTATTACACGCTCGTGCTGCTGATGGGGCTCTTCGTAGTCATCGGCGGCATAACGAGGGCGGGGATCATAGACATGCTCGGCGAGGCGATAGCCGGCATCAGCGGAGACGGTTCGCGCAGTTCCGTATTCCTGATCTACACGATAATAGTCTGGATGTCGGTCGGCGCTTCGGCGTTCATCGACAATATCCCGTACACGGCTACGATGCTGCCTGTCGTGGCGGTCGTCACAGAGAGCCTGAACGGGAGCGGGGCTGAAATGAGCGGGTATCTGCTGCCTTTCGGGCTCCTCGTCGGCGCGACGCTCGGCGGGAACATCACCCCGATCGGAGCCAGCGCGAATATCGCGGGACTCGGCATCCTGCGTAAAGAAGGCTACGAGGTCGGCACGCGCGAGTTCATGAGCTACAGCGTTCCGTTCACTCTGGCGGCGGTGATCTCGGGATACGTGCTGCTCTGGCTCATCTGGGCATAAGGACAATCCGGGCATAAGGATCATCTGGGCATAAGGACAATCCGGGCATAAAACTCATCCGGGCATAAGGATCGCGCCGCATAAACTTGATTATTACGGCAGTTAAAAAGGGAGGTAAAAACCTCCCTTTTATGATTCGTACGGAATGATTCGTGGGGTCTTACTCAACTACCAGGCTCTTTCCGGTCATCTCGGCAGGGACAGGGACTCCCGCAAGTTCCAGCAGCGTCGGGGCGATGTCGCACAGGCGCCCGCCGTCCGCGAGTCTGCGAGGTTCGCCCGAAATATGCACGAGCGGAACGGGGCTAAGCGAATGAGCCGTGACCACGTTCCCTCTCTCGTCTGTCATCTCGTCGGCGTTGCCGTGATCGGCGGTGAGCAGGATCTGACCGCCCTTCGACAGAACTGCGTCAGAGATCTTCGTGACGCATTTATCCAGTGCTTCGATGGCTTTGATCGCCGCCTCCATGACGCCCGTGTGTCCGACCATGTCAGCGTTTGCGAAGTTCAGGATGATGAAATCGTATTTATCCGACGCGATTGCCTCCAGGACTTTGCCGGTGACGATGTACGCGCTCATCTCAGGCTGCAGGTCGTATGTCGCGACCTTAGGCGAAGGGACAAGGATGCGGTCCTCGCCGGGGTTCGGCTCCTCGACGCCGCCGTTGAAGAAAAACGTGACGTGCGCGTATTTCTCTGTCTCGGCGATCCTGAGCTGCTTTAAGCCCAGCGACGACAGATACTCTCCGAGCGTGTTTTTATAGTGCTCCGGAGGGAACGCCACGAGGACATTCGGCATCTCTGCGTCGTACTCGGCCATGCAGGCATAGCAGACGTTTTCAGGAGTGACTGAACGCTCGAAGCCGTCAAAGGCAGGATCCGCGAAGGCTCTCGTTATCTCTCTGGCGCGGTCCGGCCGGAAATTGAACATTATGATCCCGTCGCAGTCTTTCACAGCCGCCTCAGATGTGTCAAAACCTTCGGGGCATACGCACGTCGGGACGACAAACTCGTCGTTTTCGCCGTTCGCGTAAGCCTGATCTATCGCCTCGAAAGCGTTCTTTGCCTGCCTGCCTTCGCGCAGGACCATGGCGTCGTACGCTTTTTTAACTCTGTCCCATCTCTTGTCGCGGTCCATTCCGTAGTAGCGCCCGCCGACTGTCGCTATCTGTCCGATCCCCAGGACGCGTGAGAAGGCGTCCAGTTCGTCGACGTATTCTTCGGCGCAGCGTGGAGGGACGTCGCGTCCGTCCAGCAGACAGTGGATGTAGACTTTATCTATTCCCTTTTTCTTTGCGAGTTCGAGCAAAGCGAAGAGATGCGTTATGTGGCTGTGCACTCCTCCGTCGGACAGCAGCCCGAGCAGGTGGAGCGAAGAATTGTTTCTGATGACGTGATCGCACACGGCGCAGAGGGCTTTGTTCTCGTAGAATGAACCGTCTTCGACCGCGTTCGATATCTTCAGCAGGTGCTGGTAGACGACACGTCCCGCGCCTATGTTCAGGTGGCCGACCTCGGAGTTTCCCATCTGGCCTTCCGGCAGTCCCACCGCGGGACCGCACGCCTGAAGAGTCGTGTGGGGATATTTTTCGAATATCGCGTCGAGCCCCGGCTTTTTCGCCTGAGCTATCGCGTTGCCTTCGGTTTTGGCGCTGATGCCGAAGCCGTCCAGGATCATGAGCATCGTGGGTCTTTTGGTGATCTTCATTTGTCTCTCCGTGTGCTTCTCCAGAATCTTAGTATTTTTTCAAATCAATTTCGCGGAGCCGGCGGACGCGCATGACTACGCCACTTCTCGCCGCTGCGGGAAGAGGTCGGGTGCGCCCGGCAGGCCCGGTCAGTTTAATTATACCCGCTATTTTGATATAATCAAAGGGCGGCGGAAAGCGCTCAGGCGGCGCTTACGCCGACAGAGACTGACACCTTGAGGAGCGTCGCAGCGATGGGATTTACATGGACTGAAGAACAGCGGTCAGCAATAGATATCCGTGGCAGGAACATACTCGTTTCCGCCGGAGCAGGGTCGGGCAAGACGAGTGTCCTGGTCGAACGCATCAGGACACTCGTGTGCGACGAGCACGTACCTGTCAGGAGCCTTCTGATCGTCACGTTCACGGAAGCCGCGGCCGCCGAGATGAAGGAGAAGATCCGGATCTCGCTGACGGAAGAACTTGAAAAAGCGTCGCAGGAAGGCGGCGACACCTCATATATACGCAGGCAGCTTTCAGATCTGCCGGGAGCCGACATCAGCACGTTCCATTCGTTTGCCCTGCACGTGATCAGGCGCTTTTTCTATCTTACCGACCTCGAGCCGGGATTCACCGTATGCGACGAATCGCGCGCCGAGCTCCTGAAGCAGGACGCGATGGATGAATTCCTGGAGGACGAGTTTGCCGCAGGAAACGAGGATTTCAAGGATTTTCTCGACAGGTACAGCGGCGACAGGAATTTCGACAGAGTGCGCGATATGCTGCAGGGGGCGTACAAAAAACTCATGGCGATGCCGTATCCGTGGGAATGGCTCGATTCCGCCATCGGCGACGCTTACTCGCAGGAGGGCGGCTTTGCGTGCGGCAGGCTTTGGCAGAGCATGCTGCGCGAGATAAAAAGGTCTCTTTCGAGGCTAGAACCGCTTGCCGAAAAACGCGCATTCCTGCTCGATGACGCGGGGCTCGACAGGCTCGCAGAACTTGCACGGGACGGAAAACTGACGTGCCTCAGATCCGCGATCGCGATATGCGATGAATCTCTTTTGTCCGTAAAAAACGGCACCCCGGAAGATCCCCAGACCGTCATCGACCGGATAAGGGCTGCTCTGGATGACAGCACGCGCCTGGCGGCCAGGAAAGAGGAAAAGGCGGCTTACGAAGAGATAAAGGGTAAGGTGCAGGGCCTCGGAAAGCAGATCACAGACGGGGTCAGAGATCTGAAGGAGAGATATCTGCCGGCGGATATAGAAAAAGCGCTGGAAGAGCTGGAGAAAGTGCGCCCGCAGTTGGAGACGCTTAAGCGCCTGCTCATGGCTTTTGACGCTAAATACCGCGCGGTGAAGGACGCCGAGCACGTCATAGACTTTTCGGACTTTGAGCATTACTGCCTCGAGATCCTGGATAACGCGGAAGCGGCTTCGTTCTACAGGAACAAATTCGACAGCATCTTCGTCGACGAGTACCAGGACACCAACGTCGTGCAGGAGGAGATACTTTCTAAGATCACGAACGGCCGCAACCTGTTCATGGTGGGCGACGTGAAGCAGAGCATATACAGGTTCCGCCTCGCCGATCCTTCGATCTTCAGCGCCAAGTACGCTGAATACCGCAGGGGCCGCGAGGACTCGTGCGTGGTCAATCTGAACAGCAATCACCGCAGCAAAAAGCCGATCATCGATTTCGTGAATGAGGTTTTCCGCAGCCTGATGACGGATTACGACGATGACGCCGAACTGAAATACGGTCTGGAGTATGACGGCCCTCTCGCGGAGCCGCCTGTGATCGATATTCTGACGAAGGAAGCGCTGACGCGGATCGGCGATGAAGATCCAGGCGCGGATGCGGCCCCGGACGGGGTCGACGGCTTCGGCGCGGACGGGGACGACGGCTTTGGCGCGGGCGGGGACGACGGCTCTGCCGCGGACGGGAACGCGGACGAGGCGATCGCCGACTTGAAAAGCGCCGAGGAAGAGGCGTATTACACCGCCTCGCTCATAAAGAGATACGAGGGACGCGAATATTACGACAGCAAGGCAGAATGCGTCAAGAAACTCACGCTCGCAGACATCGTCGTCCTGTCCAGGACGGGCAGAAGCTACGCCGCGACCTTTTTTGACGTATTCAGAAAATGCAGCATAGAGAGCCGGATAGCCGACAACGAGGGATATTTCGACACGATAGAGATAGGCGTCTTCATGGATCTGCTGTCAGTAATAGACAACAGCCGAAACGACTTTCCGCTCATCAGCGTGATGCACTCGGAGATCTTCGGCTTTTCGGCCGAGGAACTGGGGCAGGTGCGCGCTGCGTATCCTGACAGGAAAAAGTACTCGTATTCCGAGGCGTTTTTCGCTTTCGCGAACAGGGAGGATCTTACCGGGAGGCTTGCTTTGACGCGCGATAAATGCCGCCGCGCCAAAGAAAAACTCGCGGAATGGAGAAATATGTCGCGCGTGACGCCGCTCGGCCGTTTTGTCTGGAAACTCGAGATAGACAGCGGATATTACATCGCGGCAGGCGCTATGCCTGACGGCACGAAGCGCCAGAACAACCTCTCGACACTCGTCGACCGCGCGGAGGCGTTCGCCGCGGACAAGCAGGCTTCGCTTTACTCGTTCATCCGATATATAGACCAACTGAAAAAGAGCAATATCAGGGTCCCGGAGTCGTCGCTGACTGACGAGAACGATAACGTCGTGCGGATCATGACGATGCACACGAGCAAAGGCCTCGAATTCCCGATGGTCATAGTGGTCGGGCTGGGAAAGAAACTTAAGTACAGCGCCGGCGGCGACGTCTCGATACACAACAGCGTGGGCATCGGCATGCAGTATGTCGATCCGGACGGACGCTGGCATAAAACGACGCTGCCGCAGTTGCTCATATCCGCTAAAAACCGCGAGGAAGAAGAGGAGGAGGAGGTCCGCGTCCTGTACGTGGCGATGACGCGTGCGAAAGAGTTTCTCAGACTCGTGGGCACCGTTCAGAAAGCCGAGGACGTCGAGAACATGAAAGAGGCGCCAATGCCGGGAACGGGAAGTTATCTGTCGATGCTCTGTCCGGTGATGCCGGTGAACGTCGCCCCGGATGACGAGGTGGTCTCGATCCTGCGCGAATACGGGGCCGGGGCCGACGAAGGCCGCGCGGATGAAGCGCAGCGTGGCAGTGCCGCTTCGCTGCTGAACGACGATTCCACATACAGCGGCACCCTGAGCGATGAAAGGAAGAAGAAGATCCGCGGGATGCTCGAATATAAATATCCGTACTCCGCCTCCCGTGAACTGAAGTCGAAATATTCCGTTTCGGAATTGAACAAAGCAAAGGCCGGACACGAGTCGAACAAAGCGGACGACGCGTCCGATCAGGGAGTATCCCGGACTTCCGGGGGACCTAGTAACGCGGCGGACGCCACAAAGGCCGAAAAGCGTGCCGCCGGGCCTGTGAAACTCGCTGTTCCTTCTTTTGCCGCCGGAAGCCACGTCACTACCGCCGCCGAAAGGGGCACGATATATCATAAGATAATGGAGATGTGTGATTTCGCAGAGGCTGAGGAGAGGGGACTCCCGTATATACGCGAAGTCGCAGGCGGACTTATGAAAGGCGGGTCGTTCGGAGAAGAGGAACTCGCAAAGATAGATCTGACGAAGATCGAAAGATTCTTCGAAACGGAGATCGGAAAGAGGTGCGCGGAGGCGTCGCGCCTGGGTCTGCTTGAAAAAGAAAAGCCGTTCACGATTATAGACGTTCGGGAAGACGACCGCATCCTCGTGCAAGGCGTCATAGACTGCTGGTTCCGCGAAGGCGACGGCTCGGTCCTCATAGACTACAAGAGCAGCAGGCTGCGCGGGATGTCAGATGAGAAGATAGAACCGATGATGCGTGAGACTTACGGGACGCAGATCTCGATCTACCGCCGCGCGATAGAGGAAGCGGGATACGGCCCTGTAAAGGAAGCCTGCATCTACATGTTTGATAACGGGCGCCTCATAAGCATGATGTGAAAGAAAAAACGTGCGAAAGAAAAACTGCCGCTTCGGGCGATCCCGAGGCGGCAGTTTTCGATTATCTGATAGAGGTTATCCGGGTTAGCAAATTCCCTGAGCCATCATTGCTTCAGCGACTCTCTCGAATCCGGCGATGTTAGCTCCCGCGATGAGGTCGTCACCGAGGTTGTAGCGCTTGCACGCGTCTTCGGAGATCTTGAAGATGTTGACCATGATGCCTTCGAGCTGTCTGTAGACGTCTTCCTTCGAGAAGAGGATGTGCTCTGCGTTCTGGCTCATCTCGAGGCAGGAGCACGCTACGCCGCCCGCGTTCGCGGCTTTCGAAGGTCCTACCTTTACGCCGTTCTGCGTGAGGTAAGCGATCGCTTCGTTTGTCGTAGGCATGTTCGAACCTTCGCAGAGGTACTTCGTGCCGTTGGCGACCATCGTCTTTGCGTCTTCGATGCGGATCTCGTTCTGCGTAGCGCAAGGAATGTAGAGGTCTGCAGGGACTTCCCAAGGCTTGTGGCCGGCGACGAACTTCGATCCCGGGAACTTGTCCGCGTAAGGTGCGCAGATGTTCTTTCCGGACGCTCTCAGCTCGAGCATGTAGTCGATCTTCTCACCGCTTACTCCGTCCTCGTCGAGGATGTATCCGTCCGGTCCGGAGATCGTGATGACTTTTGCTCCGAGTTCATTGAGTTTCGTGACCGTTCCCCATGCGACGTTGCCGAAGCCGGAGACTACGACTCTCTTGCCGGCGAGTTCTTCACCGAAGTGCTTGAGCATTTCTCTGGCGTAGAAGACGATTCCGAATCCGGTCGCTTCCGTTCTGCCCGCGAGACCGCCGTTTACGGTTCCCTTTCCGGTCCACGTTCCGTCGAACTGTCCGGTGATCCTCTTATACTGGCCCATCATGTAGTTGATCTCTCTGCCGCCGACTCCGAGGTCGCCTGCAGGTACGTCTACGTTAGGCCCGATGTATTTATAGAGCTCTGTTACGAATGACTGGCAGAATCTCATGACTTCGCCGTCGGACTTTCCGTTAGGGTCGAAGTCTGCGCCGCCCTTGCCGCCGCCGATAGGGAGGCCGGTAAGGCTGTTCTTGAAGATCTGCTCGAATCCGAGGAACTTCAGGATGCCCGGATATACGTTAGGAGCGAATCTGAGTCCTCCCTTGTAAGGTCCGAGCGCGCTGTTGAACTCGTATCTGTAGCCTCTGTTTACCTGGACTTTTCCCTGGTCGTCTACCCACGGAACTCTGAAGGAGATGCCTCTTTCAGGCTCGATCAGTCTCTCGACGAGACCCGCTTTGATGTACTCCGGATGCGCCTCGAGAACAGGCTCGATCGACGTGAGAACTTCCGTTACGGTCTGAATAAACTCAGGCTCGCCCGGATTCTTCTCTTTTGCGAGGTCAATGTACTGCTGAGCTAAATTTGCCATTTCGATTTCCTCTTTTCTTAATTGGTATAAAAAAAGTTAAAAACGAGGCGGATTGAAAGTTGTATACAACCGCTCCATACGTAATATAACACTTATAAATCTCAGAGTCAACAGCAAAACGCCCTGTTTCGACATCAGCGCGGGCCTTGATTTTACAACAAAAACCTGCTGCGCGCAGGAGGCCGCCCGAGGACGATCCGCCAAAGCAGGCAGGGTGGACACCGCTTCTGCGATATTCGGCTTTCACCCCGACGGGCGGGGTTTTGGACAAAAGAAAAAACAACGGCCGTGTATCGTCAAAAAATCTACTTAGCGAGCCGGGATTGGCATATAATGAAATTGTAAGTGTTAATTTCCACGCAGCCGGAGGAGGAGCGGGAGATGGCAGAAATCAGATTCAGATATGAAACTCCGCGGTTCGACAGGATCTTCGCGCCACGCAGGGCCGACACGTCAAAGGCCGACTACGGGAACGTAGTTATTTTTGCCGGGACTTCCGGTATGTGCGGCGCAGCTGCCTTGTCGGCGCTTTCGGCTCTAAGGAGCGGGGCGGGGCTTGTCAGGGCCGCGACGCTGGAGTCTAATTTCGTGCCCATACAGACGATCGCGCCGGAGGCGATATGCGTACTTTGGAGCGATGCGGCGGACGACCTGTCGCATTACGACGCTGTCGCAGTGGGACCCGGGCTCGGGACCGGTAAGGAAGCGAGAGAGATCCTCAGGAAGGTGCTCAGCACCTACGACGGACCGCTGGTCATAGACGCGGACGGACTGAACACGATCGCGGGGGGCGGATTTGACGAACTAATTTCCGCGGCGAAGGCTGACATCATCATGACTCCGCACGCGGCGGAGGCCGCCAGGCTCCTCGGAACGGAGACGGGAAGCCTTTCGCGGAAGGAACTCGCCGAGCGCATAACCGAAAAATACGGCTGCGTCTGCGTATCTAAAGGCTCAGGCAGCGTCGTGACGGCCCCCGACGGCAGCGAATACGTGAACAGTACGGGAAATCCCGGGATGGCCACGCCCGGCTCAGGCGACGTCCTGACCGGAGTGATCACGGCTCTCTGCGGACAGGGATGCGGGCCATTCGACGCCGCGGCGGCCGGGTGCTATATCCACGGGCTGGCGGGCGACATCGCATGCAGAGAAAAAGGCGAGCGCGGCATGATAGCCAGAGACATCGCCGGCAGCCTGCCGCAGGCCTTTTCTTCACTGGCCAGATCATAATTTCAATGGCCAGTTCATAAATTCACTGGCCAGATCAAAAATCAACTGGCGGGATCATTAATGTTAATATTGTTTTGTAAGGATAGATTCAAGGAGGATCATTAACAGATGGACGAATCCGGATGCCGCCAGACTGCGGCGAAAATACGCGTAGACATCATTAAAGAGGTCTTTCACGCGGGTTCCGGCCACCCAGGCGGGAGCCTGTCGGCCGCAGACATCGTCACCGCGCTTTACTTTCACGAGATGAACGTAGACCCTGAACGCCCGGACATGCCGGAACGCGACAAATTCATTTTGTCGAAGGGCCACGCCGCTCCCGCGCAGTACGCGGCTCTGGCGGAGAGGGGATACTTCCCGGTCGAAGACATCATGACGCTGCGGAAACTCGGGTCGAATTTCCAGGGGCACCCGAACATGCATAAAGTCCCGGGCATCGAGATGTCCACGGGGTCTCTCGGGCAGGGCTTTTCCGCGAGCGTCGGTTTTGCTCTGGCGAATAAACTGGATAAGAACCCGGGCCGGATCTACGTGATGCTCGGAGACGGAGAACTGGACGAGGGGATCGTCTGGGAAGCCGCAATGTCCGCCGCTCACTATAAACTCGACAATCTGACTGCCATCGTCGACTGGAACGGGCTGCAGATCGACGGCAGAAACGACGACGTCATGAAGGTCGCCCCCATAGACGAGAAATTCCGCGCGTTCGGATGGAACGCGATCAATATCGACGGGCACGATTTTGCCCAGATCTTTAAGGCATTCGACGAGGCGAGAGCGTGCAAGGGGCGCCCGACCGTCATCGTCGCAAAGACCGTGAAGGGACGCGGCGTCTCGTTCATGGAAAATCAGGCGGGATGGCACGGCAAGGCGCCGGACGAAGAGCAGGCTAGGCAGGCCGTAAGCGAACTGGGAGGTGAATGGTGATGGGCGAAAAAATGGCTACCAGAGAAGCGTACGGAAAGACGCTGGCGGCTCTGGCATCGGAGCGCCCGGACCTCGTCGTCATGGACGCCGATCTCTCGGGATCCACAAAGACTAAAGAATTCGCAAAGGTCGCGCCGGAGAGGTTCTTCGACTTCGGCATAGCCGAGCAGAACATGTACGCGGCGGCCGCCGGCGTCGCGCTGTCGGGGCACGTTGTCTGCGCCTCGACGTTCGCCATGTTCGCCGCCGGAAGGGCTTTTGAGATCATAAGGAACTCGATCGGATATACAGGCGCGAACGTAAAGATATGCGCCACGCACGCGGGCATCACGGTCGGCGAGGACGGCGCGAGCCACCAGACCTTCGAGGATCTGGCTTTGATGCGAACGATCCCGGGGATGATCGTGATCGATCCTTGCGACGGCGTCAGCGCTGAGAAACTCATCCGTCAGGCAGTCGCGGCGAACGGCCCTGTCTACGTCAGGCTCGGACGCTCGGCGGTGCCCGTACTGTACTCTGAAGGCGACGACATAACGATCGGCAAAGCCAACACCTTGCGCGACGGCGGAGACTTGACCATAATAGCGACCGGCATCATGGTGAGCGAAGCCCTGTCGGCAGCGGAAACTCTCGCGGGAGAGGGGATAGACGCGCGCGTCATCGATATGCACACGATCAAGCCTCTCGACGAAGGCGCTATAGTCTCGGCAGCAAAGGAGACCGGGCGCATCGTCACCGCAGAGGAGCATTCTGTGATCGGCGGACTGGGCTCGGCAGTGGCGGAGACGACCTCGAAGCTCTGCCCGGTGAGGATAGAGATGGTCGGCCAGCTCGACACTTTCGGAGAGTCGGGCAAGCCTGACGAACTCAGAGCCAAATACGGCATGGACGCGGACGCGATCGTTTCGGCCGCCCGCAGGATAATGAAATAGCAGAATCAGACGTATCAGACGTGAAGGGAGTCATGGAAATGAAACTTAAAGCGGACAAACTTTTCATCAACGGCAGGATCTACACGCTCGAGGCGGAAGGTATCTGCAGGGAAGCGCTTGCCGTAAAGGACGGCAGGATCGTTTTTATCGGAACGAACGAAGACGCCGCCGCGGGAGTCGACGCCCGGGAGACGATCGATCTGGCGGGACGCGCCATGCTGCCTGGACTCGGCGACTCGCACCTTCACTTTTTCGCGTACTGCCAGACTTTGCTGACCGTGAACCTGAGCGGGGCGAAAAATTCCGAAGAGGCGATCGCCATGCTGAAGTCGCGCGCCGACGAAACGCCGGAGGGCGAGTGGATCAGGGGCAACAACTTCGACGAGTCTAAATGGTCCGACTGGGACGGCACGCTGCCTAAGCGCGATTTTCTCGACAAAGCCAGCACCCGGCATCCGATCGTCATGAAGAGGGTCGACCTGCACACAGCGATCGCTAACACCGCCGCTCTCGAGAAGGCGGGCATCGGCAGGAACTTCGTATACGGGGAGCATGGAAAGGTCGAACTCGACGCCGAAGGATATCCTAACGGCATTATCCGCGAACAGGCGCAGGGGATCTACGACAATCTCATCCCGGACGACACGAAGAAGCCGGAGACAAAGAAAAAACTGATGAAGCAGGCGCTCCGCGAGGCTTCGTCGGACGGCATCACGCAGATACATACGTACGCCGCGGACATCTGGAAATACACGGAGGACCTGGGCGATTACCTGAATCTGGACCGCGCGGGCGAACTCCCGCTCAGGGTCTCGATATATCTCGACACATACTATACGGATCCTTTTGTTCCTAAGAAAGCCATGGACGATCCGTACAGGAAGGTCCAGTACGGCGGGTTCAAGTCGTTCGCCGACGGCGCGCTCGGCTCGCGCTCGGCCAAACTCTTCGAGCCATATAACGACGACCCGACGACAGACGGCATCCTCATCCAGTCTCAGGACGAACTGAACGAGAGGATCCTGAAAGCTTACGAGATGGGTCTGCAGCCTGCGACGCACTGCATCGGGGACAAAGGCCTCGACGCCGTCGTCACCGCGATAGAGTACACGCTTCAGAAGAGCCGCGAACACGGCATGACGGAAAGAGAGCAGAGGGACAGGCTGCCTTTCAGGATCATACACGCACAGATGGCGAATCCTGACCTGATCAGGCGCATGAGCCATCTCCCTGTCGTCCTCGACATACAGCCTACGTTCTACTGCACGGACCTTCACTGGATCGTCGACAGAGTAGGCGAAAAGCGCGCCGCGAACAGCTATCAGTGGAAGACGTATCTCGACCACGGTCTGATGCTGCTCGGCGGGTCCGATTCTCCGGTAGAGAACTTCTCACCGTGGATCGGCATCTACGCCGCTGTCACGCGCAAGGATCAGGACGGGTACCCGGACGGCGGGTCGCATCCTGAAGAAAAGGTTTCGGTATACGACGCGATCTGCATGTACTCTAAGAACATTCCGTACGCCGTCGGCCAGGAGGATTATCTGGGCACGCTTGAAACCGGCAAATTCGCCGATCTGGTCGTCACAGACCGCGATCCTTTCGCGATCCCGGAGGATGACCTGATCAACGTAAAAGTCGACGCCACTTATCTCGCTGGCGAAGAAGTCTACAGACGCTGATAAGATAACACTAGAGACGCTGATTAGATAACAGCCGCTGAAAGTTGACAAAAAACGCCCTGCCCCGGAGCGATCCGGACGCGGGCGTTTTTTGATCTGATATCACAGGTCCGCAGGACTCAGCGGATGAAACTGCCGATGAACGCTTTGGTGCGCTCGTGGACCGGATGGTTGAAGATCTCGTCTGAGGTCCCTTCCTCGACGATGCTTCCGTCCGTCATGAAAATGACGCGATCCGAGATCTCGCGTGCAAAACCCATTTCGTGCGTGACGATCAGCATCGTCATGCCTTCGGCAGCCAGTTTGTTTATGACATTCAGCACCTCGCCCACCATTTCCGGGTCAAGGGCCGACGTCGGCTCATCGAACAAAATGATCTCCGGGTCCATCGCGAGCGCTCTGGCTATCGCGGCGCGCTGTTTCTGGCCGCCTGAAAGATTGCAGGGCATCTCGTCTCTTTTATCGGACAGGCCTACAGTCTCCAGCAGCGCTTCAGCTTTTTCGGACGCTTCCTGCTTTGACAGTCCGCGCACGTGGATAGGCGCAACCGTGATATTACCGAGTATCGTCATGTTATTGAACAGGTTGAAGTTCTGGAAGACCATCGCGGATTTCGTCCTGATCTCGCGCACGTTGGCGTCTGTGATGAGGTCGCCGTCGACCAGGACTTCGCCCGAATCCGGGATCTCGAGGCGGTTCACGCAGCGGAGCAGGGTGCTCTTGCCGGAGCCAGACGAGCCTATTATCGACATCACCTCGCCGTCGTTCACCTTGAAACTCACGTCGTTGACGGCGGTGAGCGGACCGAATTTCTTTACTATGTGTCTTGCTTCTATCATATAGCGGCAGCCTCCTTTGCGGGGCTCTTTGCGTCGGATGAGTTCTTGGGGCCTGAGACGCTTTTCCCGCCCGAAACGCTCTTAGAGCCTTTGTTCATGCGTTTTTCGAGCAGCCCGATCAGTTTGGAGAGAGGGAACGTGAGGCATAAATAGACAGCCGCCGCTCCGATATAGGCCTCGAAGGTGTTGTACGTTGCCGCGTTCCAGAGCTGCGCGCTGCGCAGGACCTCTACGACGCCGACGTACGAGAGGACTGCCGTTTCCTTTATCATCGTGACGAATTCGTTCCCGAATGACGGAATGACTATTTTGATCGCCTGCGGGAGCACTACGAGCTTCATGATCTGACCCTTCGTCATTCCCAGCGACTGAGCAGCCTCGATCTGACCGGCGTCAACGGCCTGCAGGCCTCCGCGGATGACTTCAGCCATATAAGCGGCGCTGTTCAGGCCGCAGACGAGCATGGCCGGGATTATCAGATTGCTCCAGCGGAACTCGACGGAATGCGACTGGAGCAGGTACGGCAGCCCGTACGCCATGACGAGCGCCTGAACGATCATAGGCGTGCCTCGCACTATCTCGACGTATATGCTTGAGATCGCCTTAAGGATTTTGATTTTCGAAGTTCTGATCAAAGCGAGCAGCAGGCCGAACGCCACACCTAGCACGAGCGCGAAGAGACTGACCAGAACGGTCATCGGAATCCCCTTCGCCGCTATCAGAAATCCTTTTAAGTACAGAGCCATATTTTGCTACCCCTTCTGGCACGTATCGATATCCGTAAACATGGATTATTATACATTCATATTTATATTTATGCAACAGTATTTTCGATGACATCTACTGAAAATTATGATAACATGTTGTTATATATGGGACCGGCACGAAGGCCTCCGGAACGGGGCAGGCGCACCGGTGATATTTTGTCGCAGTGCAGGCCCGCAAAGGCCGAAAGAGGTGGTTTTGATGGAATTGCGCGACAGAGAGAGAATCGCTGAGATCCTGACGGGGCTCGTTGCGTGCCCGGGGATCAGCTGCACGAAGGATGAAACGATCGCTGAGAATTACGTCTATGATTTTCTTTCGAAGATCCCGTATCTGAAAAAGCATCCGGATCAGCTCGGATTCCTCGAGATCCCGGATGATCCGTACGGCAGGAAAGTCCCTTACGCCGTCATACTCGGCAAGAGCAGGAATACCGTCATCATGTCGGGGCACATCGACGTCGTGAGCGTCGAGGTCTACGGCGAGGCGGCTCCGCTGGCGTTCACCGTCGGTAAGGAACTGGAGGACGAACTGTCAAAGATGCCTCTCGATGACAAGGCGCGCGCGGATCTCGAATCCGGGGAATGGATATGGGGACGCGGCACGGCCGACATGAAAGGCGGCATCGCGATCGCCATGTACCTCACCGAAAAATACGCTGAACTGGCGGACAGGGGCGAACTTGAAGGCTCCGTCGTCTTCGGCGCGGTCGCGGACGAGGAGAGCTACTCCGCCGGAATGAGGGCGTTCGCTCCCGAACTCGTTCGCCTGAAAAAGAAATACGGATTGGAATACAAGCTCCTGGTCGATCCGGAGCCTGCGGCAGAATCTGGAGACGCTCAGGTCATGTCTCTGGGAACGGTCGGCAAAACACTGCCCGTCATCATTTCACAGGGCATAGCGGCTCACGTCGGCCACTGCTACGATGGCATTTCCGCTCTGAACACTCTGACGCACATCTTCTCGGAGACCCAGGGCTCGCTCAGATTCGTCGACGTGTATAAGGACGAAGCCTCGATGCCGCCGAGCTGGCAGGGCTTCCGCGATCTGAAGGACAATTACGACGCCACGCTTCCGTTCAAGGCTGCAGGCTACATGACTGTCCTCAGCTTCGACAAGACGGCCGACGACATCATCGCGATGCTGAAGGACATCGCTGTCAGGGCCGCGGACGAGGAAGTGAAGAGGCTCAACAGAGAGTACGCGGAATTTAAGAAACTCAACCACTTCGAGACCAGGGAAAAACTCGACTATCAGGCCCGCGTCCTCACGGTGCGGGAACTCGTATCCAAACTTACCGAAAGAGACGGCGAGACGTTCAAAAAAGCGTTTGCCGGCATCTATGACGAGGCAGCGAAGAAGATCGCGGAAGGTACGAGTTTCCCGGATGCGACTGTTTTCCTGATGAACGAACTTTTGAAATACGCCGACATCAAGCAGCCGGTCGTACTCATCGGGATGGCTCCGCCGTACTATCCTCCTACCCACAGCGATCTGATCCCGGGCAAAGAAGGATTCGGCACGAAGGTCTTCGAGTTCGCAAGAGAACTGAGCGAGCGCGAGTTCGGACAGAAACTTGTCTCGGAAAACTACTTTACCGGAATTTCGGACAACAGCTACACTTACCTGCCTGACATCGATTTCAGCGCTGTTGCGGCCAACTATCCGATGTGGGGAAAAACATACGATCTCGATCTGGACGCGATCAGGGAACTCTCCGTTCCGGCCGTCCTCTACGGCCCTATAGGCAGGGACTATCACCGTTGGACCGAGCGCGTCAGCAGACACAGCCTCGTCGACGTCATGCCTGTCATGATCGACGAAGTGATCGGTTTTGCGTGGAATTCATAAGTCAGATCGGCGCCATGCGAGTCTCCCCCAGGCCCGCGCGCCTTTTTTAAATCGTTTACGCAGAAAAGGAGTCGAAAGGAATGAAACCCGAAGTAAGCAAAAAGATCCGCGACATGGCTCTCGATTTCGTATCGCAGAAAAGCGTCGTCGACACCCCGGACGAAGTGAAAATGGCGGAAAAAGTTTACGCCACGATCGCAGGACTCGATTACTACCAGAAGCACCCCGAACTCGTGTACTACGTGCCTTGCAAGGACGACCTGCTCGGACGCAAGATCGTCGTTGCGGAGATGCGCGGCGAGAAGGCCCCGTCTGATAAGACCGTCGTCATGATCGGTCACGTCGATACTGTCGGCATCAGCGATTACGGCCCGAACAAGGATCTGGCGACAAAGCCTGACGAACTGATAAAAGCCCTCAGCAAGTTGAAACTGTCAAAGGAAGTCACGGAAGACCTCCAGTCCGGCAAATACATGTTCGGACGCGGCCTGTTCGACATGAAATCGGGCGACGCGATCATCATCTGCGTCATGGACGAGATCAGCAAAGACATAAAGAACTTCGAGGGCAATCTGGTTTACGCCGCTGTCATCGACGAGGAAGGCAACTCGACGGGCATGCTGAACTTCGTCCCGCACCTCATCAAGCTGAGAGAGGAAAAGCACTATGACTATCTGGCGATGATCGACACCGACTACATGGCTCCGGCATATCCGGGAGACCCGCTGAAATACATCTACGTCGGCACGGTCGGCAAGACGATGCCTACGTTCTATATCGTCGGCAAAGAGACCCACGTCGGCGAATCGTTCGACGGTCTGGACCCGAACCAGATCGCAGCGGCCATCACCGAAAGGGTCAACCTCAACCCTGAATTCAGCGACACCGTCGACGGAGAGGTGACCCTTCCGCCTGTAACGCTCAAGCAGCGCGACCTGAAGACGGAGTACTCCGTGCAGATCGCCAACAAAGCCATACTGATGTTCAATTACGCTACTCATGATTCCACGCCTGATCAGGTCCTGGATAAGATGGTAAAGGTAGCGCAGGAGTGCTTCCAGCACGTGGTCGATACTCTGAACGAGCGCTACGCGCAGTACTGCCGTATGGTGGGACGCGAGTTCCGCAAGCAGCCGTGGGTCGCCAGAACGATAACGTACGAGGAACTCTTTGACGCGGTCGCGACGGAAGTGCCTGATCTCAAGGAAAAGGTCGACGCGTATATCGAAGAACTGAAGACGGACGACACCATCGACGTCAGAGACAAATCGCTTAAGATCGTAGACTACGTGCACGATATGTGGTCAGATAAGGACCCTGTGGTCGTCGTCTACCTGACGCCTCCATATTATCCGCACATCCACGTCGACGATTCGGATCCGCGCGGAAAGGCTTTGATCGAGGCAGTAAAGGGAGCGATAGATACCGTAAACGCCGATCCGGAGTTCGACTATACGCTGCTGGAGAAGAAGTTTCTGCCTTGCATCAGCGACCTGAGCTACGGCGCCGCTCCGAAGGATCCTCACGTCCTCGACAAATTCGTCAGGAACATGCCGGGATACGGCGAAGGCAAGATATACAGCCTGCCGCTTGAGGACATGCAGGCGCTCGACCTTCCGGTCGTCGACATCGGTACGGTCGGCAAAGACGCGCATAAGTTCACCGAAAGGATCGACACGCGCTTCACGTTCGAGTACACGCCTGAACTCGTATATCAGACGATAATGAACCTGCTGAAATAGGGCAGTTCCAAGATCTGTGCCGAAACGACGGGCGGCCGTATGAGGCCGCCCGTTTGATATTTCATATAAGAAAAAACCCGGACCGTCAGTATGCGATCTCGGGTTTACTGGTGCGCCATCAGGGGCTCGAACCCTGGACACCCTGATTAAGAGTCAGGTGCTCTGCCAGCTGAGCTAATGGCGCTCGTTTTCAACAGCAGAAATTATATTAGCACACGGATTTCCGCTTGTCAACAGCGTAAAATCGGAATTCCTACGGAATCTTCCGTGAGCGGAAGGTATACTGCGGAGGCTCCGGTGAAGCGTGTTCTGCTATACTCCTGCCGCGGTCAGGTCTTTGTCGATCTCGTCCAGGATCTCCACGGCCCGCTTCAGCACGTCCATGCTCTTTGCGTACGAGAGGCGGATGTAGCCCTCGCCGTTGCTTCCGAACGCTGTGCCCGGGAGGGTGAAAAGCCGGTATTTATCGGCAGCGAGGTCGACTAATTCCTTCGACGTCATGCCTGTCTTTTTGATGTTCACGAATATGTAGAACGCCCCTTCGGGCTTTTTGCAGCTGAAGTGCTCCAGCCTGTTTATGCCGTCGACAAGGAAATCGCGGCGCTCCTTGAAGGCCTGACGCATGCGCTCGATCGAGCCGTCTTCCTCTCTCAGGGCAGTGATCCCTGCGTACTGGACGAACGAGGTCCCTCCGGCTGTAACGTAGAAGGCAAAGCGGCGCATAGGGTCGATCATCTTTTTTGGTGCGGCGATCCAGCCGACACGCCATCCTGTCATTGCCATCGACTTAGACAGGCCGTTCAAAACGAGCGTGCGCTCCTTCATGCCCGGAAGCGAGGCGATGCTCACGAGTTCGGTGTCGTCGTCATAGACGAAATGGTCGTATATCTCATCCGAAATGACGAGCAGATCGTGCTCCTTTGCGATCTCAGCGACCGCCTCGACGGACTTCCTGCTGAGGACGCCGCCCGTCGGGTTGCTCGGGGAGACGATGACGATGACCTTTGTTTTGTCGGTGATCTTAGAGCGTATCTCGTCGACGTCGACCTGATAGTCGTTATCCTCGAGGATGTCGTACGTGACGATCTTTGCGCCGGCGATCAGCGGTATCTGAGGATAAGTGATATATACGGGATCAGGTATCATGACCTCGTCGCCGGGGTCGAGAGTCGATAGCAGGGCGATGAACATGCCCATCGCTACTCCGGTGGTGACCATGACCTCGTCCGGAGTGTAATGCAGCCCGTTGTCGCGCTCCATCTTTTCACAGATCGCCTGACGGAATTCGAGGACTCCCTGATCCTCGATATAGCGCGTCCTGCCCTCGTCGAGGGCTTTTTTGCACGCATTGCGGATGTATTCCGGCGTATCGAAATCCGGCTCGCCGACCGTTAAAGCGACGTAGTCGATCCCGCGCCGTTCGAGGTCCTCGCATTTACTGATCATTTCCGACGTAGCCGCGTCGCGCAGGCCCTGTATGCGGAGCGCCGGAACGAACGTGCGCCCGCAGGTTTTTTTCTGATCCATCACCGATCCTCCCGAAGTCCCTGTAAGATCCCAAAACTCGCCTTTTGCTCCCGACTCACATTATATCACACGATAACACGGCCACGCGGACGAAGCGCATGAATGTCCGGAAAGATTGACGAGCGGTGCGCGAATAAATAAAATCGAGTTAGAATAATTCTTCTCACGAAAGGAGCGTCAGCAAAATGAAACTCGACAGTTACAGCGAAGTGAAGCGTCTCACGTCGGAGATGGTCGCGATCCCGAGCATCAACAAAGAACCCGGCGGCGAGACGCGCGTCGCGGAGTACGTGCGCGACTATTTTCTGAACCTTGACTATTTCAAAGACCGCCCGGAGCAGGTGATCATGTTCCAGACAAAAAACGACTTTGTCGAGCGCCATTCCACGCTTTGCTACGTGAAAGGAACGAAGGGCGAGGGCACGCCGGAAGGGACGTCGAACCGCACCGTGATCCTGATAGGACACATCGACACAGTCGGAGTGGACGATTTCGGCACGATACGCGAATACGCCTTCAAGACCGGTGAACTGCCGCAGAAACTGCGTGAGACGTTCGACCTGCCTCAGAACGTCATCGACGACATAGAGTCGGGCGAGTTCATGTTCGGGCGCGGCGCTCTGGATATGAAATCCGGGGTAGCCGGACATATGTATATAATGAAATATTTCTCGGAGCATCCGGAGGAACTCAACGGGAACATAGTGGAGATCGCGGAGTGCGACGAGGAGGATAATTCGCACGGCATCATTACGGGGGTCGACTACCTGCTCGACCTGAAAAAGACTGAAGGGTTCGAGTACGTGGCGTGCATCAACGCCGACTATTCTACGAACTACGTGCCGGGAGACGAGAACAGGTACATCTACTACGGGAGCATCGGCAAACTGCTGCCATGCTTCGCGGCGTTCGGCAAAGAAAGCCACGTGGGCTCCGCGTTCGCGGCGTTCGATCCCAATCTCCTGATCGCCGAGGTCACGAGGAACATGTCGCTTAACACGGATCTCTGCGACATAGCCCAGGGCGAGGTGACGATCCCTCCGATCTCGCTGAAACAGACCGACACTAAGGTCGGATACACGGTCCAGACGGCGCTTACGGCGTTCTCGTACTATAACTTCTTCACTCACGGCATGGGGCCGGACACCGTTCTGGCAAAGTGCAAAGCCGTCGGCGAGCAGTCGTTCGACAACGTGATCGAATATCTGAACGCCGAGTATAAGCGCTACTGCGAACTCAGCGACGTGCCGTTCACGAGGCTCCCGTGGAAGCGGAGAGTCTACACGTGGAAGGAATTCTACGACGAGGCGGCCGCGGCGCACGGGGACGCTTTCAGGAACGAGATAAGGGAATTTTCGGAAAACCTGCAGCGCGAGCATCCTGAGATGGACCTTAGGATGTACAGCCTGGCGGTCGCGGAGGAAGTCTGGAAATGGTACGAGGATAAGAGCCCCGCGCTTGTTTTGTTCTTCGGATCCGTGTTCAGCGCCCGCATAGAGATGACAGGAAGAACGCCGAAAGAGCAGGCTCTGCTCGACGCGGTGGAGAACGCGGTGGAAAAGATCCGCCCTGAGGCGCAGCGTCAGATAAAGACCCGCATGTTTTACCCGTACATCTCAGACTCAAGTTTCATGGCGCTGTGCGATACGAGAGAGTCGTTCGACGCCGTCGCCCAGAACATGCCTGCGTGGAAGGTCAAATATTTCCACGACGTCGATAAGATCCTGGAGATAAACGTTCCCGTCGTGAACATCGGCTCCTTCGGGCGCGACGGACATATGCTCACGGAGCGCGTGGACATGCGCCAGACGTTCTTGAACGTGCCGAACATCACTTACGAGACCGTCATCGGGCTGATCGGATAGCGGTATTGACATATGGCCCGCACGGATATAGAATATCTGTGCGGGTTTTTCCGCGGTAACGATAATTGCATAGACAACTATCTTTGAGGCAGGTGTGAGTCCTGACCGGTGGTGACAGTCCACAACCCTTGAAAAAGGCTGACTCGGTGAAATCCCGGGACCGACGGTATTCCCCGACGTGCGTGTCAGACAGACAGACAGGCAGCGGGCGGGGTCAGTCCGGATGGGAAAAGATGGATGATTTTGAACAGATCCTCTGTTTCGGGGAGCCGGTCATATGAGTCCATCGAAAAGATGGGAGACCGGCGTATGTAAAGGCGCGAGTTTTTAGCGCGCCGGACAGCCGCCCCAGGAAATGGAGGTTTTTATTATGGAATCGGAAATCCAAGCAGCAGTGAAGACGCCGGCAGCGGCGGTCCACAGGGAAGAGCGCGTGGAGGCAAAGCCGGTCGGCTTAAAGAAACACAAGGTGCTGACCACGAGGAACCTCGTTATGATCGCGATGTTCGGCGCAGCCAGTGCGGTGCTTATGTACTTTGACTTTGCGACGCCGCTTGCGCCGGGGTTCATGAAGTTCGACTTTGCCGACCTCCCGGCGATGCTGGCGACATTCATGCTCGGACCTGTCGAAGGCCTTCTGGTGTGCGCGCTGAAACTGATCCTGAAACTCATCGTAAAAGGCTCTGAGACGGCTTTCGTCGGCGAGATCGCAAACTTCGTCTGCGGAGCGTGCTACATGCTCCCGGCTGCGCTCGTCTATCATTTTAAGAAGGGCAAAAAGTGGGCGGCGATCTCTCTGATCGTCGGTACGCTGTCGGTGACGGTCTGCGCGGTGTTCATGAACACGTTCGTCATGTTCCCGCTCTATTCCAAACTGTACGGAATGCCTATGGAAGCCATCGTCGGAGCGGGGACGGCGATCAATTCGCACATCGACAGCCTCTTCACGATGATGCTCTACTCGATCGTCCCGTTCAACCTCGTGAAATACGGAATAGTATCGTTCCTGACGTTCATACTGTATAAGAGGCTTAAACGTCTGCTCATCAGAAGATAAAAGGCGGCGCCGCGTCGGATGACCGCGCCTCCTTATCGAATCGAAACATACCGAAAATAACAGCAAAGAAAAACGACGCCTGAGACACATAGGGCGTCGCTTTTTATTGCTCATTGCATGCGCATTTAACTTATGCGCCGGTGGGGACGGGTGAGACTTATTTTGCCGTTTCTTTTGCGGCGTTGAGTTTTTTCGTAATGCGGGAAACTTTTCTGGAAGCCGCGTATTTATTAAGTGCTCCCTTTGCCGCCGCCTGCTTGAGTTCCTTCTCTGCTGCGGTGCGTTTCTCCGCCGCTTTTTCGAGGTCACCCTCTGCTACTGCGTCGTCGAATGCGCGGAGCGCTTCCTTAACGTGGCCTTTGACACGCGCGTTCTGTGCGGTCTTCTTCTCGATTACTCTTACTCTTTTTTTTGCGGATTTGATGTTAGCCATTTTTTTACCCCACTTCTTAAAATAACGAAATTCGCAATTACGGTTGATATTTTAGCGCATGAACGGATGCATTGCAAGGATAAAATCAAAATAAGCGCGAGATCTTGCCTCCGGGGACGTTCTCATCCGGTTCCCGGCTATATGCCCTGTTCCTGCACTCTGACGATCGCATCGTACAGTTCGTCGTAATCCTCGTATGCTTTCAGATCGCTGTTCGCGGCCTGTATCGCAGGTGTCGAGCGGAACAAAAATCCGACCTCAGCGCGGCGGATCATCTCCAGGTCGTTGTAGCTGTCGCCGACGGCGATCGCCTTGTAGCCCATCGACTGCAGCGCCTTCACCGTAGATAGTTTGGAGTGGTCTATGCGCATCCTGAAATCATCTATCATTCCGTCGTCTCCGATCACCAGTTCGTTGCAGAACAGCGTAGGATAACCGAATTTAGCCATGAGCGGCATCGCAAACTGCGTGAAGGTGTCGCTCAGGACGACGGCCTGGCCGTTCGCCCTCAGTTTATCCATGAACTCCACTGCGCCCGGAAGCGGATCGATCTGAGCGATCGTGTCCTGAATGTCGCGGATCGTGCAGCCGTGCTCGCGCAGGATCTTCAACCTGTAGCGCATGAGTTTGTCGTAATCGGGCTCGTCGCGCGTAGTGACGGAAAGTTCCGGTATGCCGCTTTTCTCGGAAAAAGCGATCCATATCTCCGGAACGATCACTCCCTCCATGTCCAGACAAACGATGTACATATTTTTCCCCTCTCTGATCTCAAATGACCCTCAAACAAATAGACGTGTCGCGCATGCGCCGGCAGACGCGCTTTAACGCGTTAACAGACAATAGTACCGCGGGTCAACAAAAGCCTCTTGAACGGCATATTCAAGAGGCTGGACTTGCGTGGTTGCGGGGGAAGGACTTGAACCTTCGACCTCCGGGTTATGAGCCCGACGAGCTACCAACTGCTCTACCCCGCGATGTTTATTGCCTGGATGGTGCCGGTGACCGGGGTCGAACCGGTACGATCTGTAAGGACCGCGGGATTTTAAGTCCCGTGCGTCTGCCAATTCCGCCACACCGGCGAAATAAATGGCTCCGAGAGTGGGGCTCGAACCCACAGCCTACCGGTTAACAGCCGGTCGCTCCGCCATTGAGCTACCTCGGAACACCAAACATGCCGCTTTAACGGCAAAAAAGATTATACTAAAGCGATTTTGCTTTGTCAACAGTTTTAATTTTCGGAGACAGCACTTATGAGATCCGCGGGCGCACGCGCGTCGAGATCACGCGTCTGTACATGCTCCCCGTTTTCATCGCGGCCATGATCTCGGAAGTCATTACGCTTCCGCTCGATAACGTCGCGATCAAAGAAGGCTGGGAGGTTATGGTCCGATTTTATTCTTTCTCACTGCCCTCGCGGAGAGTATGATATTTACAGCGTATGCATTCATAAATATGCGATGAGACAAAGATAACGGAGGAAATTCACATATGCAGAAAGTCATAATGCAGGAGGAACTCTCGCAGTACGAGGGCCACATGGAGCCTAACGCCATGAAGCACATCGGCGGGCGGCTGGCCGAGTCGTTCGAAGGCCTGGAAACGTGCGACATACTGGCGCTGGACTGGTATGACGTGAACTCGGAGGAGACGCATGTCTCTCCGATGCTGATATACATAGATAAAGACGACCTCTTTTTCATATGCAGCGACGAAAGGTCGTACGCAAAGTGCGCGGAACTGTTGACCGGGGGAAATTCGAACGAGCGCGCGCTGTATCAGTTCTTCGTCAAACTGCTGTCTCACGACGCGGGACGGATCGAGCGCCTGGAGACTTCGATCACGAAGGCCGAAGACAACGCGCTCAGGGATTCACGCTCGGACTATATGGAGACGATAAGCGGATTCAGGCGCGAACTGCTCAGGATGAAGCAGTACTACGAGGACCTGATGATGATCTTCGACAATCTGACGGCGAACGACAACGACCTGTTCACAGAAGACGGAGTCAGGCGTTTCACGATCATAGGCAACAGAGTCGCCCATTTCTCGGCGAACGTCGTTAATCTCCGCGAGTACGTCACGCAGATGCGCGAGGCGTGCCAGACGCAGATCGATATCGAACAAAACAAACTCATGAAGTATTTCACGGTCATCGCGACGATATTCCTGCCGCTCAACCTCATAGCGGGGTGGTACGGGATGAACTTCAGGAACATGCCGGAACTCGGCTGGAGATTCGGATACCTGGGCGTGTTCGTCATATCCGCCGCGATCGCGGCGATCCTGATCCTCTGGTTCAGAAAAAAGAAGTGGCTGTAGCGCGGCACGCCGCCTGCCGAGCGGAAGAAATATCGGCAAAGATCCTGCCCGGCCGGGACTCCGCTGTCTGGCGCCTGAACTGTGTGCCTTCCGTCAATGGGGATATTTGCGGGTTTACAGTCCTAAGGGGAAAATCTATAATTGATTACAGCAGTACACATCGCGAAAACACAGAAAGAGAACAGAAATGAAAGACATCTACGTACGCGATCTGGTCACGGGATCAGAGATAATCAGTTTTTTCATCGTAAAGTCCGCCGAGATAAAGACGGACTCGAACGGAAGACAATATTTTGACGTGAATCTCTCCGATAAGACGGGGGACGTCAACGGAAAGAAATGGGACGTTTCCGACGCGGAGACGCCTGCGCTCTCCTCGATCAAAGAAAGCGACGTCGTAAAGGTAAAGGCTCAGGTCTCCGAGTGGCAGGGGCAGAAGCAGCTCCGCATCGCCCGCATACGTAAGGCGACGGACGCCGACGGGCTCGACTACGGCGATTTCATCAAGGCAGCGCCGGAGCCTTCAGACGAGATGTACCGTTACATCCTGGACGCCGCGAACGCGATAGGCGATCCGGACATGAAAAAAGTCGCGCTTAAGGTTTTGACGGATAACAAAGACCGCCTTATGTACTACCCGGCCGCGTCGCGCAACCACCACGCCGAGTACGGCGGCCTGCTCTGGCATATGAAGCGCATGCTGGCTAACGGCGTTTCTATGTGCGGTGTCTACGAATTCCTCAATAAAGACCTCGTCGTAACGGGCGTGATCATCCACGACATAGAGAAACTGAACGAGATCGACGCTTCCGAACTCGGGATCGCCTCGGGATATTCGCGCAAGGGGCAGCTGCTCGGCCACATCACGCAGGGCGCGACTCTGATCGACGAGATTTCTAAGGAATTGGGCATCCCTGAGGAGAAAGCCGTCATGCTCGAGCATATGATCCTCTCGCACCATTACGAGCCGGAATTCGGCAGCCCTAAGAAGCCGATGTTCCCGGAGGCGGAGATATTGCACTATCTGGATATCATCGACGCGCGCATGTTCGACATGGAGGAAGCGCTGGATACCGTCGAACCGGGTTCATTCACCGAACGCGTACGCACTCTCGACAACCGCAGACTATACAAGCCTACATTTGCGGAGGATAAAGGCGGAGATTCCAATTGACAGAGGAAAAGCGGGGGACGATCACAAACGTCGTTTTCAGAAACGAACAAAATGGATACACTGTGGCCGAGATGGAAACGGACACCGAGTGGATCACCATCGTCGGGAACCTGCCTCGCTGCACGCAGGGAATGAGGCTGAAGGTCACGGGCGAGTACAAGGTCCACCCGCGCTTCGGCGAGCAGTTTGATTTCACGTCGGCCGAAGAGGTGATGCCTGAGGGAAAGGAAGCCATCTACGATTTTCTCTGCTCCGATCTGATCAGGGGTGCGGGGCCTGCCACGGCGCGCCTGATCGTAACGAGATTCGGCGACGAAACGCTCAGAGTCATCGAAGAGCATCCCGAGCGCCTCACGGAGATACGCGGTATAGGTCCTAAGACAGCGGAGAAGATTGCCTCGTCATACGCCGAAAACAGGATGTTCGCGAAGGTTTCGATCGAATTCCAGGAGTTCGGCCTGACGCCTGAGCAGGCGTATAAACTGTATAAGAATTACGGCGTGGGTGCTGTCGAGATCGTAAGGGAAAACCCGTACCGGCTCATAGAAGAGGTGCGCGGTTTCGGATTCCGCAAAGCCGACGCGATCGCCTCAGGGCTGGGAGTAGCACAGGACAGCCCGGAACGGATCAAAGCCGGGATCGTCTACACTCTGCGCTTTTACGCCGAGGACGGCAGCACGTACGTGCCGCTCGGCATCCTGACGGATAAGACCGTCGAACTCCTGGACGTTTCCTCGGAGTCGGTGAACGAATGTCTGGTCGACCTCGCCGTCTCCGGCACAGTCAAACTCGAGGAACTGGACGGAGAAGAGGTCGTCTATCTATATCCCTTCTACGCCGCGGAGCAGCAGATCTGCTCCAATTTCATACGCCTGAAGGCCGCGCCTCTCAAGCCCCTGGTCACCGGTGCCGAAAACCTGATAGACGAGGCTGAGTCCGTGAGCGGCATCGAACTTTCGGAAAAACAGCGCGCGGCGGTCAGGGATTCCGTGTCGAACGCTCTCTGCGTAATCACAGGCGGACCGGGAACAGGTAAAACGACGATCATCAAAGCGCTTCTGGCTATATTCGACAGAAGCGAGTTTACCACTTTCATCGCGGCTCCGACGGGCCGGGCGGCAAAGCGCGTCACCGAGACGAGCGGCCATGAGGCTTCCACCATACACCGCCTGCTCGAGTATTATTACGACGAGGATGCCGACATGATGCGCTTCGGAAAGAACGCGGACGAGCAGCTTCCGTGCGACGTTCTCATCGTCGATGAGGCGTCCATGATAGATCTCATGCTCATGAACGCTCTGGCAGAGGCGATAAAGACGGGAACGCGGCTGATCCTGATAGGCGACAGCGACCAGCTCCCTCCGGTCGGCGCCGGGAATGTGCTGCGGGACGTCATCGACAGCGGATACGCAAAAGTGACTAAGCTCACGGAGATATTCCGCCAGGCGGAGGAGAGCCTGATCGTCGTGAACGCGCACAGGATAAACTCCGGTGAATACCCGGAATACAACAGGAGCGACAACGATTTCTTCTTCATGGAAAGGCGCACCGAGGCTGAGATATCGTCTCTCATACGCGAACTGATACAGACCATGCTCCCGTCGTATTACAAGGATCTCGACCCGCTCCGCGACATCCAGGTCCTTACGCCGGTGCGCAAGGGGACGCTCGGGACCGTATCCATGAACGTCATGCTTCAGGGGTCCCTCAACCCTCCTTCGCCGTCAAAGGCAGAGAAGAACCACGCTGGCCGCATCTTCCGCGAGGGGGATAAGGTCATGCAGATCAGGAACAACTATCAGGCCGCCTGGAGATCAAAGCAGGAACCGTATGAGGGGATGGGGATCTTCAACGGCGACGTGGGTTTTGTCGCCTCGATAGACAAGGAAGATCAGACGCTCACGGTCGTCTTTGACGGGGAGCGCTTTGTAACGTACGATTTCACGCAGCTCGACGAACTCGAGCACGCTTACGCCATCACGGTCCATAAATCACAGGGAAGCGAATTCCCGGCCGTAGTCATACCCGTTTCGTGGTTCCCGCCGATGCTCTCGACGCGCAACCTCCTGTATACGGCGGTGACGCGCGGCAAGAAGCTGGTGGTGCTCTGCGGATCCAGACAGAGGATGAACGCGATGATCGACAACAACCGCGTCGCGCTCAGGTATTCGGGCCTCGGTAAAAGGCTTGAAGCCATAGCGATGGTACAGGAGTCGGCCGATGAATGATCTGCCGGTCCGCACGGGATCTCTGATCTCAAAGGCTTCGCTTGTCGTTTCCGCCGCGGAGGATCTGCTCTTTCCCGATTCGATATACTGCGTATGCTGCGGAAAGATCATCGACGACACCAGGACTTACTCTCTATGCGACGAATGTATGTCGCGCCTCGGGTGGAACATCGATCCGCCGCTGATAAAAAGCGGCATTCCGGTCATCAGGTGTGTGGACTACGGCATTTACGGCAGGAGCATAGTCTTCTCGCTTAAATACGGCAAAAGAAAATACGTCGCCAGGCATATAGCGGAGATCATGGCCGACCGTCTGGCGGCTTCCGGCATCAGGCCGGATCTCTTCGTGCCGGTTCCGATACACGAAGACAGGTTCAGGGAACGCGGCTTCAACCAGTCAGAACTCATCGCCCGATTCCTGACCGAAAGGACCGGTGTGCCGACCGTCGACGCGCTGGAGCGCGTCAGGAAGACAGACGCGATGCGAGGCCTCGGCGCTTCGGAGCGCACGCTGAACATAGAGGGCAGCATGCGCATGAAACCCGGACTCGACGGATTCGCGGAGGGAGGGATCATCGCCTTGATCGACGATTTCTGCACGACGGGAAGCACGGCGGCGGAGTGCGCCAGAGCGCTGGAAGGATCAGACGAGGGAGACATTTTCATGTTTGCGTTTGCGGCCAGACCTCTGGGGTAAAAATTGAATACGCAGCGCGCCGGCGGCGGGAGAGGCGCGCGTGTCTGTGGTTGAAAGTCCAGGCCAGCTATGGGCAAAAGGATCCACGTAAACCGGCGTCATGATGCGCCGGCGAGCATGGCATAGTCTAGATGTAAGTCCTCGGAGAAACTCCGGTCAAGGCAAGTGTGGGGTCAAAGACCAGGTCAGGCGCGCGTCTCCCGCCGCCGGCTTTTTTGATGTCTGACGGGAGTCTTGAATACACCGCCGGAATGAATATTTGATGCAAAAACATGGTATAATGTTTTAAATAAATGGTTCCTTCCCGCCCCGTACGGCTTTTGTAGGACGCATGCGCGGCGCAGCGTGGGAACAGCAAGGAGGAAGCCCATGAAAACTATCATCACAGGCAAAAATTACACCCCGGACAGACAGCTCGAGGACACTATCGCAAAGAAACTCGAGAAACTCGGCAAGTATTTCTCCGATGACATCGACGCGAAGGTATATCTTTCGCAGGAAAGGGGCAGAGTAAAAACAGAAGTGAACATCAACGCGAAGGGGGCGCTCTTCAGAACGGAAGTCCTCGCCTCTGACGCTTACGAGGGGATCGATATCGCAGTAGACAAGCTTTCGAGTCAGATGTCGAAGTTCAAAGGCAAGCTTCAGGCTCGTTACCAGAATAATAAATCCGTCAGGTTCGAGGCGATCCCTCAGGCGGAGGAGGAGACTCCTGCAGGAAATATCGTCAGGACCAAGAAACTGGCTCTCACTCCGATGACTCCGGACGACGCCGTTCTCCAGATGGAGATGAGCGGACACAACTTTTACGCGTTCGTCGACAGCAAGACCGATACCGTCAGCATCGCTTACAAGAGAAACGACGGGAACTACGGTATCCTGGAGACCAGATAAAAGACAGATAGTCCTATTTATCTAAAAGCGGACCTGTAAAGGTCCGCTTTTTAATTCCTTCTATACTCTGACCATCATAACTTCAACGCTTTCGCCGGAATTGTTGATAAAACGATGTGCATTATGCGGCTCTATTCCACATCGTCAGAAGTCAGTTCGCTTCCATCGTGGAATTTCACTCCCTCTTTCAATTTAAAAGTGTAGGTCAGACCATCGCTTGAAACAGTCGGGAAATCTTCGATCAGATTGCATTTAAGTTCGAGAGTCTCCGGGTCCTTATCGAGCAGGCGGTCGAAAATTGCATCAGATACCTGGAAAACCGAGTTGTAAGAAGTAGCCCAGACGTCAAGCGTGCTTGCATTCGCCAGATTGAAACCGATCCTGACGGTGCGGTCTCCACCAGATTCGTTGTTGGAATTTTCATTTGATGAGCCGCATCCCGCTATAGAAAAGCAGATAATCAAATAGAGGATGACAGCGCAAACCTTTTTTAACATAACGCACCTCCATAGGTATGTCCTTAACAGGTTTGATTTGGTTAATAAATAAACATCGAATGGTTGTAAGTTGAAGAAATGTAATGAAGTTAATAATTGTCCCTAATCAAACGGTAGGACCATGGCGGAGGCATGCCAATAAAAATTTCACTCAGAGTGTACTTTTTTGTAATGATACGCATTCTTATCTATTACATACTGAATTTAATCGGTCTTATCATTATAGAAAAAGCCCCGTCGATGTTCTGCTTTTTTTTATTTCAGTCATTCCGGCTGCCGGCCGCGATTTGTCCGTATCCCAAACCGCTATTGAAATATATGGCTTTTTTTGATAAAATGAAACGATAAAGTGCGGAAGGGGAAGAACATGAGACAATTCATCGCAAATCTGATGACCGGCTTTGGGATCTCGGACGTGATCGATATCCTGATAGTCGCGTTCATAGCGTACGAAGTGATCACCTTCATCGCAAAAAACAGGGCTCAGCAGCTCGTCCGCGGGATACTTCTCCTCTTCGGCGTCTATCTCCTTTCGAATCTTCTGAATCTTTATACACTCAACTGGATCCTCAGGAACACGCTGACGATCGGTCTCGTCGCGCTCATCATACTTTTTCAGCCGGAACTCCGCAGAGGCCTCGAATATATGGGCCGCGGCGCGATCAGAAGGAACGGCCGCATCGATAAGACGTCGGCTAAATACGTAGTCGACGAGATCGTAAAAGCGGTTGACGCGTTTTCCGAGTCGAGGACGGGCGCTCTGATGGTCGTGGAGCAGCTCGATTCCCTCGGCGACGTGATCGAATCCGGTACGGTGATCGACGCCGATATTTCTTCGGAAATGCTCGGCAATATTTTTTACAAGGGCGCTCCTCTCCACGACGGAGCGGCGATCCTGCGCGATAACAAAGTCTATGCCGCGGGATGCGTACTGCCGCTGACATCCGATCTCTCGCTCAGCAAAGAACTGGGCACCCGCCACCGCGCGGGCATAGGGATCACGGAACACACAGACGCCGTGTCGATAATCGTGAGCGAGGAGAGCGGCGTCATTTCCGTCGCACGCGAAGGCAGGCTGACGCGGTTCCTAGACAGCAAGGGAATTGAAAAATACCTTCTCAACATATACCTCAAACCTGAGGAAGAGGAGAAGAATCCGATTATCCGCTTCCTGAAAAAGAAGAGAGGGGGCGGGAAGAGTGCTTAACAACAAGAAGTTCAAGGTCATCCTCTCTTTTGTCATAGCGGTCTTCCTCTGGGCGTACGTCGTCGGCTACGTAAAGCCTACCGATACGCGCACCGTCAGGGATATCACGGTGAACATCGTTCACTCCGACCTTCTCGCCGAGAGAGGTCTGGCCGTGGGCAGCGTCAACGTTTCGACCATCGACATAGAAGTATCCGGGAACAGAAGCGTCGTCAGCAGCCTCGGCGCGGGAGACATCGGGGCGACCGCGGACGTCAGCAGTGCGGGTGTCGGCGAGAACGAGATCAACATAGTACTGCGCGTCCCGAGCGGCATCACTGTCACGAAGAGAAGCACGAACAAGTTGATCGTGACAGTCGAAAAGCTGATAAGCAAATCAGTCGACGTCGACATAGTATATACGGGAACATTCGCCGAGGGCAGCGAGCCTGAGCTTATAGACTTGAGCGCCGATACCGTAACTGTCAGCGGAGCGGAATCACTCGTAAATCTCGTTGACGTGGCGCGCGGGAACATCGACGCTTCAATGGTCAGCGAGAATGAGTCGACAGCCACGGCGGAACTGCAGCCTCTCACGAGCGACGGAGTGGCAGTCTCCGGCGTCAGCCTTTCCCAGAAACAGGTGACCGTAAGGTCCATCCTGTCTAAGACGAAACAGGTCAAACTGACTGTCCCGATCAAGGACGACTCGAACGACGGCGCCTCCCGCAAGACGGAGGTCCCGGAAACGGTTACGATCAAGGGCCGCGCGGACGATCTGGCGTCCGTCACCGTCGTAACTGCGGACACGGTAGACATAACGGATATCACGAAGGATACTGAGATCGCGCTAAAATTCTCAAATCTCCCTGACGGGATAGAGATAGCGCAGGCGAACTCCGACCTCGTCCTCAAGTTGACGGTCGACGCCGTATCCGAGAAGACATATACGTTCTCCGCGTCGGAGATCCAGCTCAGCGGCAAAGCGGACAATCTGGAGTATACCGTAGGCGACACGCAGGTCACCGTCACGGTAAGAGGCCTTGATTCCGTTATCGGAGACCTGAAAAAAGAGAACGTCACCGTCACGGCCGACGTTTCGGGATATACGACGGGTGCTGGATCGATGACCGCTCCGCTTACAGCGAAGTGCAGTCTGGAGGTCTCGGACATAAGCGTGTCTCCTTCGTCGATAACGGTCACCGTAGCGGAACAGTAGTTCAGCGGCGGCGCAAAAAACAAATAGATCAATTCAGGAGAGAAAATCATGGGCAGATTATTCGGTACAGATGGAGTGCGCGGCGTGGCTAATTCCGAGCTCACGCCCGAACTTGCGTTCAATCTCGGCAAAGCGGGGGCGTCCGTCCTCAGCCGGGAGAATCGCAGACCGGTGATCATCATAGGCAAGGACACGAGGCTTTCGGGGGACATGCTCGAAAACGCCATAACGGCGGGCATCCTCGCGGTCGGCGGCAACGTAATAAAGGTGGGAGTCCTTCCGACTCCGGCTATAGCGTACCTCACGCGCTACTACAGAGCAGATTCGGGGATAGTCATATCCGCATCCCACAATCCGTTTGAGTACAACGGCATCAAATTTTTCAACGGCGACGGCTACAAGCTCGACGACGCGCTCGAGGAGAAGATCGAGGACATCATAATCCGCGAGATAGACGCTAACGAGCATATCACGGGAGACCAGATAGGCAGATGCCTGGAGGCCGGCGACAATGCCGCGGATCTCTACTGCAATTTCCTGCTTTCGACTATCGACATCAGCCTGAAAAAATACAAGGTCGTGCTCGACTGCGCCAACGGCGCTTCGTATCTCACGGCACCGCGCGTATATAAGTCGCTCGACGCAGATACGACCGTCATCGGAAACACACCTGACGGCATCAACATCAACGACCACATCGGCTCGACACACCCGGAGAAACTGGCTGATACGGTCGTCAGGACGGGCGCTGACATAGGCCTCGCCTTCGACGGAGATGCGGACAGGCTGATCATCGTCGACGAAAAAGGCAGGGTGCTGGACGGCGACAAAACGATCTGCATAGCGGCTAAATACCTCGCCGATCAGGGCAGGCTCGCAAAGAACAAAGTCACCGCGACTGTCATGAGCAACCTGGGCCTCCATAAATACGTGGAAAACGTCATCGGCGGGAGCGTCGAGGTGACCGGAGTCGGCGACAGGTATGTGATAGAGTCGATGCGGAAGACAGGCAGCGTCCTGGGCGGAGAACAGTCCGGACATATCATTTTCAAGGAATACACGACCACGGGAGACGGGACGCTCTCTTCGCTTCAGTTCATGAAAGCACTCGACGCGTCCGGAAGGAAAGTCTCCGAACTTGCGGACGAGATAACTATGTATCCGCAGGTGCTCGTCAACGCTCACGTGAGCAATGACAACAAAAAGATTTTCATGGATGACCCCGACGTCCGCAGGGCCATCGGCGACGCAGAGAATGTCATAGGCTCGGACGGCCGCGTGCTGATCCGCCCGTCAGGGACGGAACCGCTCGCGAGAGTGATGATAGAGGGAAAGGACACCGCACAGATCCGCGAACTCGCCGAGGACATCGCAGATCTGATCAGTTCGAAATACGAATAGGCTGATAGTCAATAGATTAATGGCACACCGCGGGAGACGCCCGCGCTGACGCTTTGACGTTTTGATTTGAAAGGAAACTTCATCTATGTGTGGAATAGTAGGATACGTCGGCCATAAGCAGGCCGTCGATTTCATAATCGAAGGGCTCAGGAAATTAGAGTACCGGGGCTACGACTCAGCCGGGATCGCCGTTCAGTCTAACGGCAGGCTCGACGTCCGCAAATGCAAGGGCAAGCTCGACAATCTCGAGAAGATGCTCTACGGCAATGTGCCGGAGGGAACGTGCGGCATAGGCCACACGCGCTGGGCGACGCACGGTGCGCCTTCCGACCTGAACGCGCATCCGCACCTCAGCGAGGACGGAAAGATAGCCGTCGTGCACAACGGAATAATCGAGAACTACATGGAGTTGAAGCAGGAGATCGTAGACGAATACGGCGTCAGCTTCCTCACCGAAACGGACACCGAGGTCATCGCGCAGCTCGTAGCCATACGCTATCGCGAAAACGGGGAAAACCTGGAAGCCGCTGTATTCGACGCCGTCGCGGCTATGCGCGGGACTTTTGCCTTTGCCGTGATCGCGGCCGACACGCCGGATAAGATCGTCGCGTACAGAAAGGACGCCCCTATGATCGCCGGCATCGGCAGGGAATGCAACTATCTTGCTTCCGATATCCCGGCTCTTCTGAAATACACTAACGACATCTACCTCATCGAGAACGACGAGATGGTCGTTTTGACGCCGGAAAACATCAGGATATATGACGAGAACGGCGATATAGTCCGGCGCGCGAGCATGAAGATCAACTGGAGCATCGAGGACGCCGAAAAAGGCGGATACGAGCACTTTATGCTGAAGGAGATAAACGAACAGCCGGGAGCCGTAAAGGAGACGCTCGAACGCCGCATCGACGAAAACGACAATGTCAGGCTCGACGGCATTTCCCTGACAAAGGAAGACCTCGAGGGATTCTCGCGCATCTGCATAGTAGCGTGCGGCACGGCATACCACGCCGGGCTGGTGGGCAAATACGTCATAGAGAAACTGGCGCGCATCCCGGTGGAGGTCGACGTGGCTTCGGAATTCCGCTATCGCGACCCGATCATCGATGAGCACACTCTGTTCATCGCAATAAGCCAGTCGGGCGAGACGCTCGATACGCTCGCAGCCCTGAGAGAGGCAAAATCAAAGGGCGCCAGGGTATTGTCCGTCGTGAACGTGGTCGGAAGTTCCGTCGCAAGAGAGTCTGACGACGTGTTCTACACGTGGGCAGGCCCAGAGATCGCCGTCGCCTCGACCAAAGCATACACGACGCAGCTCGTCTGCATGTATCTGATAGCGCTGTATTTTGCCGATCTTAAGGGGACCATAACGCCTGAAGAGCGGAAGCGCGTAATAGAAGAACTGCGCGCGGTCCCGGATAAGATCGACACCATCCTCGACGGCAGGCATCAGATCGAGGATCTTTCCAAGCACCTGTACAACCGCGACGAGGTATTCTACATCGGCCGCGGGCTCGACTGCGCGGTCGCGTACGAGGGCTCGCTCAAACTGAAGGAGATATCGTACATCAACTCGTTCGCGATAGGAGCGGGGGAACTCAAGCACGGCACGATCGCGCTCATGGAGCCTGAGACGGTGGTCATCGCTTTGGCGACGCAGGACGCGCTGTTTGAAAAGATGCGCTCGAACATAGTGGAAGTTAACGCCAGATTCGCTCACGTCGTTGCCATCACCAAGGAGGGCCACGACAATCTGGAAGAGATAAGCAAGGAAGTCATTTACATCCCGCAGTGCGACGATCTGGTGACGCCGCTGCTTTCGGTCGTTCCGCTCCAGCTTTTCGCGTACTACGTAGCGCGCGAACGGGGCGAGGACATCGACAAGCCGCGCAACCTCGCGAAGAGCGTCACGGTAGAATAGGAGGTTTCACATGGATAACAGCGAGATCAAAGAAGAAGCGCGCCGCGTAGCAACGGAACTCCTCGAAAAATCGCACATGAAGAAAGGCGACATTCTGGTCGTCGGCTGCTCGACGAGCGAGATCATGGGATCGAACATCGGCCGCGGATCGAATCTCGAAGCGGCAGAGGCCGTGTACGACGGCATCAAGCCGGTGCTCGACGAGAGAGGCATCTATCTGGCCGCACAGTGCTGCGAACACCTGAACAGAGCCGTCATCGTGGAGAGAGAGGCTCTGCTGCCGGGGACGGAGATCGTGAACGTGGTCCCTCAGATGCACGCGGGCGGCGCTTTTGCCATGACTGTCTACAACAGGGCGAAGGACCCCGTCGCGCTCGAGAATATCAAAGCAGACGGAGGCATCGACATCGGCGACGCGCTGATCGGCATGCAGCTTAGACCTGTGGCGGTCCCGGTCAGGATCGATCAGAAATCCATCGGACACGCTCACGTCGTCTGCGCGCGCACGCGCCCGAAATTCATCGGAGGCGAGAGAGCCGTCTACGATAAGGTCCTGTCGGGCGGAGATATCCCGAGATAATCGGAAGGATGGGAAGAGATGTATAAGTTTGACGCGGAAAAAACAAAAAACGAAATAGTGGCCTGGATCAGGGATTTCTTTGAGAAAAACGGCAAGGGCTGCAACGCAGTCGTCGCCGTAAGCGGCGGCAAGGACAGTTCGGTGACCGCGGCACTCTGTGTCGAGGCGCTGGGTAAAGACAGGGTCTTCGGCGTGCTGCTCCCGCAGGGGGATCAGCCTGACATCGACATGTCGCACCTTCTGGTCGACACGCTCGGGATCAAATATACTACGATAAACATCGGCGAAACGTGCGAGGCTCTCACAGAAGAACTCGAGGAGAACATGCCGTGCGAGATAAGTCTTCAGACGCGCACCAACATGCCGGCCAGGATCAGGATGACCGCGACCTACGCCGTCTCTCAGTCCGTGAACGGCCGGGTCGCGAACACTTGCAATCTGTCTGAGGACTGGGTCGGATATTCCACGCGCTACGGCGATTCCGTCGGAGACTTCAGCCCGCTTTCGACTCTCACCGTTCAGGAGGTCAAAGCCGTCGGCAGACTCCTCGGACTTCCGGACGTACTGGTCGACAAGATCCCGCTAGACGGGCTTTCCGGCCTGACCGACGAGGACAATCTCGGCTTCACGTACGACACGCTCGACAAATACATCAGGACGGGCGTCTGCGAGGATCAGGACGTAAAGCGCCTCATCGACAGCAAGCGCCGCTGGAACAAATTCAAACTCCAGGTCATGCCTTCCTACCGCCTCGACGCCCCTGTTCTGGCGTATGACGGTGAATAGATCATATGAGATCGGACGAACTGTTTGAAAATTTCATTTCAAAGAGCGGCGCGGACAAAGAGATAACAGGCCTCGCCTCGGATTCGCGAAAGGTGAAACGGGGAGACGCGTATTTCTGTCTGCCAGGCAGCGCGCACGACGGCCACGAGTTCATCGGGGATTCCGTTTCGCGCGGAGCCGTATGCATCGTCTTCTCGCTCGAGCTTTCGCCGGATGAGATGCCGGGGGCAGCCACGGGAGACGTTTTGTACGTCCGCGTGGAGAATACGTTCGACGCGCTCAACTCGGCGGCGAGGACTTTCTTTGGCGCTCCGGCCGAAAAACTCTATATGTTCGGCGTCACCGGAACAAACGGCAAGAGCACGATAACGAACCTGATACGCGACATGTGCGGCGACAGGATGCCGTGCGGATACATAGGGACGATATCGATCGACTACGGCTGCGTCCACACGGCGCCGGATCTGACTACGCCGGATCCGCTTTTCCTTGAAAAGACGCTGGACGACATGGTCTCGGCCGGCATGAAAGCCTGTGCGCTCGAGGTCTCGAGTCAGGGGATAGCGAATCACAGAGTCGACGCGATACGCTTCGACGTCGCGGTGTTCACGAATCTGACTTACGACCATCTGGACTATCATAAGACGATGGACGAATACTTTGCCTGCAAGGCGAGGCTTTTCAGCGAATTCGTGAAGCCGGACGGCGTTTCGATCCTCAACGCGGATGACGCGAGATACGCGCAGCTGAAGGAAATATCGAGGGCGAGGACCGTATCATACGGAATAGACAACGAATGCGATTACAGAGCGGCGAACATCGTTCTGCGGCCTGACGGGACGGAATTCGATCTCATCCGCGGCGGTGTGACGTACAGGATCGTGACGAATCTGATCGCGAAGTTCAACGTATATAATCTGCTGGCGGCGATCGCGGCACTCTGCGAATCGGGAGCCGATATCGGGGAAGTCATACGCTCCGCTGGTGATCTCCCTCAGGTGCGCGGAAGGCTCGAGCAGATCGACGAAGGCCAGGGGTTTCACGTGATAGCGGATTTTGCTCATACTCCGGACGGCATCGAAAAGATGATGCAGTTCGGGCGCGAAATGATCGGCGCGGGACACAAACTGATCGTTCTGACGGGATCGGCTGGAAAGCGCGACAAAGCCAAACGCAGGGTATTCGGCGAGCTCGCCGATAAATACTGCGACTTTGCCGTCATAACGGAGGACGACCCGCGAGACGAAGACGCAGAGGAGATCGGCAGAGAGATAATCTCCGGGATCGCGAACGTACCGTATAAGTTCATACTCGACCGCGAGACGGCGATCAGATACGCAATAGAACTCGCGGGCACGGGAGACATGGTCCTGCTGCTCGGAAAGGGCGACGAAAAATACATATATCGCGAGAACGGACGCGCTCCGTATAAGGGCGACGACACGATCGCCCGGGAAGCGCTCAGAGACAGACTGAATAAGACCGGATAAGGTGGTATAATCAAAATAGGGAATAGGTTTTCACCCAATAAATGACAAGGCAGGGAGACAAATGAGAAAACTCGTAACTATAAGCCGCGAATACGGAAGCGGCGGAAGGATCATAGGGAAACTCGTAGCGGAGAAGATGAGACTTCCGTTCTACGACCGCGAGATCATCGACATGGCGGTGGAGAAGAGCGGCCTGTCGCGCGAGATCATCGAGACGGCCGAACTCAGGGCGAAGAGCAGCATTTCATACAGTTTCTCATCGGCTATGGCGTTTGGCGAGAACTTCACGGCGGATCCCATGCCGATGAACGAAAGGCTCTTCCTGGCGCAGTTCGACGTTATCCGCCAGATAGGCCAGACGGACGAGGGCGTAATAATCGGACGCTGCGCCGACTACGTCCTGCGCGACATGCCGGGAGTAACGAACATCTTCATCTACGCGGAACTCGAGGACAGGATCGAGCGCAGCGTGAACCAGTACGGCGATGACCCGGAAAAGGTGAGACAGAAGATCCGCGACTACGACAAGGCGAGAGCAAACTACTATAACTACCACACTTCACAGAAGTGGGGAGCGTACGAGAACTACAATCTGATGATAAACACCAGCTTCATCAGCGACGACCAGGCGGCTAACCTGATCATCGACTACCTGAACACGAGAACGTACAGAGATCCGGAGGAAACCGCCGATAAGTAGGAGCGGCGAAAGGAGTCACGATATGGCAAAGGATATGAAAATGAAGAACAACAAGATGAACACGGGACGTCCGGCAGACACGAGATCCGCTCTGAAGGCTGCGCTCGCCATACTCGGTGTGGGCCTCGTGGCCGGAACGACGCTCGTCATCGGGCTCGATAAGATCATGAAGACGATCTTTGTCGACGAGGACTGGCCTGAAGAGGAATGGTCCAACAACGAATGGGCGGACGAGGATCTCGACAGCTGAGAGGCCGGGAAGACACGCAGGAGTATTCATCGCGGCGACGGCGCGGTTTCATGACCCTCCGGAACGCCGCTTTTTATCGGAGAAAAAAAGTGACAGACACCGCAAGATCAAAAGGCAAATTTTACATCACCACGCCTATATACTACCCTAGTTCGAATCTCCACATCGGCCACACGTACTGCACGGTAATGGCTGACGCGGTCGCGAGGTTCAAGAGGCTGCAGGGCTACGACGTATATTTCCTCACGGGCACGGACGAGCACGGCCAGAAGATCCAGAAGCTCGCCGACGAAAAGGGCGTCACCCCTCAGCAGTACGTCGACGAGGTCGTCGGTGGCATCAAAAAACTCTGGTCGGCGATGGAGATCTCGTACGACGATTTCATCAGGACGACGGAACCGCGCCATGTGAAGCGCGTACAGCAGATATTCATGAAGATGTACGAGAAGGGCGACATCTATAAATCCAGATACGAGGGCTGGTACTGCACACCGTGCGAATCGTTCTGGACCCAGACGCAGCTCGTGAACGGCTGCTGCCCTGACTGCGGCAGGCCTGTCGAAAAAGCGAGCGAGGAGGCGTATTTCTTCCGCCTCTCCAAGTACCAGGACAGAGTGCTCGACCTGATCGAAAACACCGATTTCCTCCAGCCTGAGACGCGCCGCAACGAGATGGCGTCATTCATCAGGCAGGGGCTCGACGATCTCTGCATATCGAGGACGAGTTTCAACTGGGGCATACCGGTGCCGATCGACGAAAAGCACGTGATCTACGTCTGGCTCGACGCCCTGACGAACTATATCACCGCTCTCGGCTACCCGGACGATCCGGAACTGTATAACAAATACTGGCCTGCCGACGTTCATCTCGTAGGCAAGGAGATCGTCAGGTTCCACAGCATCATCTGGCCTGCCATGCTCATGTCGATCGAGGAGCCTCTCCCGAAGCACGTCATAGGCCATGGGTGGCTTTTGATCGACGGCGGCAAAATGAGCAAATCGAAGGGCAACGTCGTCGACCCTGTCATGCTGATAGACCGCTACGGGATCGACGCGCTTAAATACTTCCTGCTCCGCGAGTACACGTTCGGGCAGGACGGCGCCTTTACGAACGAGGTAATGCTTAAGCGCATCAACTTCGATCTGGCTAACGACCTCGGGAACCTCGTGTCCCGCACGATCTCGATGATCGAAAAGTACTGCGGCGGAGTGATCCCGGAAGCGAAGACAGAGGACGCGACCGACAGGGAACTCATCGACATGGCAGTTTCATGCGCCGACAAGGTGGCCGCTCAGATGGATAAATTCGCGTTCAATAAAGCTCTGGAGGAGATCTGGGCTCTCGTCGGACGCGCAAACAAATATATCGACGAAAAGACGCCGTGGATCCTGGCGAAGGACCCGTCGAAGAAGGACGAGCTCGACACCGTCATGCATGATCTCGCGGAAACGCTCAGGATCGTGGCCATCCTGATCTATCCTTACATGCACACGACGACGGAGAAGATCATGGAGAGGCTCGGCTGGACCGGCGGCATCGTATGGGAGGACGCGTACGTCTTCGACAAGACCGCGGGTCTCAGGGTCACTCAGGGCCCGGCGCTCTTCCCTCGCATCGACATCGAAAAGGAGCTCGCCGAGTTGAAGGCGATCGAGGAACAAAACATGGCCGCGGCGAAGGAAAAAGCCGGGAAAGAGCCCGGAAGCGATAAGGAAGATAAAAAGGAAAAGGCCGGATCCGCCACGGGCGGGGCCGGAAGGAGCGGACGCGGCGCGGAAGGCTCATCGGACGGCGCCAAGCCTGAGATCACGATAGATGATTTCGATAAGATAGACCTCCGCGTGGGGACGATACTCGAGGCTTCCAAACATCCGGACGCCGACAGGCTTCTGGTCTTCAAGGTGAAGATAGGTGACGAAACGAGACAGATCGTCTCAGGCGTCGCCCAGTATTTCAAGCCAGAAGAGATGGTCGGTAAAAAAGTCGTCGTCCTCGCGAACCTGAAACCGCGGAAGATACGCGGCGTGGAATCGAAGGGCATGATCCTGTACGCCGAGAACGGAGAAAGGCTCGAAACAGTGGAGACGCTCGCCGAGGACGGAAACGCGATAAGCTGACTGTCATGAGTTGAGTGTCATGAACTGAGCGTCATACTCGCCACCGGAGAAATTACGCATATGCTGTTTGACTCACACGCGCACCTGAATAACGACACGTTCGACGCGGCTGAGCGCGAGGCTCTCGCCGCAGAGATAGAGGCCCATCCTCTCGTCTCGTACGTTGCGGACATAGGCTTTGACCTCCCGTCATCCGTTCAGGCGGCGCTCGATTCTCAGAAATACGACTGGTGCTTCGCCGCAGTCGGCGTGCACCCGCACGACACATATTCGATGACCGACGAGATACTTGACGCTGTCAAGTATCTCGCGCTTAATTACGGGGCTTCCGCCATAGGCGAGATAGGACTGGACTACCACTATATGTTCTCGCCGCGCGAGGACCAGACTTACTGGTTCCGCAGGCAGATCAGGCTCGCCCGGGAACTCGCCCTCCCGATCGTGATCCACTCACGCGAGGCGGCAGCCGAGACTATGGAGATCCTGAAGGAAGAAGGCGCTTTTTCCGACGAGAGAAAGGCTTTGTTCCCCGCCAGACCGGCTCCGGGAGGCAGAACGGCACCCGATGCGCGCGTCGACATACACTGCTATTCCGGAAGCGCCGAGATGGCTGAGGAATACGTGAGACTCGGAGCGACTATCGGCATATGCGGGCCTCTGACGTATAAGAACAACAAAAAGACCCTCGCGGTCGCGGAGGCGATACCGATCGAGTTTCTGCTCGTCGAGACGGACGCTCCGTATCTGGCTCCCGAACCGATGCGCGGCAGGCCTAACAGATCGTGGTATGTAGAATATACGGTGCGAAAACTGGCGGAGATCAAAGGATCGACCTTCGAGGAGACAGCGCGCGCCACTTGTGAGAACGCTTTGAGATTTTTCGGAGCGAAACGGAAATGAACGGTGAACTTAAGGAAGTCATCGACGCGGCACGCGCGGCGATAAAAGAATATAACATGATCGAGGAGGGCGACGCCGTCGTCGTCGGATTTTCCGGCGGCCCTGATTCCACATGCCTTCTCGACATCCTGTGCGACTACGCGAGAAAGGTCAGATTCTCTATCTTTCCAGTGCACATCAACCATATGCTGCGCGGGAACGCGGCGGATGAGGACCAGAAGTTCTGCGTCGAATTCTGCGCAGAGCGCGGGCTCGAGTGTGCGTGCGTCCGCGAGGACTGCAGGAAGCTCGCTTCCGACATGGGCGTCGGGATCGAGGAAGCCGGAAGGATCATACGCTACAGGGCATTTGCCGAAACGGCCGCGGAAGCGGAGCGCGCCGTCCCGGGCCGGAGGGCAAAGATCGCTCTGGCGCAGCACAGGGACGATCGCGTAGAGACTGTTTTGATGCGCATGATACGCGGCACGGGCGTAGACGGCCTCTCCGGGATAGACTACGTAAGGAATGACGAGGAGGGACGCTGTGTCATCAGGCCGCTCCTCGACATCTCGAAGGCTCAGATAAACGAATACTGCAGGCTCCGCAGGCTGGAGCCCCGCGTGGACGATACGAATTTCGAGCCATCGTTCATAAGGAATAAGATAAGGCTCCAACTCCTTCCGGAGCTCGAGACACAGTATAACTCTTCGATACGCGACGCGCTTACCAGGCTCGCGATCTCGGCGGGCGAGGACAAGGAATATCTCGGCGCGGCGGCATACGGCGCGTACGAAAAAGCCCTTAAAACGGACGCCGGAGCGGATAACGACAGGATAGTCCTGGACGGGGATATGCTGAGGGAACTCCATCCCGCCGTGGCAAGGCGCGTTCTTTCAATAGCGCTTAAGAAGCTCGGGCTCACGGAGGATATGGCATTCCCGCATTTCAGGAAAGCTCTGGAGATAATATCGTCGGGCTCACCGTCGGCGGAGGCGGAATTTCCTCACGGATATTTCGTCAGGAACGTCTACGGCGACGTGGCAGTCGGAAGAAAGCACGATCCCGAAGCATCAGGCTTCTCTATCAAAACAAGAGTGGTCTCCGCGGACGATCCGGGAGCGCTCGAGGCGACGCTCGCCGAATCGCGCACGAGATGTGTTTTGTTCGACTTCGACGCGCTGAAAAGGGAATTCGGGGATGACGTCCGTGAAAGGATCAAGGTCAGGTCCAGGGAGCCGGGCGACACCGTAAAAACAGCCGCCGGAACGAAGAAGATACAGAATATCTTCGTAGACCTGAAGGTGCCAAAGGATATGCGTGAGGACATCCCGGTGATCGCGGTCGGCAGTTCCGTCATCGCGGTCGTTTTCCCGGAGAAAGTCCTGCGGGCGACGACGGGCGTAAGGCGCGTCTACGGCTCGGTTTTCACGATATTCAAGATCACCTCCGAAGTCGGAAGCGTGCTTGCCGCTAATATTGAAACCGACGCGGGATAGCGGGGCATGCGGACGCGGGCAATTTTCCCTGCTTTGGCCGGTCGGCGGCGCAGACGAATGCGTGGAAGCGGCCCGGCGGGCGGGTGACAAAGGAACGCCCGTATGATAAAATAGCACGGATATTGTTTGTTATTACGGTAAATCCCTCTGATAACACTTCAGGACACTTTTACGGAGTTTCATATGTTTGATAAACTTGACTTCATAACCGAAAAATACAGCGATCTCTCGAAAAAGGTCGCCGACCCCGCTGTCATCTCGGACCAGCCGACGTGGCAGAAATACATGCGGGAAATGGGCGACATGGAGCCGATCGTAAAAAAATACGAAGAGTATAAAAAAGCCAAAGCCCAGCTGGACGACGCCAAGACCATAGTCGCCGAGGAAAGCGACGAGGAACTGCGCGATCTGGCGAAACTCGAGATCGACGAGGCACAGGAAAAGATCGATAAGATCTCGGGCGAACTGAAGGTACTGCTCCTGCCTAAAGACCCGAACGACGATAAGAACGTCATCCTCGAGGTCCGCGCCGGCACGGGCGGCGAGGAGGCAGCCCTCTTCGGGGCCGACCTGCTCAGGATGTACACGAGATACGCGGAACGCCATCGCTGGAAGACTGAGATAATCGACGCTAACGAGACAGGCATGGGCGGCATCAAGGAAGCCGTCATGATGGTAAAGGGAAAGGGCGCCTACTCCAGACTGAAATTCGAGAGCGGAGTACACCGCGTCCAGAGAGTCCCGGAGACGGAATCGGTCGGAAGGATACATACGTCCGCCGCGACAGTAGCGGTGCTGCCTGAAGTCGATGACGTCGAGGTGGATCTGAATCCCAACGACGTCCGCGTCGACGTCTACCGCTCCACCGGAAACGGCGGTCAGTGCGTAAACACGACTGACTCGGCCGTCAGACTCACGCATATCCCGACCGGGCTCGTCGTCACGTGCCAGGACGAAAAATCGCAGATAAAGAACAAAGAAAAGGCCTTCAAGGTCCTGCGCTCCAGGCTCTACGACCTCAAACTGCAGCAGCAGCAGGAGGAAATTGCGGCTGAACGCAAGAGCCAGGTCGGAACGGGCGACAGATCCGAACGTATCAGGACGTACAACTTCCCTCAGGGACGCTGCACAGATCACAGGATAGGACTCACCCTCTACCGCCTCGACTCCATCCTCGACGGAGATCTGGACGAGATCATCGACGCCCTGATCACGAACGACCAGGCTGAAAAGATGAAAGATTTTTGATCGGTGATCATTGAATGATCGCGGGGACATTTATATGGAAACGCTGCTTCTCAGAGATACGCCGGATGACATATGGAAAGCCGCTGAAATACTCGCTCGCGGAGGACTTGTAACCTTTCCTACCGAAACGGTTTACGGACTCGGCGCGGATGCGAGAAATTCAGACGCCGTGCGCAAAATCTATCTGGCAAAGGGAAGACCGTCTGACAACCCTATGATCGTCCACATAGCCGATAAGGAAGACCTCGCCGAAATGACCCCCGTCATCACGGAGGACATGAAAAAACTTAGCGACTCCTTCTGGCCCGGACCTATGACGATGATAGTCAGGCGTATGCCCGACATGCCGGACACGACGACCGGCGGACTCGACACGGTCGGCATCAGACTTCCTTCCAATTATACGGCCAGGGCTCTGATCAGGATGGCGGGCTGCCCCGTCGCCGCGCCGAGCGCGAACCTCTCCGGCAGACCGAGCACGACGACCTTCGAACACTGTGTCCACGACCTGAGCGGCAAAGTCGACGCCATCATCGACGGAGGCAGCTGCACAGTCGGCATCGAGTCGACGGTGATAGACATGACGTCGGATACCCCGACCATTCTAAGGCCGGGCATAATCACCCGCGAGATGTTCCGTGACGTTCTCGGAAAGGACGTCGCCCTCGACAAAACACTGACGCAGAAGCCCGACGTGATCCTCGACCCATCCGAGTTCCCGGAGGGTTCTGCGAACGCGAAGAACGCGGACGGAAACGCCGGCGCAGGGGACTTCAGACCTAAATCTCCGGGAATGAAGTACAAGCATTACGCTCCGGCGGCAGAGATGAGGATCTTCGAAGGAAAGAGAGAGAACGTCGAGCGCGCGATAGCCGACGAAAAATCCCGCCTCGAAGCTGACGGGAAAAAAGTCGCCGTCATACTGCACGGAAGCGGAGAATCCGAAGAGATAAAAGCCGCTCACGATCTTTTTGCCGAACTCAGGCAGGCGGACGCCGACGGGGCGGACGTCATCCTGGCGGCGGCGCTCCCCGAGGAGGGAGTAGGATTTTCGGTCATGAACCGGATGCTGAAGTCAGCCGGTTACAATATAACAAAAGTTTAGCGACTGGAGGCAGAACCATGATCATCGCTCTTGCCGCCGACCACGGCGGATATACGCTTAAAGAAGCAATCAAAGACCATCTCAGAGAAAGAAAGATCAAGATCGTCGATCTCGGGACGGACTCCGAGGAGCCTGTCGATTACCCAATCTACGGCAAAGCCTGCGCTGACGCTGTCGCTTCTGGCAGAGCCGACCTCGGGATAGTCTGCTGCGGCACGGGCATCGGCATCTCGATGGCGGCCAACAAAGTCCACGGCATCAGATGCGCGCTCTGCACGTCGGTGAAGATGGCCGAGCTCGCGAAACAGCATAACAATGCAAACATGCTCGCTTTCGGAGGACGCACCACTACGCCGGAAGACGCGATCGCCATGGTAGACGCGTGGCTCGACAACGAGTGGCTCGGAAAGACCGTGGAGCGCCACGCGCGCAGAGTCAGAATGCTCGACGAGATGTAGCAGATCATCGAATTACAGAGAGGAGACAACAATGGAAGAACCCGCAAAGTATGAAGTAAAGGCGGCATCGGGAGAAAACGAGAGATCCGACCTTATGGCCGACATCGGCGACAGCGTCGACAATATGGAAAACGTGTATATTTTCGACCATCCGCTCATCCAGCATAAGGTCTCGCTCATGAGGATGAAGGAGACGAGCGTGAAGGATTTCAGGCAGCTGGCAAAGGAAGTCGCGCTGCTGATGGGATTCGAAGCCACGCGTGATCTTCCGCTGAAGCAGGTCGAGATAGAGACGCCTATCTGCAAGACCACCGTCAACATGCTCGACGGCGAGGACATCGCCATAGTTCCGATACTGCGCGCGGGTCTGGGTTTTGTCGACGGGATGCTCGAACTCGTGCCTAACGCTAAGGTAGGCCACATCGGGCTGTATCGCGATCCGGAATCGCACGACCCTGTCGAATATTACTGCAAGCTCCCTAAGGACATCGAGAAGCGCCGCATTTTCGTGCTCGACCCGATGCTCGCCACGGGAGGATCGTCGGTAGCCGCTATAGACTTCATCAAAAGAAGGGGCGGCAGGGATATCACGTTCATGTGCCTGATCGCCGCGCCGGAGGGGATCAAACTCCTGCACGAGGCGCATCCTGACGTAAAGATCTTCATCGCCGCAAAGGATGACCATCTCAACGAGAACGCGTACATCGTGCCGGGGCTCGGCGACGCGGGCGACAGACTCTACGGAACGAAATGATCCGTGAAATCAGCAAGAATCAAAAGGGGCAGAAGATGAAAAATTTTATTCCCGACAACGTAAGCAAATACGACAACGCGTACGACGTGCTCAAGGAGAGGGGACTCATAGAGCAGGTCACTGACGAGGAAGCGGTCAAGAAACTGCTTCAGAACGAAAAGATCAAATTCTACATAGGCTTCGACCCTACGGCGGACTGCCTTCACGTCGGCCATTTCATGCAGATAATCATAATGATGTATATGCAGAAATTCGGCCACACCCCAGTAGTCGTCCTCGGCGGCGGCACCGGCATGGTCGGCGACCCTTCCGGCAGGACGGACATGCGCAAGGTGATGGACGTCGAGACGATCGACCACAACTGCGAGCAGTTCAAGAAGCTGTTCGACAGGTTCCTCGATTTCGACGACGGCTGGAAATACGAGGGGAACGAAGGCGTCTACGTCCCGGGGCACGAGAACAGGGAGCCTGAGCCGGGCAAAGCGATCGCCGTGAACAACGCGCTATGGCTGCGCCCGTTGAATTTTGCCGAATTCGTCCGCGAGATCGGATCCCAGTTCAACGTCAACACGATGCTCCGCTCCGAGGCGTTCAAGCAGCGCATGGCTCGCGAGGGCGGCCTCACGTTCTTCGAATTCAGTTATATGCTGATGCAGAGCTACGATTTCTACGTAATGGCGCGCGACTTCGACGTAAAGATGCAGTTCGGCGGCGACGATCAGTGGTCGAACATCATCGGCGGCGTCAATCTGACAAAGAAAAAGGCGGGCAAGGACGTCTACGGCATGACTTTCTCGCTGCTCACCACGAGCGAAGGCAAGAAAATGGGCAAGACGGCAAAGGGAGCTCTCTGGCTCGACGCCGACCGCTGCTCACCGTACGAGTTCTTCCAGTACTGGAGAAACGTAGGCGACAAAGACGTAAACAAGTGCCTGCGCATGCTCACGTTCCTTCCTATGGACGAGGTAAACAGGCTTTCGTCGCTGGAGGGCGAGGAGATCAACCACGCAAAAGAGGTCCTGGCGTACGAGGTGACAAAACTCGTGCACGGCGAGGAAGCGGCAAAAGCAGCGATGGAAGCGTCGCACTCCGCTTTCGGCGGCGACGCGTCTTCGGCGAACATACCTACCGCCGAGGTCCCGGCTTCGGACTTCGAAGGCGAGGGCAAAGGCCTTGTCACGCTGATCAGAGAACTGGGACTCGTAAAGAGCAACAGCGAGGGTTTCCAGACGATCAAACAGGGCGGGCTCACGCTAAACGGCGAGAAGGTCGCAGACCCTAAACGTGTCCTGACGCCGACCGACTTCGAGGGAGGCTCTCTCATCATCCAGAAGGGCAAAAAGAAGTTCATAAAAGTCGTGCTGAAATAAGGACGACATCCACCTGGCTTCACAAGCCGCCGGCGCCATGACCGGCGGTTTTTTGTTTTGCTGCAATAAAACACGGCGAATGATTTGGCGGATGCAACGAATTTGTTGTTTTACAACTATTTTCGTTGACTGTACTGCGGAATCATTGTATTGTTTAACCAAGAAAATATTGTCCGCATGTGAGAGGACACGCCGATGGAACAGCAGAACCAAAAGGGACAGTGGAAATCGCAGTTCGGTTTTTTGATGGCGTCGATAGGCTCGGCGGTCGGCCTGGGCAACCTCTGGGCTTTTCCGTACAAAATGGGAAAGAGCGGGGGCTTCGCTTTCCTGATCGTATATCTTGCCCTCGTCTTTGTCGTCGGGATGATCGTGATGCTCTGCGAGCTGACGCTCGGGCGCAAGACGGGAAAGGGCGTGATCGAGGCCTATGAGTCTCTCGGGCACCGATATAAATGGGTCGGTGTCATCTCGTGGATCTCTCCGATCCTGATACTCGGATTTTACAGCATGCTCGGCGGGTACTGCCTCAAATATCTCACTGCGAACGTCGGCGACCTCTTCGGCGCGTCGTGGGGAACGGACGGGGCGGACAGCGAAACTTTCTTCACGAATTTCTATACGGACAGATCACAGGCTGTCGTTTTCACTCTGATCTTCATCGCGCTCGCGTCGCTCATAGTCTGCGCGGGAGTTTCAAAGGGCATTGAAAAATTCACTTCGATAGCGACTCCGCTTCTCTTTGTCATGCTGATAATAATCATCATCAGGAGCGTGACGCTTCCCGGAGCGGGAGCCGGTGTGGAGTTCATTTTCAAACCCGATTTCACGCTGTTCAGAGGCGCGGGATGGATCAAACTCCTGGCGCGCGCCGGCGGCCAGATGTTCTTCTCGATGTCGCTGGGCATGGGGATAATGATCACGTACGGTTCGTATATGAGGCGCGAGGACGATATCCAGAAGAGTTCCGTCATCATTCCGATCGCTGACACGGTCGCGGCTCTGTTCGCTGCGATGGCCATAATGCCTGCTGTCTTTGCGGAAGGACTCGATCCCGCGCAGGGACCGGGGCTGCTTTTCGTCACGCTTCAGACCGTTTTCAAGAGGATGGGAGCGATAGGACCGATCTTCGGATGCGTTTTCTATCTGCTCGTGTTCATAGCGGCGATCGACCCGTCCATTTCACTGATGGAGGCCGCGGGCTCCGCGCTGCTCGACAGGGACATCGCCAAAGGAAGACAGATGGACCGCAAAAAAAACACTCTGATCGTGGCGCTGATCACCGCCGCGGAGGGAGTGCTCATTTCGGTAGACTGTCTGGGAGCGAGCAATCTGCCGCATCTTCTCGGGCAGGGTTCTCTGCTCGATCTGTTCGACCTCTTCTCGGAGGGCCTGCTGATGCCGACCGCAGCCCTTATGACGTCGCTGATATTCGGATGGATCATGCCGGGATGGCTCGACGATGAGATCACGTACGCTGGAGAAGGAAAAACGCGCGCGTTCAGGATGAAGAAATACTTCTACTTATGCCTGAAGTTCATAGTGCCGCCGATGATGGTGCTCGTACTGCTGGGGCAGATTGACATCTTCTTTAAACTCGGCTGGTTCTGATTCTTTAAACTCGGCTGGTTCTGATATTGACGTATTCGCGGGGCGGCCTTGCCATGAGCCTCGCGATTATGTCGTTTTTGTACGTATCGCAGATGTCCGCGGCTTCCTGGAGAGTCATTCCGTCTCCGCCGCCGCGGCCGTAGACTACGACTCTGTCGCCCTGCCTGACATCCGGGACGGCCGTCGCGTCTACCATGCACTGATCCATTCCTATTATCCCTGCAAACGGGCATCTGACGCCCTTTATCGTCACGTATCCGGATCTCCATAGCCTGCGCGGATAGCCGTCGGCGTAACCGAACGGTATAGTCGCGATCAGAGAAGTCCTGTCCGTAGCCGAACGCCAGTGATCACCGTAGCTGACCCTTGTGCCGGGGCCGACGCTATGCACCTGCGTCACCTCAGACTCTACGCGTATCGCTTCGTGCACGTCGAGAACGGCGCCGCTCTCCCAACTGTGGAGCCCGTAGCAGATCGATCCCGGCCTCACCATGTCGAGCCTGAAAGAAGGCTTGTCGACCGTGGCGACGGAATCGGCGATGTGCTTGTATCTGAATCTGAAACCAGTCTTTTCGATTTCCGAGGCAAACGAAAGGAACCTCGCGAGCTGCTCGTTGTCCGCTTCCTCGGACGCGAGGCTCAGGTGCGAGAATATCCCTTCGGCGAATATCCCCGGGAGCGCGGTGATCCGCTTCGCTTCCTCAGGGTCTGTCATACCGAGGCGGACGAGCCCCGTATCGACAGCCAGATGGACGCACGCTCTGACTCCGCGCTTCGCCGCTACAGCCGAAAGGGCCTCGGCCTGCGGGTAGTCGATGACGCACTGGGTGAACCTGTTTTCTACGACGATGTCAGAAAGATCAGACGGCGTATAGCCCAGAATAAAGATCGGATAGTCCGGGTATGCTTCTCTGAGATCGAGAGCCTCCGTCAGGGTCGCGACCGCCAGGTATCTGGCGCCGTTTTCCATAAAAACGGGAGCGACGTCAACCGCTCCCAGGCCGTACGCGTTTGCTTTTATGACCGGCGAAACGGCAGTGCCTTCGCCGACCAGCGCGCGTATCGTGCGCATATTGTGCGCAAGCTCGCCGAGGTCGACTTTGATCGTCAGCGGGCGGAGCCTGCGCCCGGTGTATTTTGTTCTGAGATCCCGTTTCTCATTCCCCATTCGATTGCCCCTTTTATCAGCGCGTTATCAACGTTCCCCGATCATCTGCATGCGTCTACGAACGCCTTGAAGACTCTGAGCGCGCTGTCGTGGACTTCCGGATCTTTTGACGCAATCAAAAGTTCGGGATGCCATTGGGTCGCTGCGCAGAATTTTTCGTCCGGAGCGTAGAACGCCTCCGTGAAACCGTCCGGGTCAGCCGTCGCCATAGGCGCGAGCCCGTCGCCGAGTTCCTTTATCGCCTGATGATGGAAGGAATTGACCCGGAGGCTGTCCCTACCCGCGAACCAGTCGGAAAGCGGAGTCCCCGGTATCACGCTGACGCTGTGGCTTGGGACGTAATTTTTCTCTGTCTGATCGTGAGGGATCTCAGGCCCGAATTGCCTGTCGAGGTCCTGATACAGGGATCCGCCGAACATGACGTTGATGAACTGCATGCCGCGGCAGATGCCGAGCATAGCTTTGTTCTGCTCGAGCGCAGCGTTGAAGATCAGCCGCTCGTTTACGTCGCGCTTCGGCGCGAGAAGTCCCAGCTGCATGATGCAGTCCTCTCCGTATAGAGCCGGATCCACGTCCGGGCCTCCTGTCAACAGAACGCCGTCGAGGCGAGAAACGAGTTCTGCGGTGTTTTCTTCGCTGTCAGAGAACGGCATCATCACCGCCAGCCCGCCTGCCTCCTCTATTCCCTGAAGGTATCCTGGGATTATCCACCAGCTTTTCAGGTTGTAGTCGTAGAGAGGCGTTACGCCGATAAGTGGTTTTTCCATTTTTCCCTCCGTAATAAATCAGTAATCGTTATTGGAAAAAGGCTTTCGATCCACGCGAAGAAGCGCGGATAGTCTTTGCAGAGCCGACGCGTCGCGAACCTTGACTCGCACCTGTCCCAGCCTCGCGAGCGCCGAAAGCGACGCGGAACCGAGGAATATGGAGGAAAGCGAGCCGACGGAGGCTGCGCACGTGACGTCAGGGTATTCGGCCTCGTCGTCGTTTGCCAGACGCCAGAACCCGCCTTCGAAATGAACGGTGAACGTCTTTTCGGAGCCGGCGCGCTCGTCAGAGCATCTGAATTCGGCCGTCATTGTGTCGACCGGGAAGCGCCTGTACGAGGTAGCCTCCACAAAGCGCTCGAAATCAGGTATCTTATACATCGTTCCGAGTGCCGAGACGTTCGTCTGAAGGAAGCCGAAGTCGATGTAGTTCCCGGATGTGTCGGCGGGGTCGCCTAGTATGTGATAGAAATCCTCTTCACCCGTTCGGATCACGACTGTCGCAGCCAGATCCGACTGGTCGCGCATCGCCCCGAGCAGAGCGCGAAGCACCTGCGCGTCCTCGTAGACGAGTTCCTCGCATATCAGGGTGTTGAGCGTGTAGTTCGTGTCGTTGTCCGGGACGATCGTGTATCTGACGTATCCGGCGAGTCTGCCGGCATCAAAGCATCCGATCCTGCGCGATGACTCGTCGCGCGAGGCGATCCTGATCTCCTCACTGAATTTTGCCATCATCCCGTGGCTGCGCCTGCAGACTTCGTCGTCGCATTCCGTGATGATGTCGTTGTCTTCTTTCGTCAAAACACGCAGGTCGAGTTTTCGCAGATACGATGAGGGATCGTATTTCGGAAGGCCGGCAGTCGGGAACCTGTACTCGTCGAGCTTTGTTCCCAGACCGTAGCCGAAGTGGGTGTAGAAGCCGATCTTGAAAGGAAGAAGCACGCACACGAGAGCACCGGACTCGAGAGCCATGTGCTCGAATTCCCTGATCAGGTCTGACGCAGCGTGGCGCTTCTTATGGAGCCGGTGGACGGCCAGAGCCATGAGACCATAAGCACTCTTCATTTTGCCGAAGAGATTCATGCGGAAGTGTACGACCTTCATCTGAGCGATGAGCTCGCCGTCCTCGTACAGGCCGATGAAATCGACGCCGTCGTCCTCAGCCATCTCTTCGAGCGTCTTGTCGGTGTATCGCTCTATGCACTCCTCGTCGAGTGACTTAAAAGCGGGGTATGCGTTGACGTAGATCTCGGTATATTCAGCGATCTCGTCGCGCCCGATCCTTCGAATCTCTCTCATGTTACGCACCTCGTTTCAAGTGAAGTCTACCACAGCGCGTCAGAAATTTAAAGGAATTTAAATGGGGACGCGGGAGATGTTTACGATGCGCCGGGTAAAGGCGTTCCGCAGGGCTGACCGGAGCCTGTCAGGGGGCAAAATATCATTGAATGTGCGCATGGAGTTTGCTATAATGACCATGTTCATTAGAAAACAGGAGGTATCTTATGAAAAGCTATCATAGCGAAGCAATCAGAAACGTAGCGCTGCTCGGCCACGGAGGATGCGGAAAAACGACGTTCCTTGAGGCCGCGCTTTTCCAGACGGGGGCGATAAGCAAACAGGGCAGAGTCGACGACGGAAACACTGTCTCCGACTACGATAAGATGGAAATCGATAAGGGATACTCCATCAACATGACCCTCGTGCCGGTCGAATGGAAGGAGACGAAGCTTAATTTCATAGATACTCCGGGCTTCTTCGATTTTGTCGGAGAAGTCAACGCCGCACTGCGCGCCGCGGGCGCGGCCGTCATCATGGTAGATGCCGGCTCTGGGATCCAGGTAGGGACCGAGACAGCGTGGCAGGCGTGTGAAAAGGCATCCGCACCGAGGATGTTCGTCATCAGCCGCCGCGATAAGGACGAGTTCGACTTTGACGCCACGCTGGAATCTCTGAGAACTAAATTCGGACAGAAGGTCGTAAGACTCGACTATCCTCTCGGAGACGAACTGAGCGACGAACTCACCGAGGCGATCGCGGAATCGGACGACGAACTGATGGAAAAATATTTCGACGGCGAACCGTTTACGAAAGAAGAGATCAGCACGGGACTCCGCAAGGGAATAGCATCGGGTTCGATAGTTCCGGTATGCCCTGAACCTTTCACGATCAGCGGCAAAGTCGACGCGATACTCGATTTCATCAAAGAATACTCTCCTGATCCGCTCTCGCACGCGCCGTATCACGCACTGAACGCAAACGACATGGAGATCGAGGTGGAGCCTGAGGCCGATGCTCCGTTCTCCGCTTTCGTATTCAAGACGATCGTAGACCCGTTCGTCGGCAAGATCTCTCTGATGAAGGTCATCACGGGCACTCTCGCTTCCGGAGCGGACGTATATAACACAAGAGCCGAGAAGCCTGAACGCCTCGGCAAACTCATCACGATAAGAGGAAAAGAGCAGATAGAACTCGAAAAGGGAGTCACGGGCGATATCGTCGCCGTCTCCAAACTCCAGTTCACACAGTCGGGAGATACTCTCTGCGACAAGGCAAACGCCGTCACATACGACGCTCTCGACATTCCTTCCCCGACGTATTTCATCGCGGTCGAAGCCGCGGATAAGAACGACGAGGAAAAGATGGGGACCGGACTTTCGAGGCTTAGAGAAGAGGATCCGTCGTTCGTCATCCAGAGAAATCCTGAGACGCATCAGACTCTGATCGGCGGCCAGGGCGACATCCAGCTCGACATCATCAGCAGCAAACTGAAAGACAGATTCGGCGTCACGATCAATAAGATCCCTCAGAAGATCGCCTATCGCGAGACGATCAAAGGCGAATCCGACGTCGAAGGTAAGCATAAGAAACAGACGGGCGGCGCGGGACAGTACGGCGACGTATGGATCAAATTCTCGCCGAGCCAGCAGGAGTTCGAATTCGTCGAGAACCTCTTCGGAGGGTCGGTACCTAAGAATTACGTGCCTGCCGTCGAGAAAGGCCTCCTCGAGTGCATGGACAAAGGCCCTCTCGCGGGCTGCAAGTGCACGGGCATCAGGGCCGAGCTCCACGACGGATCGTATCACCCTGTAGACTCCAACGAAGTCTCCTTCAAGATCGCGGCTTCTCTCGCGTTCAAAAAAGGCATCACAGCGGCGAACCCTGTTCTCCTCGAACCTATCATGCGCCTCGAGATCAGCGTTCCGGACGATTACACCGGAGCCGTAATGGGCGACATGAACAAGAGGAGAGGCAGGATCCTCGGAATGGAACCTGCTGCCGGCGGCGGACAGACGCTCATCGCCGAGGCGCCTCAGGCGGAGCTGTTCGACTACGCGCTCGCGCTTCGCTCGATGACTCAGGGCAGAGGCCACTTCGTGATGACCTTCGAGAAATACGAGGAAGTCCCGAAGATGATCGCCGATAAGATCATCGCCGCGCATCAGGCGGAAGAGGAAAAAGCATAGCCTTTCCGCGCGGAATAATGTTTTGACGACTGAGATATTGACGTACACTCCGCATGGGGCGTACGTCCTTTTAATAAACGACAGTTTTTGAAAGGGGAAAAGGCAGCTCCGATGGCAAAAAAGACGAGGACGGTTTACGTCTGCAGCGAGTGCGGCAATGACAGCCCCAAGTGGCTCGGCCAGTGCCCCGTCTGCGGCGCGTGGAATTCATATGTGGAGATGAAGGTGCCCGAGGCCGACCCGGATGACTCGCGGAGGAGATCGTCCGCGCCGGGAGGAAGAGCGAGCGCGTCGCCTCTGAAGGACGTGAAGACGGGAGAGCACAGCAGAGTCAGCTCCGGGATCGGCGAACTCGACAGAGTGCTCGGGGGAGGTTTTGTCCGCGGCTCGCTCGTTCTGATCTCGGGAGAACCCGGGATCGGCAAGTCGACTCTCATTATCCAGGCTGCGGCCAACATAGCTGAGGCCGGCGGCAGGGTGCTCTACGCGACGGGCGAGGAGTCGGAGGAACAGATCAGGATGCGCGCGGACAGAGTCTGCAGCGGCATTCCGGACAGCCTCTACGTCCTCGCGGAGACGAACATGGAGAACGTCATCTCGGCGTGTGAGAACCTCGGGCCGGATTTTCTCATAATAGATTCCATTCAGACGATGTACACGGACGAGATAGATTCAGTGCCGGGAAGCGTGTCGCAGGTGAGAGCGTGCGGCGGCCTCCTGATGAAGATCGGAAAGACGAAGGGTATACCTGTTTTCATCGTTGCGCACGTGACGAAGAGCGGAGACTTGGCAGGGCCTAAGATAGTGGAGCACCTCGTCGACTGCGTGCTGAATTTCTCGGGTGAGCGCGACCACGACCTGCGCATTCTCAGATCGTTCAAAAACAGGTTCGGCACGACGAGCGAGATCGGGGCGTTCAGGATGGAGCAGGACGGCCTGGAGGAGATAGCCGATCTGTCAGGCATCTTTCTGGACGGCAGCGCAAAAAACTCCGAAGGCTCCGTCATTTCCGCCGTATACGAGGGGAGCCGGCCTGTGCTGATGGAGATACAGTCGCTCACTTCCCCGGCGAATGTGGGGTTTGCCCGCAGGACCGCGGTCGGCGTCGATTACCAGCGCCTCGCGATGATCCTGGCCGTTCTCGAGCGCAGAGCCGGGCTCTCGCTGACAAACGAGGACGTATACGTAAACGTGGTGGGCGGCCTGAGGCCTGACAGCACGTCTGTCGATCTGGCCGTCGCTCTCGCCGTTTATTCATCTTTGAGGAGGGTCGTCTGTCCGAAGCGCGTAATCGCCATAGGCGAGGTCGGGCTGACGGGCGAACTAAGGCCCGTAGTAAATGCCGAAAAAATAGCGTCCGAGGCTGCACGCATGAGCTACGAAGTGATGATCCTGCCGGCTGCAAATGCGTCAAAGCTCGGAAAGGCGGCCGGCGGCTGCCGGATCGTGGGAGCGCGCGATATTTCAGAGGCGATAGAGATTTTCCGCTCGTGCGGCAAGGGCGAATGATTTTTGCCTGCGCGGGCCGGCGGCCAGACACGACGCGGCGCGGAAAAATACGGGCCGGTCAGTCGTCCGGACCGGCGGGCAGAGCCAGGCCCGCGGTTTGCGAAACAGGCTTTGTTATTGTATAATAATAAATCAAATGTTTTTTATTTCTGAAGGGAGATAGCGATGAACGCTGTTGGCAAATTCGGTGAATTCGTGATTGAATATCAAGACGGTCTGGAAGCGGGACTTCTGGCGGTCCTCGCCATTATCATACTGGTCTGGATCATCAGGCTCATCGCGAGGAGTTCGAAGCGCACCGACGTTTTGGACGAGATGAACGATAAGATCACGAGGATCGATTCTGAGGTGAAGGACATCAGTTCCAAGCAGGAAGCGATCCTGAGCGGTGCGGTGAAGTCTAAGGCGCAGACGGCTGAAACCGAAGCGAGGAACGCGGCGGAGCCGGCAACGGAAGCAAAGGCTGAGACCACGGCGGAGACGGGTGCGGAAGAAAAGGCTGAACCTGCGGCGGAACCTGGCGCGGAAGCAAAGGATGGGACCGCGGCTGAACCTAATGCGGAAACAAAGGCTGAGACCGCGGCTGAACCCGGCGCTGAGACCGGACCGGCAGCCGAAACGGAGTGCGGATGCGCTTCAGACGGGCCCGGACCGTGCGGCGATGACGCGCCTGCCAAATATACGAGCAGGGATTGCGGCACAGACAAACACGGAAAGATCTATACGATAGAGATATTGAACGAAAAGATTCGTTAACTGCTTTTTCAGTCTGGAGGAAAATATGTATTGCAAGAAATGCGGCAGGAAAATCGATGACAACAGCAGGTTCTGCAGCTACTGCGGCGCACCCGTGTTTACGGACGAGGAGCAGGAGGACGAAATGCCGGATTTCAAAAAGAACTTCGAGAGGATCTCGAACGAGGAACTCTCAAAGTCAGAGAAGGAAGAGAAGCCCGAGACTGAAAACTTCCACGTCACAGGGCTGAACTGGGATCTTGAAGGATTCCCGGACGCTAAAAAGCGCACTTCCGAAAGCACGGATTTCAACTGGTCTTCAGTAATTGAGAAGCGCAGGTCGCCGGAACGGGTCGATGATGGCGAGGACATCACGGAAGATGAACTTTTCCGCGCGATCAAAGAAGACGCGAAGCCGGCCAAAGACAGGAGCACGAAGTTCGACTGGACTCTGGACGCGGAACGCCACGAGGACAGGACGAGGCGTTTTGACACCGAGACCATCTTCGGCGAAAAGCAGAGGATAAACCAGCAGATGGCGGAGGAGGAACTCCGCCGCGGGCAGATGAGCCTGGCCGACGAGGCCTCCGAGACGGCCAAAAAGAATGAAGAGGAACTGAGATCCGCTGCCGAGGAGATGTCCAGCGTCTCCGCCCAGGCAAAGAGCAGCAGGCAGATAGACAAATTCTATACTTTCAATAAAAAGAACGAGGAATTCCAGGCGCTTCTCGATCAGGAATACGAGCGCCTGAGAAAGCAGATAGCCGAGGAGACCGTCGCAGAGAAAGAACTTGCCGAAAAAGAGGCAAAACTCGCCGCGATGGAAGCGCTCGGCGCGAAAAAGGCAGAGCCAGACAAGGCAGAGGCAGAGCCGGAAGAGGCTGATGCGGAAGTTCCTTCGGCGCCGGAAGAGGAGAAGCCTAAGGAAGCAAAGCAGGAAACCGCGGAAGCCGAGGCGTCAGAACCTGAAACGGCGGCGGCCGAGGCGGCAAAGCCAGAGGAAGCAAAGCAGGAACCAGCGGAAGCCGAGGCGTCAGAACCTGAAGCGGCGGCCGAGGAAGCAAAGCCTGAAACTTCGGCGAACGAGGCGGCAGAGCCAGAGGAAGCAAAGCAGGAACCGGCGGAAGCCGAGGCAGCAGAACCTGAAGCGGCTGTGACCGCAGTTTCAGAGCAGGAAAAAGCGGATACAGAGCCAAAAGACGAAAAAGCCGCTGAGGATAATCCGAAAGATACGGCAGCGCCGGAGGCGGAAAAATCCGCCGAACCCGAAAAAGCCGCCGAGCCTGAAAAAGCCGAGGCGGAAGAGGCTGTCGAACCGAAAGAAGAGAAAGGCGCGAAAACGGACAGAAGTGTGACGGAGCTGCCCCCCAGCGAAAACGCTCCTGCTCCTGACAAGCTCCATTATTCTGATATGTTTGACGATGACGATGATGAAGGCGAGCCGAAAAAGAAGGGCAAAGGCCTTCTGATATTCCTCGACATCCTCATCGCGATATTCGCAGTGCTGATCATCTGCACGTCGATAATTTACTTTGCCCCGGATTCCAAGGCGGCAGGCGTCCTGAACAACGGCATAGATAAGATCGTCTCGCTTTTCAACGGCCAGGACGATCCTACACCGGTGCCGGAGCCGGTAGCGCAACAGGAGGAATCGGAGGTCGAAAAGGCTGTCGCCGCCCACGGCGAAGCAGTTAACGTCGCGTCCGTCGTATGGAACAAGGATCTCATATTCGACGATTCGCTCGATTACGGGACGGAAGGCCTGAGCAGCGCGCGCAGCTGGACAGATTCCGCCGAATTCACCGCCGAAGACGGGACGAAGATAACGTACTCGAAGGCTGTAGTCGATTGCGTGATCAATTACTTCAGTTCTCTTTACGACCGCGTGAACAACGGGACGGATACCGTGCTCACTTACGTCGATCCTGAATCGTCCCTGTACAGCCAGCTGAGCGCCATCACGTCAGGCGAAAAGGCGCGCTCGCTGTCTGAACTGCAGATAGGCGAGATACTCCGCGACGGAAACGATTTCTACGCGCTCGTAAAGACGAGCGAGCAGGAAGAGGGCTCGACCGAGGCATCCGTCAGCACGAAGACGATACATCTCAAGGCAGGCGATAAGATGCTCATCGAAGAGGTCACAGACGCCAAAGCCTTATCGTGATCATATGACCGCTGCCGCGCGGATCGCGGCTTTTCCCGGAGGAAGAAAACGAGTGGATAAAGTCATAAACGTCAAGCCGAAAAAAGTCAAGACCCCGAAGCCCGAAAAGACGAAGACCGACAGGACTCTCCGACGCTCGATCATCGCTTTGATCGTCATTCTGGCGATAATCATCTTCCTGCTGCTCATCAACGTCATCACCGACTGGGAGTGGTTCAAAGAGATCGGCTATACGAGCGTATTCTTCAAAAGGCTTTTCACCGAACTTAAATTCGGCATTCCGATATTCGCGGTCGTGACCGTGCTCATGGCCGCGTACCTGATGCAGATAAAGCGCGGGTACTTCAAAAAAATCATTTCGCATGAGGCGGCGAATAACAAAGCGATCAACCGCGGGACTTACGCCGCTTCTGTGATTTTTGGCGCAGTCGTGAGTTTCTATATCGTTCACAACCTCTGGTTCGAACTGCTGGAGTTCGCGAACTCGACTGACTTCGGCATCAAGGATCCGCTCTTCGGCCTCGACATTTCCTTCTATATATTCAAACTCGATTTCCTGTCGCGGCTCGACGAGATGATAATCACCCTGATCATCATCACGGTAGTCATAACGTTCATCTATTACATGATGCTGCTCACCGTCAGGACCCCTGATTTCTACGACCGCAGGGACGACACGCAGGGCGCTTCCGGGGACGGAGACGGCAGTGGTGCATCGCACATTTTCGGCGGCGGCAGGACCAAAGCAGTATCAAAGATAAACATGCACTCGCTGCTTGAGATCGCCTCCGGAAAGATCATCATACTCTGCGCGGTGTTCTTTTTGATGCTCGCGGCTTTCTTTGTCCTGAAGCAGTTCGATCTGCTCCACTCGCACAACGGCGTCGTATACGGGGCCGGATACTCGGACGTAAAAGTGACGCTCTGGATGTACAGGATACTGACGGTACTCTCTCTGGCCGGCATCGTCGTCTCATCGATCGGCATAGCGAAAAAGAGCGCGAAGAAATTCTTTGCCGTGCCTCTTTTGATGATCGTCGTGGCGGCTCTCGGAGTCGGCGCGCATGCCATCGTCCAGAACATAGTCGTATCGCCTGACGAGATCAACAAAGAATCGCCTTACCTCGCCAACAACATCGAATACACGCAGTACGCGTACGGCATCGACGACGTGGACGTCAGGAATTTTGCGGCGAGCAACGATCTGACGGCCGAGGACATCAGGAACAACTCCGAGACGATCGACAACATAAGAATAAACGATTACGAACCTGTCGAGACGTTCTACAACCAGACGCAGAGCATCAGGCAGTACTATATTTTCAACGACACCGACGTGGACAGATACACGGTCGACGGCGAATACACGCAGACGTATCTTTCGGTCAGGGAGATCGACGAGAGCAAGATCAACGACACGTGGATAAACCGCCACCTGAAGTACACCCACGGCTACGGGGCAGCGGTCTCGCGCGTCGACACGATCACCGCGAGCGGACAGCCGGAGGTCATCGTAAGAGACATACCGCCTGTCAGCAGCGCCGAGGAGATCGAGATAACGCGCCCGGAGATATATTTCGGCGAGCTTTCCGACGACTACATAATAGTCAACACAGACGAAGATGAATTCGACTACCCTAACGGCACGGAGAACGCCTACACGAAATACGAGGGAACGGCGGGCATCAGACTCGGCCCGGTCAACAGGCTCATGTTCGCGATCCGCGAGGGCAGCCTGAAGATCCTCGTCTCAACGAATGTGAACAACGACTCGCGGATGATAATAAACCGCAACGTGATGGACCGCGTGAAGAAGATCATGCCTTATCTGAGCTACGACAACGACCCGTACGGAGTGATCGTGGACGGCAGGATCTACTGGATCATCGACGCGTATACGACGAGTTCGTATTACCCGTATTCCGAGCCTTACGGCGGCGAGACAGGCACGACGAACTACATCAGGAACTCCGTAAAGGTCATAGTGGATGCTTACAACGGTACCGTCGATTACTACGTCGTAGACGAGGAAGACCCTATAGCGCAGACTCTGCAGAAGATATATCCGAAGCTCTTCAAGGACTACGACGACATGCCGGACGAGATGAAGGTCCACCTCAGGTACCCGAACGAACTTCTGCAGATACAGGCTCAGGTCTACGGCCGCTACCACATGACGGACACGAAGGTCTTCTATCAGAACGAGGACATCTGGGACATTTCGGACGAGATCTACGGAACGGAAGAAGTCAAGATGACGCCTAATTACTTCGTCTTGAAGCTTCCGGGCGAGACGGAAGCAGAATTCGTGAGCATGATCGCCTACTCTCCGAAGTCAAAACAAAACATGACGGCGCTGCTGCTCAGCCGCAACGACGGAGACCACTACGGCGAACTGGTGCTCTACAGCATGCCTAAGAACCGCACGATATACGGGCCTATGCAGATAGAAGCCCAGATCGACCAGAATACGAAGATCTCTCAGGACTTTTCGCTTTGGAGCCAGGCCGGATCCAGATACAGCCGCGGCAACCTGTTCATCGTCCCTGTGGAGGACTCGTTGCTCTACATCGAGCCGATCTACCTCGAGGCCTCAAACAGCGCTATACCTGAAGTCAAGCGCGTTGTGATCGCGTATAACGATAAGATCGCGTATGAGGACACGCTGGCAGAGGCTCTCGTCAGCATGTTCGGAGACTACGCCGCCGACGTTCCGGATGACGGCGGGGACGGCGATACGGACGGCACTGACCAGACAGGAAACGATACGGTGGAGGAACTCGTAAAGGCGGCGACGGAAGCGTACGACAAAGCCCAGGAAGCGCTGAAGGACGGCGACTGGGATCTCTACGGAGACTACATGACCGAACTCGAGAACGCACTCGAAGCCCTGAACGAGGCGACGGGAGCGAACGCGACGGTCAGCGAGCCTGCGGCGGGCGGTTCCGCGGACAGCGCGTCGGGAGACGCGTCTTCAGGCTCGTCGGGCGATGCATCTTCAGGCTCGTCGGGCGATGCCTCCGGCGACGCGTCTTCAGGCTCGTCGGGCGAGTGAGTCCCGGCGGAACCCGTCAGGATTTCTTTCGAGAAATAAAATCGTGATAAAAAATTGCCGCGCCGCGGTCCGATCCGCGGAAAAAAGTATATAATAGCAAAATACATATGCGGTATTGAGAGAGAAGGGATAATTATGCTGGATTTCGACATCGATAAAATGCTCTACACGATCCCCCCGGAAAGCCATACTCCGGCGCAGGTGACGAAATTTCTGAAGGCGCATCCGGAAGTCCAGTACGTGTCCTTCGTGGGGATAGACATCGGCGGGCATGATACGGATGAAAAGATACCCGTCCCGCTGTTCATCAAGGATATGAAGCAGCTCCTGAAAAAAGGCGTCCAGACTGACGGCTCGTCCGTCGCGCTCCCTAAGATAGCGGTCCTGAACAACGCGCGGATCGACCTGATCCCGGATCTGACCTGCAACTGGTACGTCGATTATAATTTCAGGAACATCGACAGGGCGACAGGCCTTCCGGTCGGGACCCTGAGGCTGCCGTCGTACCTCGTCCACAACGACATGGTCGAATGCGGATCCAGGGTCATACTCCGCGACGCGCTCGATTACGTTAAGAGCGAGGTCATGCGCGAACTCAAGGCGCACCCGTACGTCTTCAAATACATCAAAGGCGTATCGGGCGTCGACGACATAGACGAACTCGTCATCACGAGCGCGACGGAACTGGAATTCTGGGTCAAGACCCCGGACGACAAAGGCGACAGAGAGCAGCTCTTCACGTCGCAGGTGCTTAAAGAGCAATACTGGAAGCGCACATACGGCGACGTCAGGACGGCACTCGAGGATACGCTGAAATTTCTCGATAAATACGGCTTTGGCGTAGAGATGGGCCATAAGGAGGTCGGAGGCGTAAAGGCAAAGATGGGCTCCAGCGGCCATTACGACCACGTGATGGAGCAGCTCGAGATCGACTGGCGCTATACGGACGCCATGCAGGCCTCGGATAACGAGAATCAGGTCAAATACATCGTCAGAGACATCTTCACGCTCCACGGGCTGGACGTCACGTTCATGGCAAAGCCTTTCACCGGAGTAGCGGGAAGCGGGGAGCACACGCACCTCGGCCTCGCGGCAAAGCTGAAAGACGGCACGATGGCGAATCTGTTCACGCCTGCCGACATGAAGAAGGATTTCCTCAGCCCGGTAGGCTACGGCGCGCTGATGGGACTTTTGAAAAACTACGAGGTCGTGAACGCGTTCATCAGTTCGAGCAACGACGCGATCAACAGACTGCAGCCGGGCTATGAGGCCCCTATATGTATAGTGACGTCGCTCGGCGAATCTCCGTCGCAGCCGTCGCGCAACCGCACGGTCCTGGCGGGGCTGATCAGAGACCTTTCGAATCCGATGGCGACGCGCTTTGAGCTCAGGGCGCCAAACCCGAAGAGCAATACGTATCTCGTGCTCGCGTCCTCGTGGATGGCCTGCATCGACGGCGTAAAGGCATGCCTCGACGCTGAGAAGACGCCGAAGGAACTCGAAAGATCGATTTCGAAGAAATACGGTAAGTCCGATTTCTATCTCGAGAAAGACCGGGAGTACAGGAGCGAAAAGCAGATATTCGAGGATTTCACGCCGGAGGAGAGGACGAAACTGTTCGGGAAGGCCCCGGCGACCGTATGGGAAAACATCGAAGCGTTCTCTAAATATCCCGAAAAACTCGCCGTGCTGAAAGAGGGCGGCGTGATGACGGACCTCGATCTCGAGTCGTATAAAGAGAACTTCATCTCCGAATGGAAGACCGAGCTCCACGACAGGATAATCCCGGAGGACATGCAGATCCTCAGAGACTGCGGGAAGATAGAGTGCGAGGACGGATGCAGCGACTACGACACTAAGCTCTGGAACGAGATCGAGAAGCTCCGCCACGAGATCGGAAAGGAGACTCTCAGGCGCAAGAGCCTGCTCATGCAGATAAAGGAGGCCCTCGACGCGGGCGACTACAGCCGCGCGTCCGATCTCCAGATCATCGTGAAAGAGAAGATATCCGAGCTCTCGGATCTCTACGCTAAGTATAAGAAGAATATAATGTAAGTCACATATTGGAGGGAGAAGGACTATGCTCGACATCAAAAAGATCAGGGAAGACTACGACGGCGTCAGGGAGCGCGTCGAATTCAGAGGCAAAGGCGATTACGGCCTTCCTCAGGTGAAGGAACTCGACGAGAGGAGAAGAAAGATCCTCGCCGAGGTCGAAGAGAAGAAAAACCGCCAGAACACCGTCTCGCGCGAGATCCCGAAGATGAAGAAAGCGGGTCAGGACACGACGGAGATCATGGCAGAGATGAAAGAACTCTCCTCCGAGATCAAAGAACTCGACGCGTCGCTTTCGGAGATCGAATCGAACCTGAAGAGCGCTATGCTCGACATCCCGAACCTTCCTTACAAGCTCGTTCCTTTCGGCGCGGACGACAGCGAAAACCTCGAGGTCAGGAAATTCATGGAGCCGACGAAGTTCGACTTTGAACCCAAGGCGCACTGGGACATCGGGACCGACCTCGACATCCTCGATTTCGAGAGGGCCGTCAAACTCGCCGGTACACGCTTTGTCGTATATAAAGGGCTCGGCGCAAGGCTGGAGCGCGCATGCATAAACTTCATGCTCGACCTGCACACGCTCGAGCAGGACTATAAGGAGATCCTCCCTCCGTTCCTTGCAAACAGGAAGACGATGACGGGAACCGGCCAGCTGCCTAAGTTCGAGGAGGACATGTTCTTCGTACCTCAGAAGGACTTCTTCCTGATCCCGACCGCGGAGGTCCCGCTCACGAACATGCGCGACGACGAGATCCTTGATGAATCCGAACTTCCTGTCCACGTGACGGCATACACGCCGTGCTTCAGAGCGGAATCCGGATCCGCGGGGCGCGACACGAGGGGGATCATCAGGCTCCATCAGTTCAACAAAGTCGAACTCGTGAAATACTGCAAGCCGGAGGATTCCTTCGACGAACTCGAAGCGCTGACAGCAGACGCAGAGGAAGTCCTCAAGCGCCTCAAACTCCCGTACAGGGTCGTCAGACTCTGCTCCGGAGACCTCGGATTCTCTTCGTCGATGACGTACGACATCGAAGTGTGGATGCCGAGCTACGGACGCTACGTGGAGATCTCGTCCTGCTCCAACTGCACGGATTTTCAGGCGCGCAGGGCGAACATCAGGTTCCGCCCGGCAGACGGAGGCAAGCCGCAGTTCGTGCACACGCTCAACGGCTCGGGACTGGCTGTCGGCAGAACGGTCGCCGCTGTTCTCGAGAACTACCAGCAGGCTGACGGCAGCGTCGTCGTTCCGGAAGTGCTGAGAAAGTACATGGACACCGACGTTATCCCGGCAAAGTAATTTTTGACGTAAGGCGAGGCGCCGCGGCGGTGTGATCTGCCGCGGCCGCCGATTTTTTCTTCAGAGTGCCGCAGTATGAGGATAGTAAAAAACATTCTCCATATGATGTTCAACAGGGCGACGATCATGGTGCTCATAATCGCCGCGCAGTTTTTGTGGCTGGCGCTCGAAGCGACTAAATTAGCGCATTACACGGAGTTGATGACATATCTGTTCAGGATATTCTCGTTCTGCATGATTTTGTTTGTCGAGACGCGCGAGGAGAGCACAGGCTATAAGGTCGGATGGGTCGTCCTGATCTGCCTGATCCCTATCGTCGGCGGTCTCACATATTTCTTTTTTGGCGAAAAAAAGCCGTCTAAGCGGCTCAGAGTCAGGATAAACCCGGTGGAGAAGAAGCACCGCGCTTATCTGAAGCAGGAGTACAGTCTCGGCGAGGTGAACAACGGGAGGCTGGAGCAGACTCTTCAGTATATATCCGACTGCGGCCCGTACCCTGCGTGGACCGACACCAAGGTGAAGTATTACAGCCCCGCCGACGAGGTCTTCGAGGATCTGCTCGATGACCTGAGGAAGGCCGAGCACTATATCTTCATGGAGTATTTCATCATCGGCAGCGGGTACATGTGGAGCCGGATCCACGAGATCCTGAAGGAAAAGGCCGCCGCGGGCGTTGACGTCCGGGTCATCTACGATGACATAGGCTCGCTGAACAGAGTCCCTGTCACGTTCGCGCGAAACCTCGAGAAAGAGGGCATCAAGGTAATAGATTTCAACCCGCTCAGGCCGATAGTCTCTCTGGTGTATAACAACAGAGACCACCGCAAGATCCTCGTCGTCGACGGGCACATAGCGCACTCGGGCGGCTACAACATCGCAGACGAATACATCAACAGGGTCCGGCGCTTCGGCCATTGGAAGGACTCGGGCGTGCGCGTAGAGGGCGAGGCCGTCTGGAATTTCACTGTCATGTTCCTGAACATGTGGAACGCGTTCAGGCCCACGGAGGACGATTATTCCGAATACCGCCCGCACGTACACCATCCGGGCCACTTCGAGGGCGACGGCATAGTCCAGCCGTTTTCGGACTCTCCGCTCGACTATGAGAACCTCAGCGAGAACGTTTATCTGGAACTGCTGAATCAGGCCGAAAATTACGTATATATTGTGACGCCTTATCTGATCCCGGACGGCGAGATGATGAACGCGCTGAAACTTGCCGCGAAGCGCGGCGTCGACGTCAGGATCACCATACCGGGCATACCGGACAAAAAACTGACGTACCGCCTTTCGCGGTCATACTACCGCCCGCTGCTGGAGGCGGGGGTGCGGATATACGAGTACACTCCGGGATTTGTCCACGCAAAGAGCTTCGTCGCCGACGACAGGATCGGCGTCGTGGGAACTATCAATCTCGATTACAGAAGCCTTTACCTGAATTTCGAATCGGGTACCCTGATGGTGGGATGCAGCGCGCTCAGGGATCTGGAGGAAGACTGCACGCGCATGTTTGAAGTGTCAAAAGAAGTGCAGCTTAAACCTCGCATGACGAACATTTTCGGGACTATGCTCGACGCCATGCTCAGGCTTCTGGCACCTCTGTTCTGAGCAGAAGGAGGATCACCCGAATGGGAAGAGTTACGCTTTCGGACTTTCTGAAGGATTTTTCATCAAAGGATAACGTCTCGTTCCATATGCCGGGGCATAAGGGAGCGGGAATTTTCATCGAATCGGGATACGAGGACGAGATCAGGCATCTCGTCGAGACCGACATCACCGAGACTCGCGGCGCCGACAACCTGTTTCAGGCGGAGGGCGTCATCCGCGCCACGATGGACAGTTATCGCAGGCTCTACGACGCTAAGGAGGCGTTCATCCTCGTCGGCGGAAGCAGCAGCGGCGTGGTCGCGTCTATCCTGACGTGCGCTCCGCCGGGAACAAAACTTCTCCTGGCGGCGAACTGCCACAATTCCGCGAGCAACGGACTCATTTTGTCCGACGCGAAGCCGGCATATATCGACACGCCTATGCTTCCGGGATACGGTATAGGCGGTCCGATAGAGCCGTCTGACGTGGCGGCGAGCCTGGACGAGAACCCGGATGCGTCTGCCGTGCTTATCACGAGCCCGAACTACTACGGCATCTGCAGCGATATCAAAGCCATCGCCGGGGAAGTCCACAGCCGCGGAAAGGTTTTGATCGTCGACGAGGCTCACGGAGCGCATCTGTCCATGCTCCGACGCACGTACGAGGCGGAGGGGATTCCGCATAAGAGGCTCGACGCCGAAAGCCAGGGCGCCGATATCGTTATCACGAGCATACATAAGACGATGGCTTCGTTCACTCAGACTGCTCTGGCGCTCGTCTGCTCCGACAGGATCGACACGGCGATAATGGCCGACAATCTCAGGATGATCCAGACGACGAGCCCTTCGTACATTTTGATGCAGTCGGTCGATCTGAACGCAAAGATCGTCGAAAAGCGCGGCAGAGAGCTTTCTCTGCGGTGGAAGGAAAATCTCGACTGGTTCAGGGCGAGGGCGAAAGAAGAGGTCCCGGGCCTTGACATCATGAACCACGAGATGCTCGACGAGACGAAGATAAATCTGGATATGAGCGCTTACGATCTCGACGGCGACGCGCTGTACGGGAGGCTGGCGGATAAAGGCGTATATCTCGAACTTTCGTGCGGTGACATCGCCATGGGCATGACGGGCATCGGCAACGTCAGGCGCGACTACGAGAGACTGCTGGAGGCGCTTAAAGAGATCGCCGTGGAATGCGGTCTGGCGCACGAACTTCCGGAGACCGACGTGCAGGAATTCATCAACGAGGCGATGTACACTCACAACGAGATCACCTCTATCCCGCGCCACAGGCGGAAGGTCCACTATTCCGAGGCGGCGGGGCTTGTTTCGGCCTTTTCCGTCGTTCCTTACCCGCCGGGGATCCCGATCATCGTGCCGGGCGAGGTCATGACCGCCGAAAAACTCGGCTACGCCGCGGATCTCAGGAATCAGGGTAAAAAGGTAATAGGGATGTCAAAGGACGGATACGTCATCTGCGGGGAAGAGTAGTAGGAAATGGAGGCGAGCACCATGAAATTCAGCATCGTAGACGTTTTTACAGACCGCGTTTTCGGAGGCAATCCGGCTGGGGTGGTCATGATCCCGGAAGGGCAGGAATATCCGGACGACGAGACCATGCGCCTCACAGCCGCGGAACTGCGCTATTCCGAGACTGCCTTCGTTCAGAAAAAAGGTGAAGGGGAGTATAAACTCCGCTATTTCACGCCGGCGGCGGAGGTGGAACTCTGCGGGCACGCTACCGTAGGTTCTTTCTACGTTCTGATGAAGAGCGGACAGATCAGGCCGGGCGATAAGGTCACAGCCGAAACGCTGGCGGGCACCATCGGCATCAAAGCAGATCCCGACGGCATCCTGATGGATATGGCGACTCCTGAGACGTTCGGAAAGATCGAGGATAGAGATAAACTCGACGAACTGTACGGAATAATGGGACTGAAAGCGGACGGACAGGGAACGGTCGAAAGCGGGTCTCGGTTCGGCACACCTGAGGATGCGTCGCTTTATCTCGTCCCGGAGATGGTATCGACCGGGCTGACCGACATCATGATGCCTGTGAAAGACGAGAAAGCGCTGGACGATATCGCGCCGGATTTCCCTGCTTTGACGGAACTTTCGCGCAGATATGAAGTGGTCGGGGTGCACGCGTTCACGATCAACTCTGCGGACGGCATGATCCATGCGCGCAACTTCGCGCCTCTCTACGACATCGACGAGGAGGCGGCCACCGGAACTTCCAACGGGGCTCTGACGTTCTACCTCTACGAGCGCGGGATCGTTAAGCCGGGCGTGGTGAACACAGTCGTCCAGGGCGAAAAGATGAAGCGCAGGTCCCTCATCGAGACCGAACTTACCGAGGAGGAAGGCGGCGTAAAAGTGAGGGTCGGAGGCAAGGCGTCCATACTCTCTGAGGGCGAGATATACCTGTAGGACAGAGAGACGTGCCGGGCACCGCGGACACAGTGCGAGACGGCGCGTCTCTTTTTTTTTGCGTAACATTACTGCCCGGATCAGCCGCGGAATGTGAACCGAAAGCAACTCACGAAAAAAATCGGATTTTTCGGCTCCGAGGATAAAAATCCTGATGATTTTATGTATACAGTGATGTATAATAACTGCGTATGATTTGTTATTTTTTAGAAAGGAAGGTTTCAGATATGGTTTCAAATGGCAAACATCTGCGCAGTATTGACGCCGGTCATTTTAAAAATACTGCGGGATGCGCTACTGAAGCAATTCCTATTCCTGACGTCGTTAAGATCCCGATGTCTCAGCATATCGGCAAACCGTGCCAGCCTCTCGTTCAGAAGGGCGACACAGTCAAGGTCGGTCAGCTCATCGGCGATGTAGACGCATTCATCAGCGCTCCGATCCACTCCAGCGTTTCCGGCACCGTAACTGCCATCGAGCAGCAGCGCGGAGCGATGGGAGGAATGGAGACCCTTGTCGTCATCGAAACAGACAAGAAACAGGAATTATGGGAAGGTCTCAAGAAGCCTGAGGTAAACGACCTCGACGGCTTCTGCAAAGCGGTCAGAGACAGCGGCTGCGTAGGAATGGGCGGCGCGTCGTTCCCGACGTACGTCAAATACCAGCCTAAGAATCTGGCAGACGTTCACACCCTCATCGTAAACGGTGCGGAGTGCGAACCTTACATCACTTCCGACCATCGCGCTATGCTTGAGGATACTCAGGACATCATCGAGGGAATGAAGCTGATCATGAAGTACGACGAACTCGACGAGGGCTATATCGCCATCGAAGCGAACAAGCCTGACGCGATCGCGCTCTTCGATGAGGAATTCAAGAAGCAGGGTCTCACGAACCTGCACACGTTCACCCTCCAGTCCAGATACCCTAAGGGCGCTGAAAGAGTCCTCGTCTACGAGGTCACCGGAAGGTCCATGGCGGCAGGCGTACTTCCTGCGGACATGGGAGTCATTCTCTCGAACGTCACTTCGGTTTCCGTAGTCGGTAAATATTTCCGCACGGGCATCCCTCTCGTAGACAGAAGACTTACCGTAGACGGCGACGCGGTCGCGACGCCTAAGAACGTGCGCGTTCCTATCGGCACGCCGATCCACGAGATCATTAAATATTGCGGCGGATATAAAGAGGAACCGAGAGAGATCATCATGGGCGGACCTATGATGGGCAGATCGATCCCTACCGACCGCATGCCGGTAATCAAAGCGAACAACGCTATACTCGCCTTCACAAAATCGCAGGCTGAGATCCCGACCGAGACGCCGTGCATCAACTGCGGCAGATGCCACATGGCATGCCCGTTCGGACTTCTTCCTACGGCTTTCGCGGACGCTTATCTCGCGGGAGACGCACAGAAACTGTCAGACCTGCAGGTCATGCAGTGCATGGAATGCGGCAGCTGCTCGTATGTATGCCCTGCGAGAAGACCGCTTTGCTTCTACAATAAGATGGGCAAAGGTCTTGTAAAGGGGGCTGGAATTAAATAATGGAAGATCAATACTACGATACGTTAATGGTGGCGTCCTCGCCGCATATCGTGACGAAACTGGACACCAGAAAGACGATGATGTGGGTTTTGATCGCGCTCGTACCTGCGCTGATCGCAAGCACCATCATCTTCGGGCCGAGAGTACTCCTTCTCACGGTCGTCTGCATCGCGGCATCGATGTTCTTCGAGTGGGCTTATCAGAAAGCGATGCACCAGCAGGAAAACTGGAGAGACCTGAGCGCAGCCGTGACCGGCACGCTGATCGCTTTCAACCTCCCGAGCAATTTCCCGATCTGGGAAGCTATTTTCGGATGCTTTGTCGCGATCATCATCGCCAAAGCACTGTTCGGCGGTATCGGGCACAACTTCGCTAACCCTGCGATCGTCGCCAGGATCGTGCTCCTCCTCTCATTCACGACGAGGATGACGACATGGCCTGTGATCGCGTCGAAGAGGACCGCGGACGTCGTGACCGGAGCAACGCCGCTCAGCATCCTTAAAGAGAGCCCGACAGACGAGCTCGCTGACAGATTCGCGGACGGCTCGCTGCCTTCGCTGCTCGATATGTTCCTCGGAAAGACGGGCGGAGCGATGGGCGAGGTCTGCGCTCTGGCACTGCTCATCGGCGGCGTGATCCTCCTCGTAAAGAAGATCATCTCGCCGGCGACCCCTGTAGCGTTCATCGCGACAGTCTATGTTTTCGCCCTCATCTACTACGCGGTCAAAGGCTGCGACGTAAATCCGTTCTACATGGCTCTCTACCATGTACTCTGCGGCGGCGTGATGCTCGGAGCGTTCTTCATGGCGACCGACTACGTCACGTCCCCTGTAATGCCTCTGGGCAAAGTCATCATGGGCTTCGGGTGCGGAGTCTTCACGATGATCATCAGACTCTGGGCCGGATATCCTGAAGGAGTTTCTTTCTCGATCCTCCTCATGAACATTCTCACGCCTCTGATCGACATGCTCTGCATCAAGCTGGCTTATGGAGGAGGTAAGAAAAAGAATGAAAAATAAGAATACGTCCTTCGAAAAATACGGCAAGCCGATCGTGGTGCTCGTGGCGATCTGCCTCGTGATCTCGTTCCTGCTCGCTGCGACGTATAAAGTCGCGGCTCCTATCATAGCCGAGAGGACTAAAGCAGACGCAGACGCCGCAAGGCAGCAGCTTCTGCCTGACGCCGACTCCTTCACACAGTATGACGGAGACCTCGTCGCGACAGACGACGGCAAAGTAGTCGTAACAGACGTCTATTCCGCGGACAATAAATGCGGAGTCGTTATCACAGTAGATACTAAATCGTTCGGCGGCACGCTTACAGAGATGGTCGGCATCGACGCTGACGGAGCCATCACCGGCATCGTCATCACGAGCCACGCCGACACTCCGGGCGTCGGGACCAGAGCCCAGAGCGAGGAGCACCTTTCACAGTACGTCGGCCTGACGGAACTTCAGGACACTTCCTGCAAGAAGGACCCTACCGTCGACCACGTGACAGGAGCTTCGGTCTCCTCGAACGCCATCCACTACGGCGTCTACATGGCTCTCGAACAATATAAAGAGATGGGAGGTGTCCAGTAATGGAAGAAAAGAAAAGCAAGCTTTCCATCATAACGAACGGTATCATCAAAGAAAACCCGGTACTCGTTCTGCTGCTCGGATGCTGCTCCACACTGGCAACTACGTCGCAGGTCATCAACGGACTGGGCATGGGAGTCGCTTTCGCGGTCGTAATGATCCTTTCAAACATCTTCATTTCAGTGCTGCGTAAAGTGATCCCTGACAACGTTCGCATCCCTTGCTATATCGTAGTCATCGCGGGCTTCGTAACGATCGTGCAGCTCCTGCTGAAGGCATATGCCCCGGCACTCGATAAGTCGCTCGGTCTGTTCATCCCGCTCATCGTTGTAAACTGCATCATCCTCGGCCGTGCCGAGATGTTCGCAAATAAAAATACGGTTCTCGACTCCGCGCTCGACGGCATCGGAATGAGCATTGGCTATACGCTCGTACTCTTCCTGATGGGCGTCTTCCGCGAACTGTTCGGGATGGGATCGCTCTTCGGAGTTCAGATCATCCCTGACTCGATCGACCACATCGGCATCCTGAGTCTCGCACCGGGCGGATTCTTCACGTTTGCGCTCCTCGTAGCCCTTGTGAACTGGATCACCCGCGACAAAGAGATCAAAGTGAGAGACTTCGGCGAAGAAGACGCGAAGATCATGGCGGACGCAAAGGCTGCGGCCAAAGCGGCTGCTGCGGCGGCAAAGGAAAAGGCTGCGGCTGCGGCTGCACAGGCACAGGCAGCGGCACCTGCCGGAGCTGCGCTGAGCGAAGAGAAAGGAGCATAGCAGATGAGCGCAATAGCAATAATTTTCAGCATGATCCTGGTAAATAACTACGTTCTCTCGCAGTTCCTCGGAATCTGCCCGTTCCTCGGCGTTTCCAAGAAACTCGACTCCGCGGTCGGCATGGGCGCTGCGGTAATCTTCGTCATGGTACTCGCTACGGCGGTAACGTGGCCTCTCCAGCAGCTTCTCGACAGCCTCGGGATCGGATATCTTCAGACAGTAGTCTTCATTCTCGTGATCGCCGCACTCGTGCAGCTCATCGAGATGATGATGAAAAAATACATGGAATCTCTGTATAAAGCGCTCGGTGTCTACCTTCCGCTGATCACGACGAACTGCGCCGTTCTCGGCGTCTGCATCGCTAACATCGATGCCGGCTACAACTTCGGCCAGTCCATCGCCAACGCTTTCGGCGCTGCGGTCGGCTTCATGCTCGCACTCATCATTTTCGCGGGCGTAAGAACGACGAAACTGGCGAAAGACGAGAAGGTCCCGGGACCGTTTAAGGGCGTTCCGATCACGCTGATCTCAGCGTCGATCCTGAGCCTCAGCTTCATGGGATTCTCCGGGCTGTTCTCGTAGAAAGGAGCGTCAGATCAATGGCAACAGCAGTAATAATAGTAGTTGTAATAGGTCTCGTCTGCTCCGTGATGCTTTCATTCGCTTCTAAAGTGTTTGAAGTTCCTGTAGACGAGACTGCTCAGGCCCTCAGGGCCGAACTCCCTGGCGCGAACTGCGGCGGATGCGGTTTTGCCGGATGCGACGACTACGCGAAGAAAATGGCCGACGACCGTGAGACGCCTTGCAATCTGTGCGTCGTAGGCGGCGCTTCATGCGCGGCCAAGCTTGCGAAGATCCTCGGCGTCGACGCGGGAGAGACTGAAAAGAAAGTCGCGGTCGTCATGTGCGACGGCAGCTGCGACGTGGCTAAGCCGCTCCTCGATTACGTAGGACCGAAGACGTGCAAGGCGGCAAAGAACCTTTTCGGAGGCAACAAGCTCTGCTCGTTCGGATGCCTCGGATTCGGCGACTGCGAAGCGGCCTGCAAATATGAGTCGATCAAAGTCATCAACGGCGTGGCCCACGTAGACAGGAATTCCTGCGTAGCGTGCGGCATGTGCGCAAAGGCCTGCCCTCAGAGCCTCATCAGGATCTCACCTGCGGCAAACGAGGTCATCGTACACTGCAGCAACAAATCAAGCGGCGCGGAGACCAGAAAGGTCTGCTCGCTCGGCTGCATCGGCTGCAAGATGTGCGAGAAGCAGTGCAAATTCGACGCTGTGCACGTCGAGGACAACCTCGCGTTCATCGACCCTGAAAAGTGCACGAATTGCGGCATGTGCGCAAAGGCGTGCCCTACAGGCGCTATCCTCAATCATCGCCTCATCGCGAACGAAAAGAAGAAGAAAGCCGCCGCGTAAGCCCCGGACAGGGATGCGCAGCAGGGTATGCGCAAAAAGCATATACGCGCTTTCACGGGACCGGCGAGATCCGGTCCCGTTTTATTTTAGTACGTCACTTTTACGCCGTATCTGATAAAATATTCATAGGGATAAGAGACGGACAGGACGTTTCCCGCCTGGAGGGGTTTTGATGGAACCGAAGATCACGTATCGTTTCGCGCGGCCCGATGACGCCGCGGCGCTGCTTCAGATCTACGCATCGTACGTCAGGGAAACAACCATCACCTTTGAGTATGACGTTCCGACGGAAGAGGAATTCGCAGGCCGGATAGAGGCAGTCGGAATGAAGTATCCGTATATCATCATGGAGGAAGACGGGGTGCCGGTCGGCTATGCCTACGCCGGGGACTTCGTCGGGCGCGAGGCCTACGCTCACAGCGTGGAGATGACGATCTACTTGAGAAAGGACGCGCGCAGGCACGGGTACGGGAAGAAACTGTATTCCTTGATGGAGAACGTCCTGAAGGAGATGCGCATACTGAACCTGAACGCGTGCATAGGATATCCGGAGGTCGAGGACGAGTATCTGACCAAAAACAGCGAGGGATTCCACGAGCATATGGGATATACCCTGGTCGGCCGCTTTCACAAGTGCGGGTTTAAGTTCGGAAGATGGTACGACATGATCTGGATGGAAAAGATGATAGGACCTCACACGGACGATCCGGAGCCTGTCATCAACGTCAACGACATCAAAGGCCTGCTTAAGGAAAAATACGGCATAAAATGACGCCGGGCGCGGGGCGTCTGCGGCAGGTGCGGCTCTGAGGGGACCTCATTGCGCGGAGCCTCAAGTCCCCGGAGGATATATGTATGTATGAGAAATATTTTGACGTTTTAAAGGAAGCCGGCGCGGATCTCGCTTTGCAGATCGACGTTTCCAAGATAGTCATCGCGCCGTGGACCATATATAAGTGCAAATTCGGATGCCCGAGATACGGAGCATACTACTGCTGCCCGCCGAACACCCCGACGTGGCGCGACACCGAGGGAATGCTGAAATGCTTCAACAGCGCTATCCTGTTCCGCTGCCACGATTTCACGAAACTTACGGATATCGCGCAGGCCGGCTCGAGGGCTTTGTTCCTGGACGGATATTATAAAGTCATCGCGTACGGCGGAAGCCACTGCACGCTCTGCGAGGTGTGCGGCAGGGATCACTGCAATCATCCGGGCAGACCGCTGCCGTCGATGGAGGCGTGCGGGATAGACGTTTTCGGGACGGTGCGTGCGTGCGGCCTGGAGCCTGCGCCGTTTGCCGGTTCCAAAGAGGATGACGCGGGGCACGACTATTACGGGCTGCTCCTGGTAGAGTGAAGGAGATTCGATATATGTCAAAGGAAATAGCGATACTCGATTTTATTCAGAAACACACACGGAGCAGGCAGATGGACCGCCTGATGACTGCCGTGTCCAAGGCGAACAATTACGGCGCCGTCTGGCTTTCAACTTCGATCGCCCTCGCGGCGATACCAAAAACGCGCAAGACGGGTCTGGGGATGTTTGCGTCTCTGGGCGTCGAATTCACGCTCTGCAATATCATCCTGAAACCTCTCGGAGACCGCATCCGCCCTTACGACAAGGCGGAGGACGAGAACCACATCAAGGAGCATCTCCTGATCGACGAGCCGTGGGATCAGTCTTTCCCGTCGGGGCACACGGGTGCGTCCTTTGCTATAGCGTCGTCGCTTTTCTTTAACCACAATATCGCGTGGAAGCCGGTCGGAGTGATAGCCTGCACGACGGGATTTTCGCGCATGTACCTGTACGTCCATTATCTGACGGACGTTCTGGGCGGCGTGGGCGTCGGGATATTCTCCGGCTACGCGGGGACCAAACTGGTGAACTCCATCTATGATCATAAAGCCAGAAGAGAAGGAAGAACCAATAAAGAGAAATAGTATACAGGGGCAGCCGATCCTATGAGGCCGCCCTTATCATTTTCTTGATCAGAAGTAGCGGACATGCCTTATTACGCAATTGGAGTAATCGTCACAGCCATTATCATAGCGTGATCATCGTAAATCTGACACTGGACGAAAAGAAGAACCAGCGTCTGACTTTGATAACGGCAGCAATCGGATTCATCGGTTCATACATTTTCCATACGCGGCTTTTCTGCCATGATGTCAGCTCGTTCTATGAACTCATCGTCGGCATCGCACGCACGGTAGTGGCAACCATTGCGAACTTCGGGAGCGGAAACGAATACAGCGCCTTGATGGGCGAAGAGTGGTTCGCTTCAAACGCCCTGATGCCGGCGCTGTACTGGGTGATCATCCTGGCGGCAAGATTCACCACCGCGAACGTCATCGTTCTGACGCTGGGCAGACGGCTTATCGAGGAACTGCGCAGGATGTGCGCGGCAAAACGCCGTCGTCGTCTGATAATATTCGGGATAAATGAGGATTCCCTCGCATTTGCCGCTAAAGCCAGAGATCATCATGGAGTCAGGCGCCACCTGATCTTCGTCGATCAAAACCCTGACGAGGAGAAAAAAGAGCGGGTCAGGAAACTCGACGCTGCGCTGCTTGACAGCGGTGACAATACCGGAACCCTGGAGAAGAGGATCTCGCACTACTGCAGGAAAGCCCTTTCCCGACAGAATAATAGCTCGGTGGAGAGCGTTTTTCCCCATGTCTGGAAGTAGTCGCGATGAGCGGCGACGATGCTCAGTCCGTCGAATACGAAACGCTCAATCTCACCGCGTTTCGCCTCGCTCTACGGAATGACGTATAAGGGAATGGCGGCGAACGTGCGCGAGGCGGCCGAACTTGCGAAACAGCTCAGATAAAGCGGCGTCAAAGTCAGCGGGTGACTTTCGAATACTGCCTCGACTATTTCAGTTTTTTCAGCGGCTCGGTCTCCCTGCGGAGCCACTCCTTCTCTTCTTCTGTCAGGTGCGGCGCGAGAACTTCGTACACGCGGCGATGATATCCGTTCAGGTACGAGAGTTCGTCGTCCGTGAGCATCTCAGTCACGATCGCCTCAGGCTCGTAAGGGCAGAGCGTTATCGGTTCAAACCCGAGTTTTCCGTCCTTCTCGACGCAGAGGTTCTCGTTTTCGATCCTGACGCCGAATTCGTTCTCGATATATACGCCAGGCTCGTCGCTGGTGATCATGCCGGCTTCCATCGGATACCCGGTGTCCCTGCGGCTTATCGTCTGAGGCCCTTCGTGCACTGACAGCACATGTCCCACTCCGTGCCCGGTGCCGTGGTTGTAATCGAGGCCGAGCTCTGCCAGAGGAGCGCGCGCGATCAGGTCCAGAGGCTTGCCCGACGTGCCCTTCTCGAATTCGGCGAGCGTGAGGTCTATGTGGCCACGCAGGACAGCGGTATAGTATTTCTTCATTTTATCCGTGAGAGGCCCAAGCGCTATAGTGCGCGTGATGTCCGTCGTTCCGCTTAAATACTGTCCGCCGGAATCCACCAGCAGGAAGCCTTCCGGGGCGAGCGCCTTGTTCGTCTCCGGTGTGGCGGAGTAGTGGATGATCGCTCCGTCGTCCATGTAGCCCGCGATAGTGTCGAAACTGAGGTCGATAAATCCCTTCTGCGCGGCGCGGAGTTCCCTCAGGTGATCCGCGACGGAGATCTCGGTCATCTCTTCTCTGCCGACGTGAGTCTTCAGCCAGTGTATGAATTTCACCATCGCGACGCCGTCGCCGACGTGAGCTTTCTTTGTCGAGGCGATCTCGACCGGGTTCTTGACGGCCTTGAAGCAAGTTGCAGGTGACAGCCCTTCGACGATCTTCACGTCGCCCGGGACTGATTTGATCAATGAATATGAGACAGATCCGAGGTCGGCGAGCAGGTTCGCGGGGCCTTGAAGCGCCGCGAGGTCTCTGCTCAGATCAAAGTAATTCCTGACGGTCACGCCCGCCGGGACGAGTGCGGGCTCCAGCACGTCGTCAAAAACGTACAGGCGCACGTCATCGGGCGTTATCAGCGTGAATGAGAAAAATACGGGCGTCATGGCCACGTCGCTTCCGCGGAGATTATAGAGCCAGGCGTTTTCTTCGAGCCCGGTGATCAGGTGGTATTCGGCTCTGCCGGCCATCGCGCCGCGGACTCTCTCTATTTTTTCGTCGTATGTCTTGCCGCATGACTCTGCGGGAAGCTGCCAGATCCGGTTTCCCGAGAGCGCAGGGCGGTCCTTCCAGACTTCACCGACGAGGTCGAGATCATACACGACTTCCGCTCCCTCCGCGGAGGCAGTCTCCTCGTATTCGCGAGCCTGCTCGTACGACATGACGCGCCCGTCAAAGCCTAATACGGAGCCGCGCGGGAGTTCCTTCAGTTTCCCGGATATATATTCCGTGATCTTCGGGACTCCGGGCTCGCCGGCTTTCATGAGGCCGATGCCGCTTCCTTCAAGCTGTCTGCCGGCCTGCAGGAAATATCTTCCGTCCGTCCAGAGTTCGGCGTCGTCAGCCGTCACGACGAGCGTTCCCGCCGATCCGGTGAAGCCTGAGACGAAGCGGCGCGTCTTGAAATAGTCGTTGATGTATTCCGAGCCGTGAAAATCGTTCGTCGGGACGACGAATACGTCGACCGAGTGCTTTTTCATGGCTTCGCGGAGAGCAATGAGTTCTTTTTTCATCCTGAAACCTCCTTCGGACTATCTACTGCGGCCGGTAAGGCCGGAATTCAAGCGATCTTCTGATGTGGTACGCGAGGATCCCTATGATTATACCGCTTACGATGCCCGAAAACACGAGCACCGGAGCGTACATGAATATGCGCAGGTTCGAGATCATCACTGCGGCGACGAGCAGCTGGCCGAAATTATGCGACACGCTTCCCGCCATGCTGACGCCTATGATGCTGAACGCCTTTGTCTTCTGCAGCGCCCACATCACGAGCATGCTGATCAGTCCGCCCGCGAGCGAATAGAGCGCGCCGTATGGCCCGGTGAAAAGAAGCGCGTTCACGATTATACGCACGACGTTGATCCCGACAGCGTATTTCATTCCGAAATCATATATGGCGATTATGACGACGAGGTTCGCGAGGCCTAATTTGACGCCGGGAACGCCTATCGGGATGGGGATTATCGCCTCGACGTACGAAAAAATCAGGGCGAGGGCTGCCATCAGAGCGGCGACCGCGAGGCGCTGGGCGCTCGAGAGCCCGGACGCGCGTTTACCCTGCGACGACATCGTAATCACCGTCCTCTCCGACGATCTCCACGACGACCCTGTTCGGCAGGCAGACGATGCTCTGCGCGGTCGATGAAATCACGCCCTGACGGACGCATAACTGGTTGGCGCAGCTGGCCTCCGTCATTTGCACGGTACCGTCTTTTATGGTAATCTTATTGAGATGTTTTCCGTTCTCTATGACTATTTCCCGGTCTTCGGCGAGACTGTAAGTCCCGTAGAGGTCACCGTCGACGCTGACCTTTACGTACGCGCCACCCGCGCTCTTTCCGAACGTGGGGATGGCTGTAAGGATCCCGAGCGCGACGAGAGCGGCAAGCAGTATGATATCAGCTTTTTTGATGATTTTTGTCATAGCGGCTCCCGCAGCTGTCTCGAAAGAATGAGCAAAATAAAAAAGAGTCTTCGCGCCGTACTGACAGCGGCGCTTGTCACATCAGCAATTATAACACAAACGGGGTGCGCGGGGAACAGCGAGCCCGTGTCCGAAGAGGGCTTCTACCTCGATACCGTCTGCCAGATCACGATATACGCCATGGAGGGCATGAACAAAAGCGGCGCCGAGAGCACGATCGACGGGGCTTTTGAAGTGTGCGGGAAGTACGAGTCCATCCTGAGCAAAACCGTGGAGGGCTCCGAGATATACCGGATCAACCACGCGAACGGAGAACCGGTCGAATGTTCGCTCGAAACAGTCGAACTGATCAAAAAAGCGCTGGGCTACTGCGAACTCTCGGGCGGACGGTTTGACATCACGATCGGACAGGTCACCGACCTCTGGGATTTCCACGCGCAGGACCCGAAACTTCCTGACCGGGATGCGCTCGCCGAGAGCGTGAAGCACGTCGACTACCACATGGTCGAGATCGACGGGAACAGCGTCAGGCTGAGCGATCCTGAGGGCGAGATAGACCTCGGCGCGATCGCAAAGGGCTTCATAGCGGATAAAGTAGGCGAGTACCTGCGCGGGCAGGGCGTCACCGGGGCGGTCATAGACCTCGGAGGGAATATCTCCGTCGTGGGATATAAGGACGGAAAAGAGACGGACGTCAGGGTAGGCATCAAAAAGCCTTTCTCGCAGACGGGAGAAATAGTTGGCGTGATGAGCGTCCACGACAAGAGTCTCGTCACGTCAGGCACCTACGAGCGCTGCTTTGAGATAGACGGAAAGAGATACCACCACATTCTGGACGTAGAAACGGGCTGGCCGGTGGACACGGACCTGAACAGCGTGACAGTCATAGCCGGAAGAAGCGACGGCGCGGACTGCGACGCTTTGGCGACCGTATGCCTGATCCTCGGCAGGGACGAAGCGACAGAACTCATCGAGAGCATCCCGGGATTCGAAGCTGTGTTTATCGGCACCGACGGGACCGTGACACAAACGAGCGGCGTCGAGGGATTCACCTTGGAAGAATAGAGTAAGAAGTAAAAAATGGATCCCTGTCTTAACCAGCACGAACTATCAGTGGGACGACGGAACGACCGCTGACCTGCACCTGTCTGAAACATCATCAAACCGAGCATACAGGACGAAAACCTGTCCCTGACGAAGACGGTTTACACGTACACAGGCAGTTCGATCGATCCTGAGCCGAAGGTAGTGGTGAACGGGAAGACTCTGCTGAAGGGTTCCGACTACACGGTGGGCTACACCAATAACATCATGGCCGGCACGGCCACGATCACGGTCACCGGTATCGGCAATTATAAGGGCACGGCGAAGATCACCTTTGAGATCGTCAATAAGACGACTTTGACGATCGGCGGCATCGAGGATCAGGAACACGAGTATACGGGCAGCCCGGTCGTGCTGGACGGCACTCTGACGGTCACCGGCGGGCCTGACACGATCACCGCGGAGGATCTGACCGAGACCTGGTATGACGCATCCAGCAACGAGATCTCCAAGCCGACCAACGCAGGCAGCTACAAAGTAGTCTATTCGTACGAAGATGATTACTGCATCGGCAGCAAGACCGTGAACGTCACGATCACGAAGAAGAAGTCCACCGTACCGACAGTCGGTGAACAGAAAGTGGAAGCCGGGACGCTGCTGTCGGCGATTACTCTTCCGGCCAACGCCTCCTGGGCTGACCCGAGCACGGCAGTGGATGCCGGCAGTCATACCTACGCCGTGAGCTATACTGAAAACGGCGATACGACCAACTACACGACCGAGACCTTCAACGTGACGGTCTACGGCCTGAGTAAGATCAGCATCACCACTTCGGTGGACGGCGGGAACGGGATCGTAACGCCTTCCATGACCGGTGTCCTCGAAGGGACGAAAATGGCGATCGAGTCACCCCGGATGCGGGATACGTCATCGCTAAAGTCCTCCTGAACAGTGTCGAGACCACAGTTACGGACAACAAACTCGAGGTGACTGCGGGGACTTCGGATATCACGGTCGTGGTCACCTATAAACTCCATGATCATGTGATGACGCACCACGCGGCCGTTGAGGCGGCCTGCACGGAAGACGGCAGCAAAGAGTACTGGGAGTGCTCTGTCTGCAATAAGAAATTCGCCGACGAGACCGGAACCACAGAACTCAGTGATGATCAGATCGTTGTTCCGGCGCTCGGCCACGATATCGGGACCGAATGGACTACCGACGCCACCGGCCACTGGCACGCATGCAGCAGGTGTGATGAAAAGGCCGATTTTGCTGCTCACACCTACGGCGACTGGGTACATACCGGCAGCCACACGCGCACCTGCTCCGTCTGCGAATACTCCGAACACGAGCAGTGCACGTTCGGCGACTGGAAAGTGACGAAGCAGCCGACAGCGACCGAAAAGGGCGAAAAAGAGCGCGTCTGCTCTAAGTGCGCGTACGTAGAAAAGGCTGATATCGCGGCGACCGGAACGACGGAGCCGGAAAAGAAGCCGGATGATAACAAGCCTGCTACGGGCGACGGAAACAGCGCAGCAGCCAACGCTCTGCTGGCATTAACGGCAATTGCCGTCGTGTCTGCCGCTATCCGCAGGAAAGTATCACATAAACAAAAATAGCCGGCGAATGCGGGCTGATAAAGACGCAATAGTTATAACGATAATATCATGAATCTCAGTCACTCCCGCCTCACGCGGGAGTGACTGTGTGCTTCATTTCTATTCCGACCACGACTCAGTCATCGCCTTTATCATCTCATCTATATCTGAGAGAGGAATGCGGTTATAGTAGAAAATCAGTGATTTTACAGGGGAAGCTGATTTTTTGTTAACTTTATGATCTATATAGTTTACATCAAGCGGTTCGACGTTTATTTTTAAAGCCTTTGCACGCTCGCAGAGGTCATCTTCGGAGAGAGAACTCCTGACCTTTAAAATCATGTTTATCCCGGACTGAGTGCCGGCTGTCTCTATGAATCCCCTGCCGTATTTTGACAGGGCACGGAGCGCCGCGTGCAGTTTCTGCGCGTAGAGAGAACGCATCTTCTTTATTCCCTTTGCGTAGTACCCCTCCGCCATGAAAAGCGCCAGGGTAAGCTGCTCCGTCTTCGAGCACGTCTGCGTATAGTCGTCCTTTACTGTCTCGAAAATGTCGTTCATCGCCTCGGGCAGGACCATGTAGCTTATTTTGATCGCCGGAAAGAGCGTCGACGAGAATGAGCCGAGATAGACTACGGTATCTCCTGTGTCGAGACTTTTCAGAGGAGGTATGGGCTTGCCGAAATATCTGAGCTCGCTGTCGTAGTCGTCCTCGAGGATCAGACTGTCGTTTTCCTTTGCCCATGAGAGGAGGCGGTACCGGTTGCCGACAGGCATCACGCACCCCGTTGGGAACTGGTTCGCGGGGCTGACGTAGACGGCGCATCTGATGTTCGCCGGAAGTTTATCTATCGAGATGCCGTCATCCGTCACGGGGATCTTGCTGACGCTGAACCCGTTGTCGCGGAATATCTGCTGGATAGGCAGGTAGCCCGGATCTTCGGTGCAGGCGTATCCGATACCCATCCTGCGCATGATCCTGATGAGGTGGGCAGTTAGCTGCTGAGTGCCCGCTCCGATCACTATCCTCGCGGGATCCGCTTCGACGCCTCTGGAAGTGTACAGATATTTCGATATCTCGAAGCGCAGAGCCTCCTCACCGCGGACGTCGCTCTCGTAGAAGAGAAGTCCAGGGCTCTCGTTGAACACGTGCGACATGCACTTCTTCCATTTGACAAAGTCAAACGATGACAGATCGTATGCGTACTCCGCCGTGCCGATAGAGAATTCCTCGAGGCTGAAGGACCCCGGGAGACGTTCCCCGCGCGGCGCCGGCCCGCCCTGTATCTCGGCGACGAAATATCCCGACCGCGGTACGTTCTTTATATATCCCTCGGTGATGAGCTGCGAATAAGCCAGTTGGACCGTTGTGAGCGAAAGCCCGCTCGAATCGGCCATCCTGCGGAGAGAAGGGAGTTTCTCGCCCGCCGCGAGAGACCCGCTGAGTATCTCCGACTCGATGTGATGAAATAACTGTATATATAACGGATCGCTTTTCTTGTCATCATCGCTCGGGACAAACTGCCTCATTTCGCCACCTCCGGCACATCTGTATATATCAAAATAAAATAAATTGCTTATTTTAAAAGGTACAACCCAGTGGTATTATAACTCATGTAAAGAGAAAGTCAAACGCATGTACGGACCTATTGAGGAGCTGAGGAATAATGAGAACCACAGAAAACGACAGAACATACGGACTCGTGATGACAGCGCTGGTAATGTGCCTCATAATGGTAGCCACGTTCGTGATAAGGATCCCGATCCCTATGACGCAGGGCTACGTTCACCTCGGCGACGCGATGATCTTCGTAGGCGTCCTGATCCTCGGAAGGAATAAAGGAGCCGTGGCGGCGGGCGTCGGTTCCGCTCTGGCTGACCTGATCGCCGGCTACGCGGCGTTTGCGCCGTGGACGCTTCTGGTGAAAGCGGCTATGGGATTTGTTACCGGTCTGGTGCTGGAGCGCGCTCAGAAGAAAGGACGCGTGACTGAGGAGACCGAGATGAAGAAGGCCGCGCCGTTCATGGTAGGTGCGATGATCGCGGGAGGTCTTGTGATGTGCGCCGGATACTACGTGGTAGAGAGTTTCATGTACTCGAGCTGGGTCGTGGCGCTGGCGTCCATTCCGGCTAATATCGGGCAGTTCGCGGTCGGGACAGTTCTGGCGATGCTTCTCTCGTCGGCGCTGTATAAGACCCCGGCCAGAAAGTACTTTGCCATAAAGACCGCTAAGTCTGAAAAATAGCGCATTGCCGCATCATCATGTACGGTTTTGGACGAACGGAATATCGTAATTGCAAATAGTGATTTGAGGAACCGTTTCTGCGATATGAACAGGGACGGTTCGTTTTCGTATTCAGGAATATAGTACTTTCGCGGACGTTGCGCTTGTAGTAAAATATCACTCGAACGACGTTTACGGGCCGCACCGGGAAAGAGCCGGAGATGGGAACCGGACGCCTGCGCGCATCCGGGCCGGCGTCCCGGACGGGGATCTGGAATATGAGCGAAGAAAAAAACGCAGCAATAGAAAAAGACGAAGACATCATCAGGATAGAGCATCTGGTTTTCGAATATCCCGGAAACGAGGACGATGACGATCCTCCTGAACGCGTGATCAAGGACGTGAGCCTCGAGATAAAGAGAGGCAGTTTTGTCGCGGTCATAGGCAGGAACGGCTCAGGCAAATCGACTCTGGCGCGCAACCTCAACGGCCTGCTGATACCGACGGAGGGCGTGATATACGTAAACGGCTGGGATACGAACGACCCGGATCACATCTGGGACGTCAGGCAGACAGCCGGTATGGTTTTCCAGGACCCGGACAACCAGATCGTCTCATCTATAGTAGAGGATGACGTCGCGTTCGGGCCGGAGAATCTGGGCATCGATCCTAAGGAGATCAGCAGACGCGTGGATCTGGCGCTGGAGGCAGTGCGTATGGGCGACTACAAGCGCAAGGCGCCGCATAAACTGTCCGGAGGACAGAAGCAGCGCATAGCGATCGCCGGCGTCATAGCCATGAACCCGGAATGCATCATCTTTGACGAACCTACCGCCATGCTCGATCCGCGCGGGCGCAAGGAGATCATGGAGATAATCGGGACTCTGCACGAGCGCGGGATAACCGTTATCCTGATCACGCACTTCATGGAGGAAGCCGTCCAGGCGGACAGGATAATCATAATGAACGACGGACAGGTTTTCCTCGACGGAACACCTGAGGAAGTATTCTCGCACGGCGACGAGATGCGCTCCATCAGCCTCGACGTGCCGATGGCATTCGAGATAGCGGACTACCTGCGCGCGAATGGAGTCGACGTGCCGATGGACGTGATCAACGACGAAAGGCTTGCTGAATTCGTATGTCAATACAGGTAAAGGATCTGTGCCATATATATAACGAGGGGCTCCCGGACGAGACGAAGGCTCTGGACGACGTCAGTTTCGAGATCGAAGACGGGGAGACAGCCGCGATAATCGGCCACACCGGCTCCGGCAAATCGACGCTGATACAGCACCTTAACGGGCTGCTGAAGGCGACTTCCGGGACGATCACGGTGAACGGCACCGAGATAACATCCCCCGACACTGTGATGCGCGACGTGCGCCGCAAGGTCGGGCTAGTTTTCCAGTACCCTGAATATCAGTTGTTCGAGGAGACCGTGGCTAAGGACGTGGCGTTCGGCCCGAAGAACCTCGACCTCCCGGACGAGGAGATCGATAAGCGCGTGAAGGAGTCGCTTGAGCTGGTCGGGCTCGACTACGATTCGATCAAAGACAGGTCGCCGTTTGAACTTTCCGGAGGCCAGAAACGCAGAGTGGCGATCGCCGGAATAGTAGCGATGCAGCCTGAAGTATTGATACTCGACGAGCCTACGGCCGGGCTCGATCCCGGTGCGCACGCCGATATCATCAGGATGATAAAGGATATCCGGGAGAAGGAAAACGTGACCGTCATATTCGTCAGCCACAACATGGGAGACGTCGCCGAACTTTCGGATAAAGTGATAGTGATGGACGAGGGGAAGGTCTTCATGACCGGAACGCCGAGGGAGGTATTTTCCGACCGCGACAGGCTTGCGGCCATAGGCCTGGACGTTCCGCCCGCGACTGAACTCATGCACAGGATAGCGGAGCGCGGCGCCGAAGTCAGAACGGACCTGCTCACTGTCGGGGAGGCCGAGGAGGCCATACTGGAAGTCCTGAAACAGAGACGGAAAGGCGGCGCAGATGCTTAGAGACATTACGCTCGGGCAGTACTACCCGGGAAAATCCGTCATACACGATCTGGACCCGAGGACCAAGATCCTCTCGACGCTCCTGTTCATAATTGAGCTGTTTCTGGTGCGTGATTTCACTGGACTTATCGTCGCGGCCGCCGCTCTGGCCGCCGTCATTGCGGTGTCAAAGGTGCCGCTCTCGTTTATCGTGCGCGGGCTGAAGCCTATCGTGGTGATAATCATCATAACGTTCGCCCTGAACGTATTCATGTCCACCGGGACGATCATCTGGCAGTGGAAATTCCTGCACGTCACGTCTGAAGGCCTGCGGTCGGGCATTTTCGTGTCCGTACGCCTGATCCTGCTCATCATCAGCTCGACGATGCTTACTTTGACGACGACGCCGATCACGCTTACCGACGGGCTTGAAAAGATAATGTCGCCGCTGTCCCGGATAGGAGTGCCGGCTCACGAGATCGCGATGATGATGTCCATTTCGCTGAGGTTCATCCCTACTCTGATGGAGGAGACGGACAAAATAATCAAAGCGCAGGAGGCGCGCGGAGCCGACTTTGAGTCCGGGAACCTGATCCGCAGGGCGAGGGCGATGGTGCCGATCCTGGTGCCGCTCTTCGTCAGCTCGTTCCACATAGCACAGGACCTCGCCAACGCGATGGAATCCAGGTGCTACCGCGGCGGCAAAGGCAGGACCCGCATGAATCAGATAACGCTGGACAGATACGACGTCATCGCTTTTGTTTTGATGGCCGCATTCTTCGCGCTCATAATCGTGATGCGCAGCTATTCGCACATAATATTCTGAAGCAAGGCCTGAAGCACGGATGGAAGATGAGGCAGCGAAGGATCAAGGACATAGACGAAAAACTCGAAGGCTTTGGCTTTTTAACGGTAGATGACCCGGCCGGAGAGCGCGGCGGATGGCGTGAGTCTTTTTTCGTGCCGACGGATCGTGAGCGCGCCGGGCTCTTCCTCGAAATAGGATGCGGCAAAGGCACGTTCATCACCAGGATGGCGGAAGCATACCCCGAGTCGTTTTTTATCGGCGCGGAAGGCAACGGCAGCGTGATCCTGAGGAGTCTCGAGAAGACTGCGGCAAAGCGTCTCGGCAACGTGCGCTTCATAGTCGACTACGTCTCCTGGCTCCCGGCGATATTCGATGACGGCGAACTCGACGGGATCTTCCTGAATTTCTGCGACCCGTGGCCGAAGGCGCGCCACGCCAAGCGCAGGCTCACTCACCCGTCGTATCTGGCTCAGTATGCGCAGGTCCTCGCGGAAGGCGGATCCGTGCGATTCAAGACGGACAACGACGAACTTTTTGAATGGAGCCTCACGCAGGCAGAGGAAAACGCGGAAAGTCTGGGTTTTGTCATATCGGCCGTGACGAGGGATCTGGAGCGCTCCGTGTATTTTGCCGACAGCCCTGCGTCCGAGTATGAGGAAAAATTCTCGGGTGCGGGGAAGAACATAAATTATTTCGAACTGATCAAGAAAGGACCTGAAAAATGAGTGAGGAACTGATGGCCGCTCTGAACGGGCGCGTGATACCAAAGAGCGACAAGGTGTTCGGGATCAACACGATGGCGGCCGAGATGGCGGCGGAAAGAGGAGCGGAGAATGTCGTCAACGCGACGATCGGGGCTTTGATAGACGATAACGGGAAGCTCATCGTCCTCTCGTCTGTCGATAAGGTTTTCAGGAGCCTGAAGCCTGAGGAATACGCGGCGTATGCGCCGATCAGCGGGACTCCCGCGTTCAAGGATGCGTCTGTCCGCGCGGCTCTGGGGAATTTCACGACGAAGCGCTCTGTCAGGGCTGTCGCAACTATGGGCGGAACTGGCGGGATCAAGAATACCGTTTCCAACTATTCGTCTCCGGGCGAGGCGGTCCTCACGACGGACTGGAGATGGGCTCCGTACTCTCAGATAGCGTCCGAGATAGGCAGGAAACTCGAAACGTTCCGGTTCTTCGACGATAGCAGGCGCTTCAACGCCGCCGACCTCGAGGCGAAGGTCTCAGAGATACTGTCGAAACAGGACAGGCTGGTGCTGATCCTGAATACGCCGGCTCATAATCCGACGGGCTACAGCCTGACCGTCTGCGACTGGAAGGCCGTGCTCGACATAATGAAGGGCGTTGCGCCGGAGAAGAAGGTCGCGCTTTTGATCGACTGCGCCTATATCGATTACGCGGGAGACGAGGACGAGGTCCGCGAGTTCCTGCCGATCGTCGACGAGATGCCGGACAACGTTCTTCCGATCATGTGCTATAGTTTCAGCAAGACCCTGACTTTCTACGGAATGAGGACCGGCGCAATGATCTGCCTGGCGCCGAACGAGGCGGTCGCGGACGAATTCGCCCACTGCTGCGAATTCAGCTGCCGCGCATCATGGTCGAACCCTAACAGGGCCGGCATGAGCATCGTCACGAAGATATACGACGATCCTGAACTGCTCGGAGCCGTGACAGAGGAGAGGAAGGTCATCAGAGAAATGCTCCTGGCCCGCGGGAGAGCGTTCGAAAAAGCCGCCGGGGATTGCGGCCTCGAGACGGTGCCGTTCTCGTCGGGATTTTTCGTCTCGATACCTTCGGATGAACCTGACGCGCTTGCCGCGCGACTCCGCGAGGAAGGCATATTCCTGATCCCTCTGGCAAAGGGCGTGCGAGTGTCCGTCGCCTCGGTCAGCGAGAAAGTCTGCGGGATGCTGCCTGCGAAGATCAAAGCAGCCGCGGAAGCGAAATAGCGCAGCCCGGCCGGCACAAAGCCGCATAGCCCGGCATGAACAAAGCCGCATAGCCACAAAACCGCAAAGCTGCATGGTTTGAGCACCGGCATAACGGCACGGTTAAAAAACCACAATTGACGCAAAGCGATTATTATCTTATAATTGTTTTGCTGTCCGCGGGCGTAGTTCAATGGTAGAACGCGAGCTTCCCAAGCTCGAAGCGAGGGTTCGATTCCCTTCGCCCGCTCCAATAAGGCGAGACAGGTGCGATGATTTTGATATGAGATCATCGCGCTTTTTTTATAGAATAAACACGTTCGTCCGATATACTTTATGACCGCGGAGTGTTTTTTGTTGCCGGAAGCGCATTTACCGCGCGTGTATGGGAATAAAACTTTTGGTATTCACAAATACCGTGCTTTGCTGTAAAATATTAACAAGTATGTACTGATTGAATCAAAGGTGTGCGCATGATAACATTCACCGATGTTACTAAGGAATATAATGAAAATGTCGGTCTCGAGCATGCCAACATCCGGATAAACGACGGGGAATTCGTTTTCCTCGTGGGGCCCAGCGGCGCCGGCAAATCGACGTTCATCAAACTGATAATAAGAGAAATCGCTCCCGATTCGGGAAGCATCATGATAGACGGAAAAGAGATAACCACCATGAGCAACAGGGAGATCTGCATGCTCAGGCGCGGAATAGGCATGGTATTTCAGGACTTCCGCCTTCTTCCAAAAAAAACGGTCTTTGAGAATGTCGCTTTTGCGATGGAGATACTCCATAAATCGCCGCGCAGGATCCGCAACAGGGTCTACCCGTGTCTGGAGATGGTCGGGATCAAAAGCAAGGCCGATAAATATCCGGATGAGCTTTCGGCGGGAGAACAGCAGCGCGTCGCGATAGCGAGGGCTATAATCAACAAGCCTTCGCTTCTCATCTGTGACGAGCCGACCGGCAACCTCGATCCTGAGACAGCAAAGGGCATCATGGATCTGCTCGAGGAGATCAACGAGTCCGGGACGACGGTCGTGATGGTAACTCACGCAAAGGATATAGTAGACAGGATGCATAAGCGCGTAGTCGCGATCGAGCACGGACACATCGTCCGCGACGCCGAGGGCGACTACGGATACAGCGCGGACGCTCACGATGAGGACGGAGGCACGGGAAATGACACGGCTATCCTATAACCTCAGGCAGGCGTTCAAGCAGATGTCGCGCAATAAGGGAATGACCTTCGCGTCGATATTCGCCATCACGGCGATGACGTTGATCCTCGGTCTGTTCTTTGTCGTGAGCATCAACATCAACCTCTTCATGGAGACACTCCGCACCAGTTACAACGAGGCGGAGATATACCTCGAGGATTCCGTCACCGAGACCCAGGCGCAGTCGATGATGACCGACATCAGCGGGTACGACGGCGTCCTGTCGGTCAAGTACCGCACCAAGGAAGAGGCCATGAACATCATGAAGCGCCGCTGGGGAGAGAACAGCTATCTGCTCGATTCGCTCGGCGAAAACCCGTTCCCGAACTCCATCGTCGTGACGGTCGATGACTCGGAATCGGCAAACGCTCTGATCGATAAGGTGACGTCCGTGAGTGGCGTTGAAGACGTGCGCTACTACCGCGACACGGTCGAGAAGCTGGAGACCACGCTCGGATACGTCCAGACGGGCACTCTGATAGTGATGGCGTTCCTGGTGGTCGTCTCGATAGTGGTCGTTTCGAACACCATCAAACTGACGGTCCTGGCGCGCGAAAAAGAAATAGAGATAATGAAATACATCGGGGCTGCCAACTGGTTCATACGCGGACCTTTCCTCATCGAGGGAGTGCTGATGGGCATCATCTCGTCGGCGATAGCGACGGTGGCCATATATTTCATATACCAGGCTATGATCAATTCCATAGGAAGAGATATCCTGACGATAATCGGGTCGACGTTCGTGCCGGCCGGGTATCTCACCGCGAACCTGATCGTGATCTTCCTCGCGCTCGGCATCAGCATCGGCGCGTGCGGGTCACTGATCTCGGTCCGCAAATTCCTCGATACGTGATATGCGAGAGGTAAAGATATGAAGAGAAAATCAATTCCGGGAGAAATCAAGCGCTCATCCGCAGTGCGGAGAGCCGCGGCGGGAAAGGCCGTAACGATCGCGCTGGCGTTTGCTTTGGTCGTCTCATGCTCCTTCGGGGCATACGCCCAGAGCAATCAGGATAAACTCGATGACGTCCAGTCCCAGCAGCAGGAAGCGGAAGCGAAGAAAGAGGAGATCCTGGCTCAGCTCGACGAAGCGCAGACGAAGGTCGATGACCTCACAGCGCAGGTGGATTCGGCTCAGAGCGAGATCGATTCGAAGCAGGCCGAGATCGACGAACTGAACGCGCAGATCGAGGAGACGCAGAAGTCCATCGACGACCGCGAGAACGGGATCGCCGCCAGGCTCCGCGTGATGTATAAGAACGGGTCCGCGAGTTTTCTCGACATCCTGCTCAGTTCCAGGAACCTTTCCGAGTTCCTGAGCAATGCCGATCTCCTTCAGAGGATCTATAAGAGCGATAAAGAAATACTGAACGATCTGGAAGCAAATCAGGAGGCGATCAAAAAGTCGCGCGATGAGATTCAGGCGGCTCAGGACCAGCTTGTTGCCGCTCAGAACGAACTTAAGACGAAGCAGGCCGAGGCCGAGTCGGCAAAGACCGAACTCGAGACTGCGGAGGCGGAGGTGCAGGCTCAGATAGATGCCTTCGAGGCGGAGGCGGAAGCCATCTCCGAAGAGATCCGCAAGGAACAGGAAGCCGCGGCGTCGACGGGCGACAACTCCGGGAACACGTCGGAAGTCAGTTCTACCGGTTTCATCTGGCCTTGCAGCGGCGTAATCACGTCATATTTCGGATATCGCGATGACGTGGCCCAGTACGGATACGGATATTACCACGGAGGATTGGATATCGCCGTGCCGACCGGCACGCCGATCGTCGCGTCCGCGGACGGTGTCGTGATGAACATGACTGGTTACAGTTCCTCTTACGGATACGTAGTGTTCATCAACCACCTGAACGGATACAGCACCACGTACGCTCACAATTCGCAGCTTCTCGTCAGCCCGGGACAGACAGTCCATCAGGGCGACGTTATAGCATATTCCGGATCGACCGGATGGTCGACGGGGCCGCACTGCCATTTTGAGGTCAGGATCAACGGCGAAAGGCAGGATCCTCTCAATTATCTGCCTTAACTCGAGGGTGCCCGGGAATTCCGGGCCCGCTGACAGCGTTTTGATTTGATATGAATTTAAATCCGGCAATCAGGAAAATATTAAATAAAAGAGGCATTTCCACGGCTGAGGCGGCCGTGGAATTTCTTACGGACAAACCTCAGACCCTGTATGATCCGTTTCTGCTCCCGGATATGCCGGAGGCGGCGGACGAGATACTTTCCGCGGTCGAGGACGGATTGAGCATCTGCATCTACGGCGATTACGACGCGGACGGCGTCACCGCCACCTCTCTTATGATGGACGTGCTCAGGACGCTCGGCGCCGACTGCTCTTACTATATCCCTTCACGCTTTGACGACGGATACGGCCTGAACGATCAGGCCATCGACAAGATAAAAGCGGCGGGCGCCGATATGATCATAACCGTAGACTGCGGGTGCACGTCCGCGGAAGAGGTGCGGCACGCAAGAGACATAGGTCTGGAGATCATCGTGACGGATCACCACGCCATGGGCGAAGCGGTGCCCGACTGCCTGCTGATAGACCCGCAGAGGAGCGACAGCCGGTATCCTTTCAGATACCTGGCCGGAGTAGGCGTCGCGTTCAAGCTGGCGCAGGCTCTCTGCAGAGAGGCAGGCATGGAGAAGAGCGTGCTGATCAGGAACCTCGACCTCGTGGCGATCGGAACGATAGGAGACATCGTACCTCTCGTCGACGAGAACAGAACGCTCGCCAAATACGGACTGAGGGTCATCAACGACCCGGTACGTCCGGGTCTGAACGCCCTTATAGACGCGACAGGCCTCAGCCGCGGCCACATAACCTCGGAAAATATCTCATACGTCATAACCCCTCACATCAACGCCGTCGGCCGACTCTCAAACGCCACGCTCGCCGCCCGTCTCATGCAGACGAACGACCTGAAGCGCGCAGCCGAACTCGTCTCCCAGATGCGCGAGGCAAACGCTGAGAGGCAGAAGATACAGAACCGGATACTGGAAACGTGCGAGGAGGAACTGGCCCGGAGCGGCGAGACAGGCGACTACATCATGATCCCGCTCGAGGACGCTCACGAGGGCGTCATCGGCATAGTCGCCGGCAAATTGAAAGAGAAATACTACAGGCCGTCGCTGCTGCTCACCGATATCGGAAACGGGCTGTATAAAGGCACGGGCAGGAGCATAGACGGCGTGAACATCCTGGACTCGCTGACGGCGAGGAGAGATCTTTTCGAGAGAGTGGGTGGGCACGCCATTGCATGCGGCTTTACTATCAAAAAAGAGAATCTGCCGGAACTGAAGGAGTCTCTCGATTCCATCTTTTCCGAGCAGCGGGCGGCGCATCCCGAGTTCTGGATCAGGAAAATCGAGCCGGAAGTAAGCCTCGAACCGGAGGAAATCGACGATTCGTTCTTCGAACAGCAGAGAAAACTCGAACCGTTCGGAAAGCAGAACGAAAAGCCGGTCGTGAGCACGGTCATTTATCCGCGGACGTTCACGCGCGTCGGCAAAGAAAACCAGTTCTTGAAATTCTCCGGGAACCTCGCGGACGGCAGACAGATAAACGGCATAGATTTCAAACGTGCCGACGATCACGAACCTGTGATAAGGGAAGCCGCGATGAAGCACGACCCGGTCGTCGCCGTCGGAAACATCGACGAGCGGGAATGGAACGGATATAAGAACATTGAGATCAATCTGGCATCGATCGGATCGGAGGAAGAGTGAAGGAGAAAAAAGGTTCGTCCTTTGTAATAGTCCTCGTGACCGTACTGATCACGCTGGCGGCAGTATCAGCGGCGATCGCCGTGTATTTCAAGGCTGCCGGAAAGGAAATAGTCGACGTCTCGGAGCATCAGGCCGAAAAGGAAAAACTCGACAGCCTCGGCAAACTCTCTGAAACACTGGACGAGATCGACAGCAAATATCTATTCGACTATGACAGGACCGAAGTCACCGACGCGGCCTGCAGGGCGATGCTCGAGAGCCTGAACGACGAATACTCCTGCTATCTGGATGAGGAGGAATTCAAGGCGCTCCAGGATTCGTTCAACACGCGTTTCACCGGAGCCGGCATCGTGTGCGGCACAGGTGATCAGGGAGTCGTGGTCGAGGAAGTGATAGAAGGCGGTCCTGCCGACGAGGCGGGCATCAAAAAAGGCGACGTGATAAAAGCCATCGACGGCAAGGCCGTCACGGACGCCGACTCTGCAAAGGCTGCGCTGCGCGGAGACGCGGGGACTCCAGTGACGATCACGTACGTCCGAGGGACGGCAGCCCCCGTCGACGTTAAGATGATCCGCGGCAACATCGAGAACGCCACGGTGAGCAGCGAGATGCTCACGGGGAGCACAGGCCTCATCACGATCAGATCATTCGGCGACAACACAGCCGAACTCTTTGACGAAGCGCTCGCCGGCCTGACGGACAAAGGCATGACGAGCCTGGTCATAGATCTGAGAAACGACCCGGGCGGGCTTTTCGATCAGAGCATCAAGATCGCCGACAGCCTTCTCGGCGAGTGCCTGATCACGTATACCGAGGACAAAAACGGAAAGCGCGTGGAATATGAGTCCGACGCCGATAAGACCGACTTAAAGATCGCCGTCCTCGTGAACGGCTCATCCGCAAGCGCATCCGAAGTCCTCGCCGCAGCGCTGAAGTACAACGGCGACGCCGTGGTCGTCGGGGAGAAAACTTACGGAAAGGGACTCGTCCAGGACATCGTGGCATTCGGCGACGGCACCGCGATGAAGATCACCTCCGAGCAGTATTTTGCTCCTGACGGGACGAAGATAGACGGCACCGGCGTCACGCCCGACGAAGAAGTGAAAGACGCCGCGGACGGCACGAAAGACCCCGTGCTCGAAAAGGCGCTCGAACTCCTGGGCTGATTGATTTAGGACACGCGGCGTGCTAAAATTATTCAAAATAAATATATCGTCTGTCAGGCATACGGAGGACAGAAATGTATAAATCAAAACTTCGTTCAAAAGACGTAAACGAACTCTTTGACGCGATCCTCACACTTGAAAACAGAGACGACTGCTATCGCTTCTTCGAGGACGTATGTACGGCGAACGAGTTGATATCGATCGCTCAGCGTTTCCAGGTCGCTAAGATGCTGTCCGAAAAAATGACGTACACGGAGATCGAGAAGGCGACCGGCGCATCTACGGCGACGATCAGCCGCGTCAATAAATGCATGGTATACGGCGCCGACGGCTACGGTCTCGTCCTGGGCAGGCTCGCGTCCGCGCGCGGGGAGTCCGAAAAGAAGGATAAGTAGAGCGCCGTGCGCCATGAATACAAACGATGATAAAAGTGCCGGTCTGCAAGGCACTTTTTCTTTACTTCAGCCGGCGGGCTGGGAGCGGGACAGGTCAGGCGGTCCTGATCATGCGGAAAAAAGTCTGCCCGGAATGCCGACGGCATACAGCGGGATACGGAGATCATGAAATCTGATATGACAAAACAAAACATGCAGGCACCGGCGGCTGAGCGCTGCGTGTCCCCGGCGGGGAGCATCAGCGGCCTTCCGTTCTGGAAGGATCTGACGCCTGAGGAGCGCGAGGCCGCCGAAAGAGGCGCCGCGGTCCGGACTTATGAGAATGGCGCCGACATCCACGGCTTCAGCGACGCGTGCCTCGGCCTCGTATACGTCATGAGCGGATCGATACGCGTATACGTCACGTCCGAGGAGGGACGCGAGGTCACGCTCTTCCACCTGGGAAAGGGTGAGTACTGCGTATTTTCCTCTGCGTGCGTCATCGGAGGGATCGACCTGGACATCCAGATGACAGCGGAGGATGAAGTGCGGCTGGCCGCGATCCACGCCGGCACGGTCTCACGGATAATGGAGTCGAACGTATATTTCAAATGCTTCGTATATGAGCTCGCGGTGTCCAGATTTTCCACGGTCGTGTGGGTGATGCAGCAGATCCTGTTCGACCATTTCGACTCGAGGCTCGCCAGGCTGCTGATATCTGAATACGAAAAGACGGGCAGCAGTACGATCCGCATGACTCAGGAGGAGATGGCCTCCGAGGTGAATTCCGCCCGCGAGGTCGTGGCGCGCATGCTCCGGCAGTTTGCCCGCGAGGGCTGGATCTCCGTAGGCAGAGGCTACGTGGAGATCACCGACGCGGAAGCTCTGAAAAAAATCGTCTGAAATGAGACCCGGTCACAGAAAGGAAACGCCTCCCGATAGTATGATCACTTCAGAAGCAGGAAACATATCCTGACGAAACGCAGTGATCCAACAACTGTCTGTCAACTTCAGAAAGGCTGCCGGCTCACCCGCCGGCGGCGGGCGGACCCGACGCAGCATGGCGGAAGGCCATAGTCAAAGGAGGCGAGACTGAATGTCCGAAGTAACTATCACAAGATCCAATTTCGATCAGATCAGAAATTCCGATAAGCCGGTGCTCATAGATTTCTGGGCTCCGTGGTGCATGCCGTGCCGCATGATGTCGTCAGTCGTGGCGAAACTAGCGGAGGAATACGAGGGAAAGGCAGTGATTGGCAAGGTCAATGTAGACGAGGAGCCCGAGATCGCGGCGGCTTTCGGAGTCGCGAGCATCCCTACGTTCGCTGTTATCAGGGACGGCAGGGTGGTAAGAACCAAAATAGGCGCAATGCCGAAATTCAGTCTGGAGGCGATGCTGAAATGAGTCTGCTCGATTTTTTCCGCATCCCCGACATCAACGAGGGAGTGCGCGAATGGAAAAGCACGGACGGCGGCGTCCTGGTCGACGTGCGCACGCATGACGAATACAGGACCGGCCACATTCCGGGCAGCATCAACGTACCGCTTCAGAACATCAGCAAAATCAAGACCCGCGTTCCCGATCTGAACAGTCCCATCTTTGTCCACTGTCTCAGCGGGGCGAGAAGCAGACAGGCTGTTTCCGTCATGAGATCGATGGGCTACACGAACGTAAAGAACATAGGCGGGATCAATTCGTACAGAGGAAAGGCAGTAAGAGAGAAATGAAAGTCGTGATCGCAGGCGGCGTGGCGGGAGGAGCCACGGCGGCCGCCAGGATAAGAAGGCTGGACGAGAAAGCCGAGATAATAATATTCGAACGCACCGGATATGTATCGTACGCCAACTGCGGACTGCCGTATTACGCCGGCGGGGTGATAACCGACCCGGAGGAGCTGACGCTGCAGACTCCCGAGAGTTTCAGGGAGAGATTCAACGTAGACGTCAGAGTACTCCACGAGGTCACGGGCGTCGATCCTTCCGCAAAGACCGTTACGGTCAGAGACCTCGGAACGGGAAGGGAGTTCCGGGAAAGTTACGACAAACTCCTGCTGGCGCCTGGAGCCGCTCCCGTCCGCCCGGACGTCCCGGGCGTCGACGGCAGCAGGATATTCACACTTCGTACGGTCGAAGATACGATGCGCATACGTTCCTTTATCGAGCGGGAAAAGCCTGAGTCGGCCGTCGTCGTCGGAGGCGGGTTCGTAGGCGTTGAGATGGCGGAAAACCTCGCCGGGCTCGGCGTCAAAACAACGATCGTACAGCGCAGCGGACAACTGCTGAAGACGCTCGACTTCGACATGGCTTCGCTCATACATTCGAAGCTGCGTTCAAACGGCGTCGAACTTAAACTGAACACGCACGTAAGGGGATTCGAGGATACGGGCGGCGCGGTCCGCGTATCGTTCGAGGAATGCGAACCCGTCGAAACAGGAATGGTACTGCTGGCGATCGGAGTGACTCCGGAGAACGCCCTTGCGGAGAGTGCGGGGCTTGAGACAGGCGTAAAGGGAGCCATCGTGACAAACGACAGGATGGAGACGTCCGTCCCGGACATATACGCGGTGGGCGACGCCGTGCAGGTGAAGCATTCGATCTCTGGCAGGGACGTGGTGATCCCGCTGGCGGGTCCGGCGAACAAACAGGGCAGGATCGCGGCTGACAATATCTGCGGCGGGGACAGCAGATATAAGGGGTCGGCCGGGTCGTTCGTCGTGAAAGTCTTCGATCTGACCGCATCCGGGACCGGTCTCACCGAAAAAGCGGCGCGCGGCGCGGGATTCGACTGCGAGAGCGTGGTGCTCTCCCCGTCCTCACACGCGGGCTACTATCCCGGCGCGAGCGTTCTCACATTGAAAGTGGTTTTTGACAAAAATACGTTGAAGATACTCGGAGCGCAGGCGGTCGGCAGAGAGGGTGTCGACAAGCGCATAGACGTGATAGCGGCGGCATCCGCGCCCGGGATGAGGGCAGACGGGCTGAAAGACCTCGATCTCGCCTACGCGCCTCCTTATTCGTCGGCAAAGGATCCCGTAAACATGGCGGGATATATGATAGAGAACATCGCCTCCGGAAGAGTGAAGCAGTTCCGCTGGGACGAGGTCGACGGCATCCCACGCGACGGCAGCGCCACTCTGCTCGACGTGAGGACTCCGCTCGAATACGAGCGCGGACACGTGAGCGGCTTCCGCAGCATCCCCGCCGACGAGTTGAGAGAGCATATCGGCGAACTCGACGCTTCCAGGCCGGTGTACGTCATGTGCCAGAGCGGCCTGAGAAGCTACATCGCCTGCAGGATCCTTGCACAGAACGGATTCGAGTGCCGCAACTTATCGGGCGGGTACAGATTCTACTCGGCCGCCGCGCGCGAGAAAGCCGTCGCGGAAGGGACTTATCCTTGCGGCATGGACAGATGAGCCCTGCACAGCCGGGGGCGGCCCGGCACAGGGCGATAAACTGAAACAGGTGATATTTTGGGACCTGACCTTATCTGTATATACTACAGATCGACAAATAAACCGCGCGGGGAAGATATGATCCGGCGGGCGGCTGAGGACTATTGCAAGATCCGACACTGCTCACCGGATTTCGTGCGTTCCGTCAGAAATGCCGCGATATTGAGGACGCCTTCCGGCAAGCCGTATTTTGACGGTCCGGAACTGTACTTTTCCGTGTCTCACAGCGGAAACCTGTGGGCGTGCGCGTTCGGGGGATCGCCGCTGGGGCTCGACGTCCAGGAGATGCGCCCGCGCCGCTACGACAGGCTCATGCGCCGCTTCTTTACCGAAAACGAGTGGTCGTATTCGGAAATATTCGAACCGGAAGGGATGTACGACATCTGGGTCAGAAAAGAAGCGTACGGTAAAATGACGGGCGGCGGAGTGTTCTCGGAGATGCCGGACATGGCGGGAGACCCGTGCACGCGTGATCTCCTCAGGGCCGAGGCCGTCTACGAAGGGGAGACGTACTATATCCGCGGATTTTCACCGTGCAGCGGATTCCGCGGCGCGATATGTTCGAAGAGCAGAGATCAGGAGGTGCGGATGCTGCCATGAAGGAGAAAAACATCTACGACTTCGCGGCGAGAAAACTGACCGCCGGGAGACGCACCTGCGCCGAGCTCGTCAACTGGCTCGTGTCACAGGGCTTTGACCGAGAAGACGCCGAGAACGTCACGGAGGAATTCCGCGGTCTCGGATATCTGAACGACGAGAACTACGCCGCCGACTATTTCAGGTACGGAGCTGGCAAAGGCTGGTCGAACAAAAGGATCAGCCGCGCGCTTGCGCAGAAGGGCGTGAGTTCATCAGACATAGATTCGGGTATGAAAAGCTATGGATCGGCTGAGGATGAGGCTTGCCGGGCTCTTGACGTTGCGCGGAAGATGACGTCCGGCACAGATCTCGAAAACGGAAGACTGCCGGAAAAAATAAAGGCGCGCGTCGCCAGGCGCCTGTCGGGATACGGCTACGGCACGTCGACGATATACGACACGCTGATGGCGATCGAGAGCGAATTGAACGAGGAGGACGAAGACTGAGATGCAGACGTTCGCAGCGGTGTTTTTCCGTATCTACGACAGACAGATCGCCTCGGGCGAGATAACGTTCAAATCGCTCGGGATGGACAAAAACGATTTCACCATGCTCTGCACGGTCAGGGGCTTTGTTCCCGACGCGGAGGTCATAGAGCGGCTCTGCGAGACGATGAAACTCGACGAGGAAGAGAAGGCGCTTTTCAGGAGCTACAAGCACTGAGGAAATGCGCGCGATCCGCATACGCAATGCGCACTTTCCGCACATGCAATGCGCGCGTTCCGCATACGCATCGCGCGTGTTTTGCGATGCTTCACGCGTTTTCAACCAATGGCTCTGTGGTATAATTAACAATGTACGGTTTTTGTTATAAGATCCTCCGCACGGCGTGATACTGTTCGGCTCGGCGCCGGACAGTAATATTTTGCCGCCGGGGCGGGGCGAAATACGAAAATATATCGAAAGGACTGATCGAAATGGTAAAAGTTGATATCTTTTCCGGATTCCTCGGAGCCGGTAAAACTACGCTGATCAAAAAACTGATCGCCGAAGCGTATAAGGGCGAAAAAGTCGTCCTCATAGAGAATGAATTCGGCGACATCGGCATCGACGGGCAGTTCCTCAAGGAATCGGGCGTTCAGATAAACGAAATGAACTCCGGATGCATATGCTGCAGCCTCGTCGGCGATTTCCGCCAGGCGCTCAATCAGGTCGTCAAGCAGTTCCATCCGGACAGGATAATCATCGAGCCGTCCGGAGTCGGAAAACTTTCCGACATCATCAAAGCTGTTGAGAGCGCTGATAACGACGAACTCAATTTGAACAGTTTCACGACGGTCGTAGACGCGAAGAAATGCAGGATGTACATGAAGAACTTCGGCGAATTCTTCAACAACCAGGTCGAGAACGCCGGAACGATCGTTTTGAGCCATGTGAAAGGGCTTTCTCAGGATAAACTGGACGAGTGCGTCGCGCTCCTGCGCGAGCACAACGCCGACGCCGAGATCATCACGACAGACTGGGACGAACTGACCGGCGGCCAGTTCACTGAGGCGATGGAAAAGGAAACCGGCGTCGCAAAGGAACTCGAACGCCTCGCTGCCGAGATGCTCGAATCGGGCGAAGAGGACGAAGACGAAGACGACGACGACGATGACGACGAGCACGAGCATGATCACGACCACGATCATGACCACGATCACGACCACGATCATGACCATGACGACGAGCATGACCACGAGCATGAGCATGAGCACGACCACGAGCATCATCATCACCACCACCACCACCATCATCACCATCACCCGGGAGAACACGACGCGGATGAAGTGTTCCAGAGCGTGGGCCTTGAGACGAGCCATAAGTTCTCGAAGAACGATATCGAGAGGATACTGGAGACGCTTCAGGATTCCGCCGCGTACGGAGACGTTCTCCGCGCTAAGGGCGTCGTAGAGGACGCCGACGGGAACTGGATCGAGTTCGACTACGTCCCGGGTGAACCGGACGTGAGAGACGGATCGGCCGCCACGACAGGCATGATCTGCGTCATCGGTTCGGGGATCGAAGAAGAAAAGGTAAAGGAAGCCTTCGGGCTTAAATAGAGGCCGGTCCAAATGAGTGAAATGGAAATTCCAGTATACCTGTTCACCGGATTTCTCGAAAGCGGAAAGACGACGTTCATCCAGGACGCGCTGGAGGGGAGCGATTTCAACTCGGGAGAGCGGACGGTCCTTCTCCTCTGCGAGGAGGGGGAGGAGGAATACAAGCCGGAGAGATTCTTCGGCAAAAACGTATTCATCGAGACGATCGACAGCCCAGACGACCTGCGTCCGGACAATCTCGAAGCCGTCGTGCACCTGCACCACGCCGAGCGCGTGATAATCGAGTATAACGGCATGTGGATGCTCCAGGATCTGTTCGGCGCCATGCCGCGCGACTGGGTCATCTATCAGGAAGTCACGATGGCGGACGCCGGCACGTTCCTGACGTATAACCAGAACATGCGCCAGCTCGTGTACGATAAACTGAAGACAGCGGAGATGGTCATCTTCAATCGCTGCGAGCACGGCTTTGATAAGATGGCGTTCCATAAGATCGTGCGCGTCGCGAACCGCAAGAGCCAGATAATCTACGAATACGGGCCTGACGACGCCGAGCCGGACACTTTCGTCGACCCGCTGCCTTTCGACGTCAACGCAAAGGAGATAACGATCAAAGACGACGAGTACGCCGAGTGGTACCGCGACATAAACGAGGAATACAAGAAATACGACGGCAAGACGATCAAAGTGAAGGGGCGCTGCGCCCTAGGCGGCGGGCTGCCGGAAGACAGTTTCGTCTTCGGACGCCACGTGATGACGTGCTGCGTGCAGGACATCCAGTTCGCGGGGCTCCTGGGAGTCTGGAAGGACGCCGGGAAGCTGACGCACGGCGGCTGGGTGAACATAGAGGCTGTCGTAAAAGCCGAATATTCCAAGGTATACGGCGAGGAGGGCCCGGTGCTGTACTGCACTAAAGTCACCGAATGTCAGCCGGCCGACCCCGAAGTCGCAACTTTCTGAGGGAGGATCCCCTTGAGCAGTTTTAAAGAACATTACACGCTTTCGTCCCACGCCGTCGACCCTAACGACAACGTCTGGCCTTCGATAGTCGCCAGGCTCATGGTCGAGACGGCAAACCACCAGATGCGCGACAGGAAGCCCACGTACGACGAACTCTTCGCCGAGGGCAAGAGCTATATCCTGATCCGCCTTTCGATCCAGATGACGGGTTCACTGACAAAATACGAGCACGCCGACGTCGAGACGTGGACGTGTCCGAGCAAGGCGGCCACGTTCATCCGCTGCTTCAGGATCTCCGTGGACGGCGAGGAGCGCGCCAGAGGATATTCGGAGTGGGCTGTCACGAACCTAAAGACAGATACGCTCATGAAGGTCTCCGACGTCGATATTTCCAACTACGAGCACGACGAAGCGCTCGATATGAACATCCCCGTGCATTTCAGGCTCCCTAAGGATCTGGAGTGGGAGGAATGCGATCCTCACACGGTGCGCTACAGCATGGTCGATAAGAACATGCACATGAACAACACGTACTATGAGAACATGATCTGGGACAGATATCCGGACGCTCAGGATAAAGTCATGACTTCGTTCTCGATCAGGTTCAGGGCCGAGGCGCATCTCGGAGCGACGGTGCGCGTCTACAGGTCTAAGTTCGACGAGCCGGTAGACGACGGATGCGGAGCCGAGGAAAGTTATTATTTCCACTCCATGGCCGGCGAACGCACCAACACCGAGGTCCTGATCAGCGCGAAGAGGATCAGATAGCAAAGAAGGCCGGCATGAGAGAAGACAAACGTTCCGCCGCCAAAGACGGCGCGTCGAAATGCATATTTCTTTTCACGCACGATATGCACTCGCATATCGAAAAATTTGCTGAGATAAAATCGATATACGATTCCGAAAAATCAAAACTCCCGCAGACATTTTTGATCGACGCGGGAGATTTTTCGATGGGGACGCCTTATCAGACGATATACGCGACGGACGCGTCGGAACTCAGGATGATGGGCAGCGTCGGCTGGGACGTCACCACGATAGGGAACCACGAGTTCGACTACCGCTCCCGGGGAGTATCGCGTATGCTCGGGGCCGCAGTATCGTCGGGAGACAGGCTCCCGGAACTCGTCTGCTCGAACATTGACTTCGAGTCCACTCTGGCCGATCCGGCGACGCGCGGTGACGGCGAGGCGCTGAAAGCGGCCTGGGAGAAATACGGAGCGCGCAGCTGCACAGTCATAGAAAAGGGCGGCGTAAGGGCTGCGTTTTTCGGCATTTTTGGCAAGGAGTCAGAGGTCTTCGCTCCGGAGTGCGGCACGAGATTCAAGGACCGCGTCAGGTCCGCCCGGGACGCAGTGGATAAAATAAAGGCGCTCGAAGACTTTGACGTGATCGTCTGCCTGTCCCACAGCGGTACAAACCCAGATGACAGCCGCAAGTCGGAGGACGAGATCCTCGCCGCGAACGTCAGGGGGATCGACCTGATAATCAGCGGACATTCGCACACGTATCTGGAGCGCCCCATCGTAAAGGACGGCGTCGTCATAGCGGGATGCGGGCAGTATAACGACTACCTGGGCAGAGCCGTCTTCTCGCTCGGGAACGGACGGCTGACGCTTGAGGACTACTCTCTTATACCGCTCGACGGAAGCCACGGCGCGGATCCGGAGATCACGGAGAGAGCAGAACAGTTCAAGCACACCGTCGACAAAAAATATTTCTCGCGGTTCGGATACAACTGGGACAGCGTCCTGGCCGAGAACGGAGTGGATTTCAAGCCGATCGACGAGTTCGGGCGCAGGCAGGGCGAGGACCCGCTCGGGAGCATGCTCGCCGATTCGATGATTTTCGGTACCAGATACGCAGAGGGCAGTGCGTATGAGCCGGTGGCCGTCTCATGCGTGCCAGCGGGCATCGTGCGCGGCTCCTTCACAAAGGGAAAGATCACGTGCGCAGACGCCTTCAACGCTTTGCCGATTGGCGCGGGGCCGGACGGCCTCGCCGGATATCCGCTCGTTTCCGCGTATCTGACGGGAGAGGAACTGAAACTCGTCCCGGAGATAGACATTTCGATCTCTCCGCTTATGCAGGAGGCAAAGCTCTACATGAGCGGCATCAGCTATAAATACAACGCAAACAGGATCCTCATGAACCGCGCCTACGATATCAGGATCGAGTCTGCTCCGGGAGTCCGCACCGAGATCGAGGACAAAAAGCTCTATCGCGTCGTCGGCGACCTGTACACGACTCAGATGCTCGGGAAGATCAATTCACTTTCGCACGGCATACTGTCGATCGAACCGAAGGACAGGGACGGGAAGAAGATCGAAAACTTCGAGGACCACATCGTCTACGACTCCGAAGGACGCGAGATGAAGGCGTGGTACGCTCTGGCGCGCTATATCGATTCGTTCCGCGGAGACGAAGTGCCGGAGTATTACGGCAGCACGGACAACAGAAAGGTGGAGGAGACGTCGACGTCCCTCGCATCTGTCGTGAAGTCGCCGAACAAGTATTTCTTCATCATCACCGGAGGCATCCTCGTGACCGGGATGCTCATCGGAGGGTCGGCCGCCCTCGCTGCGAGAAGCGCGCTGAAGCGCATAAGAAAAAAACCCCGCAGACGTTGATTTGACGCTGTGCGGACAGACTGCGCCGATGTAAGATCTTAGCAAATATAGTGGCAAAAAATCGCCAAAGCACAAAATGTTGTGCTGAGGCGTTTTTTTATTGTTTTGAACGGAAAAAAATTCAAAAAAGTGGCGCTAAAAGTTTTTAATGTGGATGTGTTTTGTTGAGAGGTGGTGAAAAGTGGTGTATAATGGCGTTGCAATCGTGAAAGAGTATCTTCTGAAAGAGGTGCGCGACCTGTGTTCATGGGGACTTATTACAACTCAATAGACTCCAAAAACCGCATGATCGTGCCGTCTAAGCACCGCGACCGCCTCGGCGGCAGATGCGTTCTGACGAGAGGACTCGACACGTGCCTCTACATCTACACGGCAGAGGACTGGGAGCGCCAGATGGATAAGATCGCCGAACTCCCGGAATCGGATCCGGACGTGAGGGCGTTTATCCGCCACTTCTGCGCGAACGCCGTCGAATGCGAACTCGACAGCCAGGGGAGGATAGTCATCCCGGCGGAGTTGAAATCGTACGCTGAGATCGACAAGGAACTCGTGACGATGGGAGCGATGAAGAAGATAGAGGTCTGGGCGAGAGAAGTCTGGGATTCTCCTGAAAACGACGGAAAGATGGAGACGGAAGACTTCAGCGCAGCGCTTAAGAAATATAACTTCTGATATGGATTTTTCTCACGTGCCCGTCCTGCTCGACGAATGCATCGGGAACTTGAACGTACGGGAGAACGGAATATACGCCGACGGAACGCTCGGCGGCGGAGGTCATTCGGAGGAGATATGCAGAAGGCTTTCCTCCGGAGGGACTCTCATAGGGATAGACAGAGATGAGGACGCGCTGGAGGCGGCCGGGCAGAGACTTGCGGGGTACCCGTGCAGAAAGTTTTTTGTCCACTCCGACTACGCAGGCATCACGCAGATCCTCAGAGACCTTGAAATAGACGGCTTGGACGGAGCGCTGCTCGACCTCGGAGTATCCTCGTTCCAGCTCGACAATCCGGAACGCGGTTTCTCGTATATGCAGGACGCACCGCTCGACATGAGGATGGACAGGGACGACGCCCTGACTGCGCGGGAGGTCGTGAACGGATACAGCGAGAAGGAACTTTCCCGGATCATCCGGGAATACGGCGAAGAGCGCTGGGCTTCCAGGATCGCGCACTTCGTAGCGGAGGCGCGGAGAAAGAAAGAGATCGAAACGACGGGCGAACTCGTCGACATCATAAAGGCGGCTGTCCCGGCGTCCGCAAGACGCGAGGGACCGCACCCGGCAAAGAGAACGTTCCAGGCGATCCGCATAGAGGTAAACGGCGAACTGGACAGCCTGAGGGGCGCGCTCGGCGGATTCATGGACGCGCTTTATCCGGGAGGAAGGCTCTGCGTGATATCGTTCCACTCTCTCGAAGACAGGATAGTGAAGCGGGCCTTTCAGGAAGCGGAAAATCCGGACGGCGAACTGCCGAAGGGACTTCCGGTCAAAGGAAGCGGAACGCCGGGAAAAATCAGAAGAATAACGAAAAAACCGATACTTCCTTCGGAGGAAGAAGAGGAAACGAACCCGCGGGCGAGAAGCGCCAGGCTGCGAGTCTGCGAGAAACTTTGATACGTGCTCCGGAAAGGCACGGGAAAACGCAGACGGCGCGGAGGAAAGAAGAGAAGATGAGAAATTTCAAGGCAGAAAAGAAAGCGCTCATATCGATAGTGATGATAGGGATGATCTGCGTCTTTATCGTCGTGCTTTCCGCGTACGCCGCCGAGCTCCGCATGGGTAACAACGAGATCGAGAAGGAGAATGAACTCCTCAGAGACGAGATCGATACGCTCGACATACAGATCAAAGCAGCGACGGGCAGCGAATACATTCAGTCCGAGGCTTCGTCCAAGCTCGGGATGGTATTCCCGGAAAACGGCGAATGCATCATGCTTTCGCGGACAGCCGACCCGCTCGGCGATCTCGCAATGCTCATCAAGGACAACGCGTACGACTGATATGCGGTGAGCAAGCGTCAATTTGCATAACAACGGCCGACAACTGAAGAAACCGAAGTTGCCGGCTTTTTTCATAAGATATCGGCCGTGAAACACAGGCCGCAGGCAGGCATGATACCGTGGAGCGGGAACTGCCGCTCCGGCGCCGTGCATCGGCGGAAAATCAGCGGCGGAGGAACCTTCCTCCGAATGAGTGAAATGAAGAAGAGCCCTGTAAGTGTAAGATCACAAAAAAGAATACTGATCATGTTCGCGGTCATGATGATCCTGCTGTCCGCGCTTCTTCTGCGCGTCGCGTGGATCCAGATCGTAAAGGGCGAAGAATACACTGATATGGCTAAGGAGCAGCAGAAGAGCGACATTCCGATCGAGGCCGACCGCGGCTCCATATATGACAGGAACGGACAGGAACTCGCAACCAGCATCACTTGCTACACTCTCTGGGTACGCCCGTCTGAGATACGCACTTACTATAAAGAGGAGAAGCGCTCCGAGATAGCGAGCGAACTGGCTCTCATACTCGGCATAGACGCCGCGGAAATCGCGGAGAAATTCGATTCGGAGAGCCCGCTTATCAGGGTGAAGAGATATCTCGACAAGGACACGGCGGATAAGGTGAGAGACCTCGGCGTATCCGGGATCGAGATATCCGAGGACAAGAAGAGATATTATCCTCACGGTCAGCTTGCCTCGACGATCCTGGGATCTGTGGACGATGACGGCAACGGGCGAGCGGGACTGGAAATGCAGTACGACGACTACCTCAGCGGAGTGGCCGGAAGGGCCGTGATGGATACGGACGCGAGCGGCAATAAACTGGCGTTCGGCGAATCGACTGTATATGAAGCCGAAAACGGGCTGAACGTAGTCCTGACCATAGACGAATATCTGCAGACTATGCTTGAAAAAGCCATATCGCAGGGACAGCAGGACACCGGAGCGAAATACGTAGGCGGGATCGCCTACGATCCTAAGACGGGCGAGATACTCGCCATGGCTGTATCTCCTTCCTACGACCCGAACGATCCGTTGCAGCCCGTAAGCGAAAGCGAGCGCGAAAAGTTCAACGCCATGAGCGACGAGGAACAGTCCGCCTACCTGTCCCAGATGTGGCGCAACCCGCTCGTCAGCGACGTCTACGAGCCGGGCTCGACGTTCAAGCTCATCACAACGTCGTCGGCTCTCGAGGCAGGGACGGTCACAACTCAGACCGCGTTCCAGTGCAACGGATATTACACGGTAAACGGGGTGAACATCTGGGATTTCGGGCACTACTCGCACGGAAGCGAAACGACGGTCTCGGCTGTGGGAAATTCCTGCAATCCGTTTCATATGTGGGTCGCCAGCCAGATGGGCGTCGACCTCTATTATAACTATCTCGAACTGTACGGGATCACGGAAATAACAGGCGTCGATTACCCGGGAGAGGCATCTCCGGTAGTCATTAGCAAGGAAGACATAGGCCCTGTGGAACTGGCATCCATGGGATTCGGACAGAGCATAGCGCTCACTCCGATCAGGCTGATAACGTCGGAGTCGGCCATGGCAAACGGAGGAGTGATCATGCAGCCTCACTTCCTGAAATCGCTCACCGACGAAAACGGCGACGTAGTGGCCGAGTACAAGCCGCAGGAGGTCAAAAAAGTCATCTCTGAAGAAACGGCGTCCGAGATGCTCGACATCATGTACCAGCAGGTCGAGTACTACGGCGGCACGGGCATGAAAATAGACGGATACAAGATCGGCGGCAAGACAGGATCTGGCGACCAGACCGAAAACGGCCAGTACACTACGAAGATAACAACTTCGTATATATGCGTCGCCCCGGTCGATGACCCGAAGATCGTCGTTTTGATCGTCTGCAATTCCATCGAGGGAAACACAGCCTCGCTGACGGCTATACCGATCTGCAGGAACTATATGAAATCTATCCTCTCATATCTCGAGATCTCGCCGACTGAAGATTCGGGAGAAATTTCGGACGGATACGCGTATGTGCCGGACGTCACGGGAATGTCGTACAGCGAGGCCGAGGCGGAACTGTCGTCATACGGGCTGAACTGCGAACTCGTCCCGGCTTTGACGGAGGAAGAGGCTAAAAACGTCGACCTCAGCACCGTCACGGTCGTCGACCAGTATCCGAAGGCCGGCAGCAAGATCAACAAAGAGGACAAGGTGTACCTGTACCGGGAGTAGCATCACGGCGCGGGTCGCAAATATCGCATACAGAGGCTTGAACTATGGAAAAACTGACTTCCGAAGAAATCGCGAGGGAAGCGGGAGGCACGCTGATCCGCGGGAGCGGAAAGCTGAGCACGACGCAGGTGACGTTCGATTCGAGGAACGCGGCACCGGGCTCGGCGTTTTTCGCGTTCAAAGGCGAGACGACTGACGGGCATAAATTCCTGAAGGCCGCCTACGACAACGGCGCGAGGATCTTTGTCGTATCGGACGCGGAAGCCGCGGACGCTCTGCCGGACGACGTCGACGTCATAAGAACGGACGACACTCTCTACAGTTTCCAGGAACTGGCGAAATGGTACATTTCGCGCTTCCACATGAAGAAGATAGCCGTGACGGGAAGCGTCGGCAAAACGACGACCCGCGATCTCATATACTCCGTACTTTCGCGCAAATTCCGGACGGGAACGTGCAAGGCGAATATGAACACGGAGACGGGCATGCCTCTGATGCTGTTTGATTTCACAGACGATATGGAAGCGGCGGTGATCGAGATGGGAATGGACGGCCCCGGACAGATCAGGCGCCTCGCCGAGATAGCCGGGCCGGACATCGCGGTCATCACGAAGATCGGCATTTCACATATCGAACGCCTCAGATCCAGAGAGAATATTTTCAAGGCAAAGATGGAGATCGCCGAGCGCCTCGGCAAGGATTCCGTCCTCGTGATAAACAGCGACGACGACATGCTGAGCACCATAGACGCTTCGAAGGTGCCTTACAGGATCGTACGCGCCGGAAAGGGCGAGAACGCAGAATACAGGGTATCGGAAATAGAGGACCTGGGCGACAAGGGCGTCAGGTTCAACCTGACGACTAAAGCCGGGACGATGCCTATCAGACTTTCGATACCGGGAGCCCACAACGCTGTGAACGCCGCGCTCGCCGCGGCCGCGTGCGCCGAGGCCGGAGTCGATCCCGAAGACATACCTGCCGGGCTCGCAAGCGCAGAGGTGACCGGAAATAGGCTCAGGATCGATACGAGCGGCAGCGTGAAGATCATAGACGACACGTATAACGCCGCGCCTGAATCTATGGCTTCAGCGATCGATACTTTGATGAAGTCCGAAGGCAGGCGTAAGGTCGCGATCCTGGGCCCTATGAACGAACTCGGCGGCGAGAGCGCCGACTTCCACAGGGAAGTGGGCAGATACGCCGCGGAGGCAGGCGTGCCGCTGCTTATCACCATAGGAGAAAGAGGCAAGCTCATTTCCGAAGGCGCGGAAGCGTACTGCGGCAGCGGAACGCGCACGGTCCACTTCGACTCGAAGGAGGACGTATATCCGCGACTGCGCGAACTCCTGCACGACGGAGACACGGTGCTCGTCAAGGCGTCCAGAACGTACGAACTCGAAAAGTTAGCGGCTGAGATAGAAAAGGAATTCAAATGGACACGCTGAACATCATCATACTGATCGCTGCGGGGTTCGTCATATCCGCCCTGCTGACGGGGATCGAACTGCCCTTCCTGAGACAGCACCAGCTTAAGCAGTATATCAGAGAAGAAGGGCCCGAATCGCATCAGAAAAAGGCCGGGACTCCGACGATGGGCGGAGTCGCCATGGTCATCGCGATAATCATAGTTTCGCTGTTCAGCAGCAGGTCGGGCGAGATGATCATCATGATCGCGACGATGGTGCTTTTCTCAGCCGTCGGGTTCATAGACGACTTCATTAAGATCGCGGCAAAACATAACACGGGGCTCCTGCCGTGGCAGAAGATAGCCCTGCAGGTGATATTTGCCGTGATACTCGCGATATACGTTTCGAAAAACCACGAGTACGGGACGATGGTCTATCTGCCGATCCCTGGTAAATACGTCGATTTCGGCTGGTTCTATGTGCCGTTCGTCGCGTTCGTGCTTGTCGCGATGGCGAACAGTGTCAACCTGACCGACGGCCTCGACGGTCTCTGCGGAGGCGTCTCCGCTATAGTCGCTGCGTTCTTCTCCGTGCTGGGCATGAGCCTTGAGGAAGAGACGGCGAGTTCGTTTGCGGCGATCGTCTGCGGCGTATGCGTCGGTTTTCTTTTGTACAACCACTACCCTGCGAAGATATTCATGGGCGACACCGGTTCGATGGCTCTCGGCGGAGCGATCGGCGCGTGTGCGATAATGATGAAGATGGAATTCATGCTCGTAATAGCCGGATTCATCTACGTGCTCGAGTCGCTTTCGGTCATCATCCAGGTCCTCGTCTATAAAAAGACGGGCAGACGCGTATTCAGAATGACGCCTATACATCACCATTTCGAACTCGGAGGCATGAAAGAGACGAAGGTAGTGCTGATGTTCTACGCGATATCGGTCGGGTGCTGCATCCTGGCGTATGCCGTATACGTGCTCGGGATCGGTTGAATCCCGTGCCCGAATGTAAAGAGGGATGAAAGATGGGCAGTGAAAACAACGTAAAAGAAATCAGATACAGATATGACGGAGAAGACGTGAAGGGCAGAAAAGTCCTGGTAGTGGGCCTCGGACGTTCCGGTATGGCCGCGGCAAAGGTGCTCTGCGGACTCGGCGCGTTGGTCACCGTTCAGGACGCGAAAAAAGAGGACAGCTTCGACCCGAACTTCCTGAATTTCGTTAAAGAGAACGGCATAGAGTGCGTCCTGGGCGAAAAACCTGAGAACGTCGCGTCCTTTGATATGGTCGTCCTGAGTCCGGGAGTGAGTCCCGAGGTGGATTTTGTCGCCGAAGCAGCGCGTGCCGGAACGGAGGTCATAGGCGAACTCGAACTCGCGTACAGGCTCTGCAGAGGGAAATTCGTCGCTATTACGGGGACGAACGGCAAAACGACGACCACGACGCTCACGGGAGAGATATTCAAGGAAGCCGGCCGCAGGACGCACGTGGTCGGAAATATCGGAACCGCAGTGATCTCCGAGGTCGAAGGCTCTGAGGAAGACGACTGGTACGTCACCGAGGCGAGCAGTTTCCAGCTCGAGACGACCGAGCGGTTCCATCCTGTCGTATCGGCGATACTGAACATCACTCCTGATCACCTGAACAGACATCACACGATGGAAGCGTACGCGGCCGCGAAAGGCAGGATCTTCGCCAATCAGGAGCCTGGAGACTTCCTCGTGGTCAACAAAGACAACAGTGAGGCGTTCGGCCTCGCCGCGTCGGCAAAGTGCACTGTAGTCCCGTTCAGCCGCATTGAGAGCCTTGAGTTCGGGGCCTGCCTCGCAGACGGAAGGATCGTCATACGCGACAAAGATCGCACGGCAGATATATGCGGGACGGACGAGTTGAAGATAATCGGCGATCATAACGTGGAGAACGTTCTCGCCGCCGCGGCGGTCTCGTATTTCTCGGGGATCGACCCGGAGACGATCGGCAGCGCGGTCAGGAATTTCGGCGGCGTCGCCCACAGGATCGAATACTGCGGGATGATAGACGGCGTCAAATATTATAACGACTCTAAGGGAACGAATATCGACGCGGCTGTGACAGCGCTCAGGGCAATCAAGAAAAACATCATCCTGATCGCAGGCGGCGACGCAAAGGGTCAGGTCTTTGACGACTTCATAAGGCAGTTCGACGGCAGCGTCAAGAGGATGATCATATTCGGCAGAGACGGGCATCTGATCGCGGAAGCGGCCGACAGGAACGGATTCAAGGCGTATGAATACTGCAGAGACCTCGACGAGTGCGTAAAACGCGCGGCAGAGATCGCGGAGTCCGGAGACACAGTGCTTCTCTCGCCGGCGTGCGCCAGCTGGGACATGTACGACAACTTCGAACAGCGCGGCGATCATTTTAAGAGTATAGTAAAGAGTATGAACGTATAGTTCTGAAAAGTGCCGGACCGCCGGAAAAGACAGAATGACTTCTTACACATCAAAGCTGGAAACAGTTCCGACAGCTGAAAAGAGACACGCCGGACGGGCGGATTATTTTCTGATCATAGTGGTCGCCATCATCGCCATGACCGGAGTGGTCATGGTATTCAGCGCGAGCTACTATTATTCGATCAACATGACAGGTTCGCCTTACGAATACCTGAAGAAACAGGCGTTTTTCTCGGCGACCGGTTTTGCTTTGATGATGCTGTTCTCTCGGATAGATTATCACTTCGTTAAAAAATGGGCTAAACCGCTCGCCGTTCTGGAGATAATCCTTCTGCTCGCGGTATTCACTCCGCTCGGTGAGACCAGAAACGGCGCGACGCGCTGGATAAACGTCGGCATAACCATCATGCCGGGAGAACTCGCGAAACCGGCGGTTCTCATCCTGCTTTCGACGTATTTTTCGGAGAATATGAAGCGGGCAAAAAAATTCAAGACTCTGCTTCCTGCCGTGATCTACGTACTCGTATGCTGCCTGCTGATAATAATGCAGCCTAACCTCTCAACGGCTATAACCGTAGCTCTGATCGGGATCGGGATCGCGTTCATAGCAGGGATGCACCCGGGATATCTGGCCGGCATAGCCGGTATAGGGGTTCTCGGCCTGATCTATCTCGCTAAATTTTCGGATGAGTATATGCACGACAGAGTCGTGTCGTTCCTGAACCCGTTCGAGCAGGCTCAGGGCAACGGCTATCAGGTCGTCCAGTCTCTTCTGGCGCTCGGCACCGGCGGAGTGACCGGCCTGGGGCTGGGAAAGAGCATACAGAAAAATCTCTACCTGCCTGAGCCGCACAACGATTTCATCCTCGCGATAATAGGCGAGGAACTCGGGTTCATCGGAGTCGCTGCGATCATGGTCTTGTTCGCGCTGCTTGTTTTCAGGCTGGTCTATATCGCCGTCGGGGCGGAAGATAATTTCGGCATGCTGTTCTCATCCGGCTTCGCGATGATGGTAGGCTTCCAGGTCGCTCTGAACGTCGCGGTCGTTACATCCTCCATGCCGCCGACGGGAATAGCGCTGCCGTTCATAAGCTACGGCGGAAACTCGACATGGATATTTATGGTACTCATGGGGATAGCGCTGAACGTTTCACGTCATCCGAGAGACGTATATCGGCGCGATGAACTTAAAGAAAAAATAGAGAAATACGAACTCGAAAACGAGAAAGGCGATAGCGGCGCGAAAGAGAGGCGCGTTTCATGAAGGTCATCATGATGGGGGGAGGGACAGGCGGCCACCTGTATCCCGCGATCGCCATTGCGGATGAGATACGCCGCAGGCAGCCGGATGCGCAGATCCTCTTTCTCGGATCCGAGGACGGCATTGAGATGAAAGTCGTACCCGACAGCGGATACGATTTTCGTGTTGTTCCGGCCCGATGGTTCGAGCGGGGCGAAGGACTGCTGATGACGATCAGAGAACTCTTCAAGGCGTCGGTGAGGACACTTGAAGGCATCGCGGTCTCGCGCGGGATCATAGGTGATTTCAAGCCTGATTTTGCCGTCGGTACAGGCGGATTTGTCAGTGTCCCGGGCATCACTGCCGCGAGCGGCCGGAAAGTTCCGTGTTATATCCACGAACAAAACGCATACCCGGGGCTGGGAAACAGGATGACGGGAAAGCGATGCAGGAAGATATTTCTCGGTTTTGCCGAGGCAGCCGACAGGTTCGGCGACGCCTCTAAATGCGTATATACGGGAAACCCTGTCCGCTCCGCGTTCGTTGATACGGACAAACGGTCTGCCCGCGAAAAACTCGGGATCGCGGAAGACGATTTCACGGTTTTCGCTTTCGGGGGCAGCCTCGGCGCGGAGACGATAAACGACATTGCCGTCGAATACGCCGTGAGGATCGCAGGGAAAAGCGGCAGGACGCTGCTGTTTTCCGCGGGAGAGAGATATTACGACGAAGCGAAAAATAAAATCGCGTCAAGGCTCGGGGAGATCCCCGGAAACGTGCGCGTCCTTCCGTATGTCGAGGACATGCCTGATTTCCTGGCCGCGTCCGATCTGGCGATATGCCGCGCGGGCGCTTTGTCGATGGCGGAAACGGAGTCGTGCGGGACGCCTTCGATTCTGATACCGTACCCGGGCGCCGCTTATGACCATCAGTATTACAACGCAAAAACTCTCGCCGATGCGGGCGGCGCTCTGCTTTTCAGGGACGGAGAGAAGACGCCGGAAGAGATATGCGGGATAGTTGAAAAACTTGCGGATGATCGCGAGGCCCTTGAAAAAATGTCGGAAAATGCTAAAGCCGCTGCGCCGGTGAACGCCGCCGGCAGGATCGTGGATGAGATCTTTGCCGACCTCGGGATAGAGAACTGACTCATAAAAACGACAACGGGACGAACAGGCCGTAACAATGAAACTGTCGAGAAAGACTGGAAAAATAGAATCGCGAGCATACGACGCGCGGGACCCCGCAGAGAGGCGCGAGGCCGAGTTCATCGACACCGTGCAGAAGGGACCTTCCTCGGAAACAGACCCCGCCTATGAGGGTATAGAGTTCAAGGAAGTCGACCGCGTGCGCAAGGTCCATAGGAAGAAGCATTATTTCCTGCGCTTCCTGATCACGTGCGGGATCATCGCCGCCGTGATCGCTTTTCTGCGCTCCGATTACTTTGCCGTTGAAATTTACGAGGTCGAGGGCAACCACTACTATACGGACGAAGAGGTCATGAACATAGCGCAGGCGCCTGCGGGAAACAACGTTTTGTTCGATCTGCAGGCGGGCGATATCAAAAATCGGCTCTCGAAGGATCCGTACTTTGCGAGCGTCGAGGTCAAACGCAAACTCCCGCGCACCGTCGTCATCAAAGTCGAGGAGCGTGTCCAGACTGCCGCGTTCCTGTACGGCGACAGCTACGTCGTAATAGACAGCACCGGGCTCGTGCTCAGGAAGAGCGATAAAATGCCCGAACTTCCGATACTCGACGGGCTCACGATAACTAAGATGAACGTGGGGGAACAGTTGGAAGTCGCGGAGAGCAGCGCTTTGACGACGACCCTGCAGATGCTCGAGGCCATGCAGAAGGGCAATATCTATTTCAAACGAATCACCATGGGTGAGGTCATAATCAGGTGCTATATCTATGACACTCTGATCGTAAAAGGATCCCCGGCAGAGATCACCAAAGCCATCGAGAGCGAGGATCTCCAGAAGGTGGTGACCGATCTCTTCAGCAAAGGTATAACGCGCGGCACGATAAAAATGGGCGGGACGGACTACATTTCCTTCACTCCGGAGATAGACGGATAGCGTGGGCTTCCCGCGGGGCGTCCGCCTCTTGATCCGGAGGGGCGTCCGGCTCTCGATCAGAATGGTCGTCAGCCTCTCGATCCGGCGGGTCGTCCGGCGGCCGGCGAAGACCGTCGTCTGACCTAAAAAATAGTGCAAAAGACATGACAGTATGATAAAATATTTGTATATTTGCAGGTAGGAGGATACAACATGCTGGGATTCGATTCCGTAAATGATAATTCCGCCGTCATCAAAGTAATAGGCGTAGGCGGCGGCGGATGCAACGCGATCAACAGGATGATCGAAGCCGGACTTAAAAACGTCCAGTTCATCGCTGTGAATACAGACAGGCAGGCGCTGAATAAATGCGCTGCCGAGACAAAAATTCAGATAGGCGAGAAGCTCACCAAGGGGCTCGGCGCCGGCGGAAATCCGGAGATCGGACAGCGCTCCGCCGAGGAGACGATAGACCTGATATCCGACGTCATCGACGGAGCCGACATGGTATTCATCACCGCCGGCATGGGAGGCGGTACCGGAACGGGCGCCGCTCCGATCATCGCAAAAGTCTCAAAGGATAAAGGAATACTCACAGTCGCGGTCGTGACGAAGCCTTTCACGTTTGAGGGGCCCAAGAGACAGAAGCAGGCCGACCTGGGGATCTCATTCCTCCGCAAGTTCGTCGACTCGCTCGTGGTAGTTCCGAACGATAAACTCCTCGACGTCAGCGACGAGCGCACGACGATGGTCGAAGCCTTCCGCCTCGCGGACGACGTCCTCAGACAGGGCGTTCAGGGAATATCGGATCTGATCAGCGACTACGCGCTGATAAACGTCGACTTCGCTGACGTGAAGTCCGTGATGACGGACAGAGGCATAGCCCACATGGGAGTCGGCACCGGAAAGGGAGAGAACAGAGCGACGGATGCCATCAACGCGGCCATAAGGAGCCCGCTGCTCGAGACCTCCATCGACGGGGCAAGAGCGATCCTCCTGTACGTGTCAGGCGGATATGATCTCGGGATGCTCGAGATAAACAAGATCGCCTCAATGGTCGAAGAGAGCGCCGACGACGACGCGATCCTGATCTTCGGAGCGGCCGTGGACGAGAATAAAAAAGACGAAATATCCATCACCGTCATAGCTACCGGCTTTGAAGACGGTCTGGGCGAGGAAGGGATCGATTATTCCAGACCTTCCGCACCTCTGAAGAAGGAGCCGGAGACGATCACGACGGAGGATGGTCTGACGGGGAAGGAAGTCACTCTGAATGACCTCTTCAGCGAGAGCGAAACCGAGGCAGGCGGAAAATCGCCGGAGGACACTCTCTTCGGCATTCCGGATTTCCTGAAGAAATAGGACAGATTTTGTCGGCCGGCTGAAATGCCGGCTTTTTGCGCATATTTGAGGGAGCGGATTTGAAGACTTTGACTTCGCGTGAAAATCCCGATTACAAGCGCTGGAAGAGCCTTTTGACGCACAGGGGCAGGACGAAGGAGAACGCCTACCTGGCGGAGGGATCCAACCTCGCCGCCGACGCCGTAAGCTCGGGACAGCACGTGAGAACGCTGATATTCCGGGAGGGGACCGTACCGGCCGACTCGGTCGACGAACAGACGCTCGAGGACGCCGTAAAAAGCGGGACCGCGATATGTTTCCTCGCTGACGGGCTTTTCGGCACGCTGACGGCCGCCGAACGCGGAGTGGACGTCATCTCTGAGGTCGAAACGCGGGCGTATACTCTCGAAGACCTTAAGGGGCGCCTAGCGGAGCCGCCCGGCGAGACCCGCGGACGAGGCTCATTGAAGAGTGTCGTCGTGCTCGACAGGCTGCAGGACCCGGGGAACGTCGGAACGATCGTCAGGACGGCCGACGCCGCCGGATTCGCCGGCATCATAACCGTAAAGGGGACCGCGGACATATATTCGCCTAAGGTCGTTAGATCTGCGGCGGGTTCGATCTTCAGGATCCCCATCCTTCAGGCGGAGGACGCCGCGGACGCCGTCAGGATGTGCGGAGCGCTCGGACTGCCTGTCGCGGCGACGGGATTTGATACGGACACTTTATACTTTGACGTAGACATGACGGCGGGTATGGCTTTGGTCATCGGAAACGAGGGGCGCGGAGTTTCTCCGGAGCTCACGTCAGCTGCCGATATCGTCATCAGGATACCGATGTTTGGCGAGATAGATTCACTGAACGCTTCGACGGCTGCCGCGGTCGTGATGTACGAGTGCGTCAGACAGAGTTTAAAGAGCGAATAAAAAAGCGAATAAACGTATAGTTTTTTATTGAAAGAGGTCATTGCAGATGCAGGAAAAGTTGGAAGCGATACTGAACGAAGCGAAGGAACGCCTTGAAAAGGCTCATTCCACGCAGGAGACGGAAGAGATCAGGATCAAATACCTCGGAAAAAAGGGCGAGATCACTGAGATCCTGAAATCGATGGGCAAACTCTCCCCGGAGGAGAAGAAGGAACTCGGCAGGAGCGCGAACGAGGCTAAGGCGCAGATCGCTGACGCGCTGAACCGGAAGGCGGAGAGCCTGAAGGAAGCGGCAAAGGAAGCCAAACTGAAATTAGAGACGATCGACGTGACCGAGCCGGGGGTTCCGGTGAAGATCGGCGTCAAGCATCCGATCACTCAGGTCATCGAGGAGATAACGGATATTTTCCGCACCATGGGATATTCGGTCTACGAAGGCCCGGATATCGACACTGTGTACAACACATTCGACGCTCTCAACGCTCCGCCTACGCATCCTGCGAGAGACATGACGGACACGTTCTACATCAACAAAGACACCGTGCTCAGACCGCACACCTCGTCCATCGAGATCCGCGCGGAAAAAGAGCTGAGCATTCCGTATAAGATCGTTTCGCCGGGCAGATGCTACAGATGCGATACGCCTGACGCGACGCATTCCCACACCTTCAACCAGATCGAGATGATGGTCGTCGGCGAGGGCGTGACGATGGCCGACCTGAAGGGATCGCTCGACCTGATGGCAAAGAAACTCTTCGGGCCTGAAACGCGCACGAAATTCAGGCCGCACCACTTCCCGTTCACGGAGCCGAGCGCCGAGATGGACGTCTCGTGCTTCAAGTGCGGCGGCAAGGGATGCAGCGTCTGCAAGGGCAGTGGCTGGATCGAGATCCTCGGCTGCGGCATGACTCACCCGCACGTTTACAAGGCCGGCGGGATCGACCCAGAGAAATACACCGGGTTCGCGGTCGGCATGGGCGTAGAGAGGATCGCGATGCTTAAATACGGCATCGACGACATCAGGCTCCTCTACGAGGACGACATGAGATTCATCGAACAGTTCAAATAGTTTGCAGGCGGAGGAATAACAGAGAATGCTGGTATCAGTCAAATGGCTTAGCGATTACGTAGAGGCGAAGGAAGTCAGCGTGGAGAACGCGCGCGAATTCGCCGACCGCATGATCATGAGCGGCTCGAACATCGAAACGGTATCGAAGATCGGAGCAGGCATCGAAAATGTGCTCGTCGGCCGCATCGAAAAAATAGAAAAACACCCGAACGCCGACAAACTCGTCGTGTGCGACGTGAACATCGGCAGCGGGACGATTAAAGTAGTCACCGGAGCGCCTAACGTAAAGGCCGGCGACTTCGTCCCGGTCGCCGTGGACGGCGCTCACGTCCCGGGACCTCTCCACGGACAGCCGTACGTCGAGGGCGGAGTCACCATCCGCTCGGGAGAACTGCGAGGCGTGCTCTCGGAGGGCATGATGTGCGGCCCGCAGGAACTCGGGATCCCGGACAAGGTCGCCCCATATATCTCTAAAGACGGCATATGGCTCCTGGAAGGAGACTTCAGCGACAGGCTCGGCGAGGAGGTCAGCGACGTCCTCGACCTCGAAGACGTGGTCATAGATTTCGAGATCACTCCGAACAGGCCTGACTGCCTCTCGATGCTCGGAATGGCTAGGGAAGCGGCCGCAACGTTCGGGACGAAGATGATATATCCTGACACCGAATGCGAAAAAACCGACGAAAACGCCGCGGACTTCATCTCGGTCGAGGTAAGGTCCGATCTCTGCAAGAGATATACCGCGAGGGTCATCAAAGACGTAAAGATCGCGCAGTCGCCGTGGTGGATGCAGAAGCGCCTGATGGCGGCCGGAATGAGGCCGATAAACAATATCGTCGACATAACGAACTTCGTGATGCTCGAGTACGGCCAGCCGCTCCACGCCTTTGACATCACGCACCTCTCGGGGAGCAGGATCATAGTTGACACGGCAAAGGACGGCGACGTCTTCACGACGCTCGACGGAACGGAGAGAAAACTCGACCAGACGATGCTCATGATAAACGACGCCGAGAAGCCTGTAGCGGTGGCAGGCGTGATGGGAGGACTCAACTCCGAGATCACGGAAACGACGGACACGGTAGTCATCGAATCCGCGAATTTCGTGGGATCTTCGGTAAGGCAGACTTCCAAGAAACTCGGCCTGAGGACAGAGGCGTCCGGACGCTATGAGAAAGGCATAGACCCTAACCTGTGCGAAGCTGCGGCGGACAGAGTATGCAAGCTCATCGAGCTGCTCGACTGCGGCAAAGTTCTCTCCGGCTCGGTAGACGTGTATAAGCAGCCTGAAAAGGCAAAGACCGTGGACGCGAGGGTATCCCGCATCAACAAAGTCCTCGGCACTGACATCCCGCGCGAGCAGATGGTGAAATACCTCGAGAGCCTCGAGATGAAGGTGGAGGGCTCGGGCGACATTCTCACCGTCACTCCTCCTACGGTCAGGCAGGACCTCCTCGAGGAGGTCGACTACGTCGAGGAAGTGGCCAGGATGTACGGCTACGACAACATCCCGAACACGCTTCCTGCGCTCAGCACCATGGTCAGGAACAGCGACAGCTGGGAGACGAGGAATAAGATAAGGCGCGACCTCACGGGCATGGGCGCAGACGAGATCGAGACGTTCTCATTCATAAACGGCAAGATCCTCGACGCGTGCAGGATCCCGGAGGATTCGTGGGAAAGAGACACGATCAAGATCATCAACCCGATGGGCGAGGATACGTCGGAACTCCGCACGCTCATACTTCCGGGCATGCTGGAAGTGCTCGCGAGAAACTATGCGATGAGCGTTAAGTCCGTCAGATGCTTCGAGATCGGAAAGACGTTCTCGAAGAATTACACAGACGAGAACGGGCTGCCGGACGAGGCGTACAACCTCTCTGTCGGAATGTACGGCGAAGGCGAGAGTTTCTTCACGCTTAAGGGCATGCTCGAGGCTTTGTTCGGAAGCCTTGGAGTAACAGACGTATCGTACGTTCCGGAGAGCGAGTACGGCATTTTCCATCCGGGGAGATGCGCCAGAATCGTAAAAACGACCGACAGAGGCGAGAAAGTCGAACTCGGCATCATGGGCGAGATACACCCTGACGTCGCCGAAAATTACGAAATAGGCGCGCGCGCGTACGCCGCGGAACTCTTTGTCGACAGGCTCGTCGAATTCGGACGGAAAGAGATCCATTACACTAAGGCTCCTAAGTTCCCGTCGATGACGAGAGACATAGCGGTCGTCGTAGACGAATCGACGCCGGTGCAGGAGATCGAGGAAGTCATTAAGGAATCGGGGACCGAGCTTCTCCGCGAGATCGAACTCTTCGACATCTACCGCGGCGAACAGGTCGGGGAAGGCAAGAAGAGCGTCGCGTTCTCGCTCACGTACAGGCATGACGACAAAACACTGACAGACGAAGAGACGAACGCGGCTCAGGACGCCGTAGTCTCAGCGCTGAAGGAAAAACTCGGCGCGTCCATAAGAGATAATTAGATCGGAGGCTGCAATGAGCAAGGTAAAGGTTAAGATCTACGGGCAGGAATATACGATCGTCGGAGACTGCAGCGAAGACGACATCCGCAGAGACGCTGCCCACGTAGACGAGCAGATGACGGAGATCGGCAAAGCATTCACCAACAACTCAGCACTCGCCATCGCGGTGCTCGCGGCGGTGAACATCTCGGACGAGTACTATTCCAACATCGGAGAGGTCGAAAGCCTGCGCGAGGAGAACACGAGCCTGAAATCGAAGGCAGACTACTATTCGAACGCCCTCGAGGATTCGAAAAAGTCGACGGAGGTCAACCGCGAGAACGAGACGGAACTCAGGAAACGGCTTTCCGACGACGCCTCCCAGATGCGCGAACTGAGAGATAAGTGTTCCGAGTACGAAAACAGTTTCTTCGATCTTCAGATGGAGAACATCAAACTCAAGAACGAAATCGAAAAACTCAAGGGCAATAAATGAACGCCAGAGCGCTTAGGATACTCGAATACGATAAAATAACAGAAATGCTCACGGCCGAAACGGGATGCGAGGCCTCCGCTGAGGCGGCCCGCAGGCTCAGGCCGCTCGAAGACGAACATGAGATACGCGACGAATTAAGGTCAACCACGGAAGCGGTTGACCTTATCGTGCGTAAAGGACCGCTCCCGACCGCGGGGATCTATGACATCTCCATGCACCTCTCATTTGCAAGGAAAGGCGGATGTCTGACGATGAAAGAACTCCTGGAGGTCAAGCGCGACATGACGGCCGCCCGGGAAGTGATCACGTTCATGAAGAGCGAGGACCTCCCGGAACTGCCTGCCATAAGGCAGATGACGGAACTGCTCGTCGCCGTGCCCGAACTCGAAAAAGAGATAGACAGGTGCATACTCAGCGAAGACGAGATGGCGGACAGCGCGTCGCCTAAACTGAAGTCCGTCAGGCGCGAGATAGGAGTGACCGGCGAGCAGATCAAAAACAGGCTGAACCGCATGGCCTCCTCTGCCGAGAACAAGCCGTACCTGCAGGACTCGATCGTCACGATCCGCGACGGCCGCTATGTGATACCGGTAAAAAAGGAGCACAGGGACAGGTTTCCGGGAATGATCCACGACCAGTCTAAGGGCGGCCAGACTTTGTTCATCGAGCCTCAGGCGATAGTCGACATGAACAACAGGCTCAGGGAACTCGAGGTGGAGGAACAGGCCGAGATAGCCAGGATCCTTCAGGAACTCACGGACAGGACCGTGGAGCATCACGCCGAACTTAAGAGCAACCAGGCCATACTGACGAAGCTCGACTTCATCATGGCCAAAGGCAAACTCTCGCGCAGGATGAACGGCGCGGAGCCTCATATCTCAGATGACGGCGTGCTCGAACTCGTCGCCGCGCGCCATCCTCTGATAGACCCTGAAAAGGTCGTTCCGATCGACATAACGATAGGCGGAAGGTACAGGACGCTCATAGTCACGGGCCCGAACACAGGCGGAAAGACGGTGTCGCTTAAGACCGCGGGTCTGCTGTCGGCGATGGCCTTAAGCGGGCTCCACATACCGGCGTCCGAGGCGAGCAGGCTTCCTTTGTTCAGGGATATATTCGCAGACATCGGAGACGAGCAGAGCATAGAACAGAGCCTTTCGACGTTCTCGTCCCACATGAAGATGATAGTCGAGATCACTGAGAACGCCGGCCCGGACACGCTCGTCCTGCTCGACGAACTCGGTGCCGGAACAGATCCCACGGAAGGCGCGGCTCTGGCGATCGCGATACTTCAGGAGATGCACGATTCCGGCGCCATGACGATGGCGACGACGCACTATAACGAACTGAAAAAATACGCGCTCCAGACGGACGACGTCGAGAACGCCGCGATGGAATTCGACGTTGAGACCCTGTCTCCTACGTACCGCCTGATGATCGGGGTCCCTGGCAAATCGAACGCCTTCGAGATCTCGCGGAAGCTCGGTCTGAAAAAAGAGATCATCGACAGAGCGGAGCTCCTGATAGAACGCGGAGACATGGAATTCGAAAACGTCCTCGCCTCCATCGAAAACGACAGGAAGCGCGCGGCGGACGACCGGGAAGAGGCGCGGAGGCTTCTCGCCGAGGCTGAGGAGCGCGAAAAGGCCGCGGAGAAGAAGGAATCCGAAACGGCCGCGAAACGCGAAAAGATCCTCTCCGACGCCAGAGCGGAGGCGCGCGGATACGTGCGTGACGCTAAGGAGACGGCAAAGCAGCTTCAGAAGGAACTCAACTACGTCTCAGAGCACTCGGACAGAGGCCCGGGAAAGATGTCGGAACGGGCGTCCAGGAAGCTCGACGACTCCCGCAGGCGCATCAAAAATATCGAAGAGAAGTACGCGGTCAGGCAGGGCAGCCAGATAAACAGCAAGCCTGTCTCGGCGGACGATCTGAAGATCGGCGACAGGGTCAAACTCCTGACGCTGGATCAGAACGGCGAGGTGACGAGCCTCCCGGATCAGAAAGGCTATCTCGACGTAGCAATCGGAGTCATGAAGGTCCGCGCGAACGTAAAGGACCTGATGCTCATCGGCGAGGGAAAAGAGCGGAAGAAACCCGCGGCGTCGCCGCGCTACGGAAATCTCTATAAGACTAAGACGGCATCCGTCTCCCCTACGCTGAACGTCCAGGGCGAGAGCCTGGAGGACGCCGTGATGGACGCGGAGAAATATCTCGACGACGTATATATAGCCGGACTCGAAAAGGTGACGATAATCCACGGGCGCGGGGAAGGGATACTGAAAAACGTCATCCGCTCCATGCTGCGCAGGAATAAATGCGTAGCGTCTTTCGCCCCGGGGACATACGCCGACGGAGGCGACGGCGTCACTGTCGTGACGATGAAGAAAAACTGACACTCGCGGTCAAATGACCGAAAACGGAATAATCAGAAACAGGTATTGAAGAGGATTGGAAAATGATCGATTTTAAAGAGGAAGCGGCAAAGATCATCGCCGCAGAGGTTGAAGGACTTTCACAGGACGAGGTAAAGAGCCTCATAGAGGTCCCGCAGGATAAGACGATGGGCGACCTGGCGTTCCCTTGCTTCAGGCTCGCAAAAGCGTACCGCAAGGCACCGGCTTTGATCGCGCAGGACGTCGCGCCTAAGATCTCCGGAAGTCCGCTTTTTGCTAAAGTAGAGCCCGTCAACGCGTACGTGAACATGTTCATCTCGCGCGAGGCAGTCGCCGAGGACACCATAAGGGAAGCCGTCTCGAAGGCGGACAGCTACGGCAGGAGCGCCGAAGGCGGAGGGAAGAACGTCATCGTAGAGTTCAGTTCGCCTAACATCGCAAAGCCTTTCCACATCGGCCACATCAGGAGCACCGTCATCGGCAACTCGCTGAACAAGATATACGACGCGCTCGGATACAACGTCATCAAGCTGAACTATCTCGGAGACTACGGCACGCAGTTCGGCAAAATGATAACGGCGTACCATCACTGGGGAAACGAAGAGGACGTAAAGCGCTCCCCGATCAAGACCCTGGTCGGCTACTACACTAAATTCCACGTCGAAGCCGATGACCACCCCGAGCTGGAGGACGAGGCGAGAGCGGAATTCGCTAAGCTGGAGGCCGGCGAAGAGGAAGAGGTCAGGCTCTGGAAGTGGTTCCGCGAGGAAAGCATCAAAGAATACATGCGCGTCTACGATTTGATGGGCATCACGTTCGACTCATATAACGGCGAAAGTTTCTTCTCCGATAAGATGGCGGCCGTCGAAAAGGAGATCGAGGATAAGGGGCTCATGGAGGAGTCTCAGGGTGCGCAGATAATCGACCTGGAGAAATACGGGCTCGGTGTTGCGCTGATCAAAAAATCGGACGGCAGCAGCCTCTACATAACCCGCGACATCGCGGCGGCCATCTACCGCAAGGAACACTATCAATTCACGAAGAACATCTACGTCGTCGCGTCGCAGCAGACGCTCCACTTCAAGCAGCTCTTCAAAGTCATTGAGCTCATGGGCTACGACTGGGCGAAGGACTGCGTCCACGTCCCGTTCGGGCTCGTCAGGCTCGAGGAGGGGACGATGTCGACACGCTACGGCCGCGTCGTCTATCTGGAGGACGTCCTGAATCAGGCCGTCGATAAGACGCGCGAGATAATCCTGGAGAAGAATCCGGACGCCGAGAACGTAGACGAGATTGCGCATGACGTCGGCGTCGGCGCCGTGATGTTCAACGAACTGTCAAACAACAGGATCAAGGACTACACTTTCTCGTGGGATCACGTCCTGAACTTTGACGGCGAGACAGGTCCGTACGTCCAGTACACGCACGCCAGATGCGCCAGCGTCCTGAGGAAGACGGACGAGGCGACGCTGAAAGCCGCGGAAGAACTTGATTCCGTGGACTATAGCCGCGTGACGTCGGACGCCGCCTACGAACTCGTAAAGGAGATATACGACTTCCCGGCGACGGTCAGACAGGCGGGCGAGAAATACGAACCGTCGATCGTCACGCGCCAGATCATCGACATAGCCCAGAGTTTCAATAAGTTCTATCACGACGAGCATATCCTGGTCGACGATCCAGAGGAGAGAAAAGCTAAGATCGCCCTCGTCATCGCGACGAAGAACGTCATCAAAAACGGCCTCTCACTGCTCGGGATAAAGGCGCCGGAGCGCATGTAGCCTCATGAGATACGAAGGAGACATATACAGACCGCCGAGCGAGGCGTACAGCCTGCTCGTACAGGTCACCATAGGCTGCTCACACAACAAATGCACGTTCTGCAGCATGTTCAAGGCTAAACGCTTCAGAGTAAGGCCGCAGGAGGAGATATTCGAAGATCTCGAAGACGCCAGGCGCTCGTACAGATACGTCGACCGGATCTTTCTCTGCGACGGCGACGCGCTCTGCCTGATGAACTCCAGGCTCGTACCGATCCTCGAAATGATCCGCGGACTCTTCCCGGAATGCGAGCGGGTCGGCTCATACGCCCGAGCGACGGACATACTGCGCAAATCCGAAGCGGAATTTAAGGAACTGCGAGAAAAGGGCCTGTCGATCGTCTACATCGGCGCGGAATCCGGTTCCGACGAGGTGCTCAAGGCGATCAACAAAGGGGAGACGGCCGCACAGATCACGGAAGCGGTGCAGAAGGTCGAGGCTTGCGGAATAGCGGCGTCGGTCACGTTCATATCCGGGATCGGCGGACGCGGCATGTGGCGCGAACACGCCGAGGCGACAGGAAAAATGATAACAGAGATGGGAGCGTCCTACGTCGGATTGCTTACTTTGATGGTCGAACCTGACGCGCCTCTGTATGAAAAGATAAGGAGCGGGGAGTTCAAACTTCTTACGCCGGAGGAGGTCATGGCGGAGACGTACCTTTTGCTGATGAACTCAGATCCTGCGAAGAAATGCGTATTCAGGAGCAACCACGCGTCGAACTATCTGTCGCTGCGCGGAGACCTGCCGGACGATAAAGAAAGGATGCTCGCCCAGATCGGGCGCGCCATGGAAGACTCATCGCTCCTGAAGGACGAGCGGTTCAGGATGCTGTGAAGCAGCGCGGAGCCGGGACTCAAAAGGCAAATAATGTACACGATATCAGAAAACGGTGCACGATATGACATCTGACGAAGAAACGAAGAGAACAGAAGAAGGGCTGAACAAAGCCGACGGTGCAGGGACGGACGGGAATATGACGGACAGGCTGGGCGATTATCTGAAGCCTCATCTCGACGACTACATATTCGACGAACTTTCGGACAGTTATCTGGAAAAGGCCGGCGTGCTCGACGTCATGAGCGGAGTTCCCGTACCGATCAGGAAGGACAGCATCACAGGCCTCACAAACGTGAAAATAGCGCAGAACATGGCCTTTGTCATCGGCTGCGACATTAACTTTAAATACAGAGACAACTACGTCGAGTATATCGTCCGTACGTTCACGCGCGATTTCGCCAAACCGCTGATCAACAGCGGAGTCGAAGCCGCTCAGAAGAGCGATCTGGACGCGGCAGTGATCCTTTTCAGGGCCGCCCTGCTGATAGATCCCGACTCGACGGACGCGCTATACTGCTACGGCAGGGCCTGCCGCGATTCATACGCCGCATTGGAGGGCGAGGATGACGTGGACGAAGGGTTCGTCGCCCGCTATAAGGCGGAGTCGCTGGAGGCGTTCGAAAAACTGACGCTGAAGGCGCCCGACTTCGACATGGGCTACTATTTCCTCGGATATGCTTATCTGAACCTCGGGCTGTATCAGAAGGCGAAGCTCACTTTCGACGAGTTCGTCCGCCTTTCGAATAAGTCCGACGACCCGTCGAGGGCGGAGATGCGCGCGGAGGTGCTCGAGTGGAACGACAAGCTGGAGGAGCCGATAAAGATCGAGGCGGCGTATAATAAAGTCCTCTCCGGCAAGTTTTATCAGGGCATAGAAGAACTGACCCCGTACACGGAGGACGAGCGCTACGAGAACTGGTGGCCGCTCTGGTATTACCTCGGCTTCGCGTACCGCAAGATAGGGGAGCCAAAGTTGGCGGAAGCGGCGTATAAGAAAGTGCTGACGCTCTCGTCGTCGAACATAGACGTGATGCGCGAACTGGCGGACATCTACCGTGAGGCCGGCGACAAGGAAAACGAGGAGAAATACGTCAGGAAGATCGAAGTGGTAAGGTCCAACCTGAAGAAGGAACGCGAGGAGCGCGCGAAAAAGAGGACGCTCCAGTGAGATGATCCTGCGGCGGCCCGAGGATTCTGGCCGTCGTAATTTTTTTGATATTTTTTAGCACTCAGCTGTTTAGAGTGCTAACAACAGGGTATCAATGATGTGTCGGGGATAAGACAGGAAGAGATATCCCCGGAGACATGAAAACAAAACAATGTATATAAATGAGGAGGTAGTTATTATGTTATTCCCTACGATTTTCAGAAACGATTTCTTTGATGACTTTGACGATATCATGGATTTTCCGTCGAAGACGGATTTTCACGGAGACCTGATGAGGAGCGATGTTAAGGACGCCGGCGATCACTTCGAACTCGAAATGGACCTCCCGGGATTCAAGAAAGAGGACGTTAAGATCCAGCTTAAGGAAGGTGTCCTCAACATCACGGCGGCAAAGAACGTCAATAACGACGAAAAGGACGAGAACGGAAAATACATCCGCCGCGAGAGATTCCAGGGAACCTGCACGAGAAGCTTCTACGTGGGAGAGGATCTGCAGGATTCCGACATCAAGGCTAAGTTCAACAACGGCGTACTGACTGTTACTGTTCCGAAGAAAGACAGCAAGCCTGAACTGGAGCAGAACAAATACATTGCAATCGAGGAATAATTTCCTCCCCCCAAAATAACTCAATCCAAGATGCGTCCGCGGGATTTTACGATCCCGCGGATGTATTTTTTTGTGAACCCGGGAATTTATATGATATAATACTCAAAGCGTTTTCGTTCATTTGTTTTTTCGTTATTCTTTTTTGAATTTCGAACCGGCCTTACAGGAAGGAAAAGATAATATGGCAGACCATAACAGCGGCAGCAGTTTCCTGCGCGTTATCCGCAAACTGGGAGTAAAGGGAATATACTGTCTCGAACTCATCGCCTCGATCCTCGTCGTAGCGGTCGCGATAGGCATGATAGTCAAGATAGTGAATTCGCTGTTCTTCAGCGGCAACATACTGTCTATGAATATCAGTTCATTCAGCGCGTTCCTGTCGGACGTGCTGACCATCACCGTGGGACTCGAGTTCGTGAAGCTTCTGGCGCGTCAGAAATACGAGGATATCGTGGAGGTCGTCATGCTCGCGCTTGCAAGGCAGATGGTCGTATCCCACTTCGGGATGAAGGAGATGCTGATCGGCGTCATCGCTCTGACGGTACTCTTCGGCATCAACAAATATCTGCTGCCGGAGGACCGTGAATATCTGTACGCGCGCAGATTCAAGAATTTCCTTAAGAAGGACGCCGCAAAGGCAGCGGCCGAGATCGCCGACGCCGCGGTAGACGCGGCCGAGACCGGCGCCGCTCAGGAGGCTGCGGAAGTATCCGCCGAAGGATCTGCGGGAGGATCCCCGGAAAAGTAAGTTTCGGAAAGATCGATCTGCCTGATCTATTCCGCGAGGGATCCCGCGAAGGCCTTCGCTTCCGCGGAAGACGGGAACACGGCGCGGGCAAAATCCTTTTTTCCGCCGCCCTTTCCGCCGTTCAACGGGGCGTACTGCTTCACGATCATTCCGCAGTCCGCGGTATCGGAAAACAGCAGGACGGTGTTTTCGGACGAAGTGATGAGCACGAGAAGCGAAGGAATCTTCCCGAGCAAAGAAAGGCCTATGTCGGATATTTCATCCGGCTTCAGCAGATCGTAATATCTTATGACCGGTGTGCCGGATGCGAGAGCCTCCGCGAGTTCGCCGGTCTCTTTTTTCTTTATCATTCCCACTATGTTGAAAAGGCGCTCGCGGGCATCAGAGTTCTTTGCTTTCTGAGCGTCGTATTTCTGAGCGGCGTCCTGACGCCCAGCGGAGAGGTCCTGCGCTATGTGCATGAGAGTATCGTAGTCGTCGCGGCATGCGAGATATGCCCTTTGGCCGGCCTCGAAGAAGATGCGGTACATTCCTTTGTTATACATAACGCGGAAGACTTTGATCAGACCCACCTGACCTGCCGAAGACGGATGCGTGCCGCAGCAGGCGACGCAGTCGGACGGATCGGAGAGATCGCCGACCGTGACCACGGTAATGTCCCTGTCGATAGTCAGTTCTTTGCGAAGGGGCATTTTCAAAGCCTCGTCGTGAGTCGGGAAAAATGTGACGGATACCGGCTCGTCGCGCCAGATCACTTTGTTCGCTTCGTACTCCGCGGCCTCGACCATCTCGAACGTCAGGGGCCTGCCCGAATATTCGGGGTCATCTTCGAGGCTGATGTCGATCGTCATGCAGTCCTCGCCCATGTGGAACCCGTGATTGACGCCTCCGTAGAGCCTGTGCAGCGCGCCGGATAAAATGTGCTCCCCGCAGTGTCGCTGCATGTTGTCGAATCTGTGATCCCAGTCGATGGTCATCCTGATCCGCGTTCCAGCGGAAAGCGCAGGAGCGTCCTTTACCGAAAGCGTGTGGACGACGACGCCGTCTCTCTCGGCGACGGCTGTGACCTCATAGCGCAGCGCGCGAGGCTGTCCGGCCGATACCGTTTCAGTGCTGTCTCTCACGCCAGCCGGATCCGCTCCGCCGGCCCGGAGCGAGTCTAAAGGCTCTATATAGCCTGTATCGGCGCTCTGACCGCCCTGCAGGGGGTGGAATATGGTCCTGTCCGCGGCTACCGTCACGTATCCTTTTTTATCCTTTGAAAGTTCAGTGACCTCGGCGGTCGTGACAGTGCGATATACATTTTCGGCGTATTCTTTGATCGTTTTTTCAATCATTTTTCCAATCGCTTCCATTTTTTACCTGAAGAACAAAACAATTATTTTTCACCGCAAAAATCTGTGGATAACTATGTATTGACAAAAAAGTCGGCCTCGTTAATCGTTGAAGTACTGGCGATAGGGGAAAAACAGTTTTCCACATATATCTTTTGAAAAAATCGTATACGATTTTTCAGATTCATGTGGATAAGTGGCGCCTGCTCTCAAATGGTGTGCTTTCGCGCTGTTGAAAAGAAAAAGATAAAAAAACGAACAGAGGTTGACGTAATCTTTTACAGACCGTTTACTTTTTTATTATATTTTTTTATCTTCTTTTTCCTAATTCCTCTGATTGCCCTGTACTCAACTATCGTGTCCCGGGTCCTGCTCCAGATAATACAGAAATTCCATGAAGCTGGGATATCCGCTGTCGAGGAACCGCGCCAGCATCGGGCTGCTGAAGCAGTAGTTTTCTATGGTGGAATAACTGCCTCCCAGTTCGTACGTTATCAGGTCCTCCAGTTCCGCGGCGACTGCCGACGTTTCACCAGGATACGGGCCGGATATCAGGATCTCACCGGAGTCGAGCACCGCTATGCGGCAGTATGCGTCGTCATCGGGCCTGTATTCGGGCGACATCACGTTGTCGTTATTGTCATTGAACAGAAGGTACAGAGTGCCTGCTTCATGCTCATAGTCCGCCACGCAGAGATAGCAGGTATGTATCTCGTCATAGAGATCCTCCGGGTCGCAGTCGCTTTCGGCGACTACGACGTATTCGTCGCGCTTCAGCTGAAGAGACGCTTCCCATGCGGAGATGGGGAGGAACGATATCCTCCTGGCGGAGGAGACGCGCTTTTCGCTGCATACTATTTCGGTGACAAGATCATAAAAGTCGTCATCCGCATGAATGAGCGATTCGCAGCGGTAGTGCCCTTTTCCCGCCGCTGTGATGGTATTTTTGGCAAATAACGAAGGGACGCCGGCTTTCACCACGTCCGTGAAATCATCCCCGTTCCAGAGGAATTCCGCGCCTTCGCGGTCCATTCCGCAACAGCGCATCAGGTAGTAGTTGATCGCTTCCGAGTCGCATCGCGGCTGGACGCATATCTTCCGCATGAGTGCGAGACGCTGTTCGGGACTGTACTCCGGGGCTTCGTCTATATAGCAGCGATACCGGTCCTCCCCGGGAGGGAGTTCCAGACCGTGCTCCTTGTTGAACAGTGCGGCGTCGGCTATGAGACGCTCGGCGTCGCCTTTGGTGATCGGGCGCCACTTGCCGCCCAGAGCCCCGAAACGAAGCTGCTTCATCTCGCGGACGACGTCGGAGAGGGAACCGTGGTTCCGGTCGAGCCTGAACTCCCCGTAGTCGTCAAAGCCGTTCTTTTCGACATCGATGAAAAAAAACTGATGTGTATCGTATCTGGCTGTCCGCCGCGTGATGTGGATGCCGAAGGCACCCGTCAGGCGCGTCATGGTCGCCTCGCTGCGGAGATATTTTCCGGCCGCGGGGCCCCTGTCGTCGGAAGCGCCTCCGCTTATGACCGTGAAGTCAGGTGTGTCTTTGTCCATTTTTTCTTTCCCTCCGCAGTCTGAAAAACGTCGCGTGAATTTATCTTTACATATCGGGCAAAGTGTAGAGATTTTCCCGAATTTCAGCGGTTTCGCACCCCGAATACGTTTGACATCGTACTTACTATAGTATAATATCTATACGTATCCTTATCAAGAGCGGCTGAGGGAATAGGCCCTGCGATGCCCGGCAACCTGTGTACGCGTCTGAAGCGCCAAAAGGTGCCACGTCCTACAGAAGGTTTTTGGTGACCTTTCTGAAAGATGAGGACTGATGAGTAAATCGAGGCCTTTTCCGCGAAAGAAAAGGCTTTCTTTTTTGAGAATGATAGGGATAACTGCCAAAGCACAGAAAGGAGCAATAAAATGAAAAAGTTATTCACATCCGAGTCGGTGACCGAAGGACATCCTGATAAGATGTGCGACCAGATCTCTGACGCGATACTGGACGCGCTGCTCGAACAGGATCCCTACAGCAGAGTAGCGTGCGAGACGACAGCCATGACGGGCTACACCATGGTCATGGGCGAGATCAGCACGAAAGCGTACGTAAACATCAATAAGATCGCCAGAAACGTCATCACGGACATCGGCTACGACAGAAGCGCGTACGGTTTTGACGGAAACACTTGCGCGGTGCTCACCGCGATCGACGAGCAGTCCAGCGACATCGCCATGGGAGTCGATAAAGCCCTCGAGTATAAGGACGGGACGCTGAACGACGCAATCGAGGAAGTAGGCGCGGGAGACCAGGGGATGATGTTCGGATACGCCTGCAATGAGACGCCTGAACTCATGCCTATGCCGATAGAGATGGCGCATAAACTCGCGCTTAAGCTCACCGAGGTCAGGAAGAACGGAACTCTTAAATACCTCCGCCCGGACGGAAAGACACAGGTCACTGTCGAGTATGACGACGATAAGGTAAAGAGGATCGACACGGTAGTCGTCTCCACGCAGCACGACCCGGACGTCACACAGGAACAGATCAGGAAGGATATAATCGAGCACGTCATCAAAGCCGTCATCCCTGCGGAACTGCTCGACGAGAACACGAAATATTACGTCAATCCTACCGGACGATTCGTCATCGGCGGACCTGCGGGAGACTCCGGACTCACCGGACGCAAGATCATCGTAGACACCTACGGCGGATACGCACGCCACGGCGGCGGCGCCTTCTCCGGCAAAGACCCTACAAAGGTCGACCGTTCGGCATCCTACGCTGCCAGATACGCAGCCAAGAACGTAGTCGCGGCGGGACTTGCGGACAAGTGCGAGATCCAGCTCGCGTACGCGATCGGCGTGGCTAAGCCTGTATCGATCATGGTCGACACTTTCGGGACCGGAAAACTCTCCGACGACAGGATCGCCGAGATCGTAGAGAAGCACTTCGACTTCAGGCCGGCCGCCATCATCAGGGACCTCGACCTCAGGAGACCTATCTACAGGCAGACTGCTGCTTACGGCCACTTCGGACGCACCGACGTCGATCTCCCTTGGGAGCACACCGACAAGGCCGACGAGCTCCGCGCCGAACTAAAATAGCAGGCTTAACTTAACAAATAGCAAGTTTTAAAGTAAAATAGAAGCCGGCAGGACATCCTTCTGCCGGCGTATATTTATTATTACAAAAAATAATTCGGGTGAAACAGCATGAGCATGAACATAGCGATAATCGGCGTCGGAAAGCTTGGGACCAAGGTCTGCGAATCTCTCGTGGGCGGCGACTATTCCATAACGCTCGTAGACGTTAACGCGGAGCTTCTCGACCGTCTTTCGCAGCAATTCGACGTCCTCACGATAAACGAGGACGCCAGGGACATAGGAGTTTTAAGGACGATAGGCATAGACACTTGCGACTACGTCCTCGTTTCGACTGGAAGCGACGAGACGAACATGGTCATCGGCCAGTTCGTGAAACTCCTCGGAGCCAGGAAGGTGATCGCCAGAGTCCGCGATCCTGAGTACATGAGGAATTTCGACTTCATCAGGACCGCCTTTGACATAGACTTCCTGGTCAACCCGGATTTCGCGATAACGTCCGAGATATTCAAATACCTTTCGGAAAAATACACGCTCAGCAACGGCATCTTCACCACCGGCAGCATCTCGCTCATAGAGTTCAAGGCCTCGATGAAAAAAGAACTCATCGGCCTGAAAATGCCTGAGGTAAAGAAAGTCCTCCCTTCGATGCTCGTGACTGCGATCTCCCGCAACGGCAAGGTCATCATTCCTCACGGTCAGGACGAGATCAAGGAAGGCGACTCTCTCTACGTCGTGGGCGAGAAGAGCGAGATAACGAAGCTTAACAAAGAAGTCCACGTCAAGGGCAAGTACACCGACCTGAAGAACGTGATGATCATAGGCGGCGGAAAGACAGGATACTATCTGGCCGAAAAACTTGCCGATTTCGGCGCGCAGGTCAAACTCGTCGAGCGCAGCAAGGCACGCTGCCAGTATCTGTCCACGAGGATCAGCAACGTCATGATACTCTGCGGCGACGGAACCGACATCGGCATGCTGGAAGAGGAGAACCTCGACGACATGGACGCTTTCGTCACGGCGACGGGCTTTGACGAACAAAACCTCCTCCTGGCGCTCACAGCCAAGCAGAGGGGCATCCCTGACGTGATATCTAAGGTCAGCCGCGAGAACTACCTGAGCCTGATCGAGCACATGGGCGTGGACATCATCCTGAACCCGCTCGATATAACGGCGGTCCAGATATTCAACATCATCCAGGGCGGTCAGAGGGTCGTCTCCTCGCTCCTCGTGCAGGGGCAGGCCGAGATCATCGAAGTCATAGCCGAGAGCGGCATGATGATGACCACAGGCACGCTGAACGACCTCGACCTTCCTTCGGGCCTGCTCGTGGCGGCAATCTACCGCGGCGGCGAAGTCATCATCCCGAACGGCGGCACCCGCATCAAAGAAAACGACAGAGTGCTGATCTTCAGCCTGCTGCGCGACATCGCCGACCTCGACAAACTGATGACTAAAAAATAATTCTTCTAAAGGTGTAAAATTTGGCTTCATCTAAATCATTCAACTACCATTCGTTAATAAGGATGATGGGCGTTCTGTTCATCGTTCTCGGCCTGGCCTTCGTGCCGACCGTGATCGTTGCGCTCATCTACGGCGAGAAACACGAAGCTCTGTGTTTCACCGCGACGATGGTGCCCTGCTTCCTGACGGGGCTTGTTTTGATGAAGACGTTCAGCCCTACCGGACTGCGCACGAAACAGCGCGACGGGTATCTGATAGTGACGATCGCCTGGCTCATGTGCTCGGTGATCGGGGCTGTGCCGATGGTCCTGACCGGGGCCATACCGAATCCGGTCAACGCGTTTTTTGAGATCTGCTCCGGCTTCTCGACGACGGGCGCGTCTGTGATGTCGAACCTCGAGTCGTACCCGCGTTCTGTTTTGTTCTGGCGCTCCTTCACCCACTGGCTCGGCGGAATGGGCATCATAGTCTTTGCGACCGCACTCCTTCCTTCGATAGGGATCGGAGGGCAGATCGTCGCGAGCGCGGAGACGCCGGGACCTACTTTGACGAAACTGACGGCGCACTTCTCAGATACGGCCCAGAACCTCTACAGGCTGTACATAGCGATCACCGTGGCCGAGATCATCTTCCTGAAGATAGGCGGGATGAGCCTTTACGACGCTTTGATCCACACGTTCGGTACGGTGGGAACTGGCGGATTTTCATCGTATTCCGACAGCGTCGGCCATTTCACGAGCCCGTACATCCAGTGGGTAATCATCGTATTCATGGTGATCTGCGGGATCAATTTCAACCTGTACTTCCTGATCCCGAAAAAGAGGATCAGAGAGTTCTTTGACGACGCGGAGGTCAAACTGTACCTCGGGATCATCATCGCGTTTTCGTTTGCGACAGCGGCCGATCTGATGGTCCAGGGCGGGTATTCGAGCGTGTCAAAGGCCATACGCGACGGATTTTTCCAGATATGTTCGGTGATCACGACTACGGGATACTGCACGACGGACTTTGACGTGTGGCCGGCGTTCTGCAAGATGCTGATAATATTCGTGATGATCACGGGCGCCTGCTCCGGCTCGACCGGCGGCGGACTGAAGATGATCAGGGTCTACACGGCGATCAAATACGTCAAGCGCGGATTTTTCATGAAGCTGCATCCGAACCGCGTGCTGACGGTCAGCGTGAACCACAGGTCCGTACCGCAGGGGGTAGTGACAAATATAGTGAACTACATTTTCTTCTATCTGGTGGTGCTCTTCGGCGGAGCGCTGCTGATCTCGGTAGACGGATACGATATAGTGACCAACTTCACGGCGGCTCTCACGTGCCTCGGAAACGTAGGCCCGGGCCTGAACGCTGTGGGACCGACGATGAATTTCGCCGGATTCTCGAACTTTTCGACGCTCGTGCTGGCTCTCATGATGATAGCCGGACGACTCGAACTGTTCACGTTCTTCATGGTCTTCTCGCGGCATTTCTGGAACAGCAACAAAGCGTGACGGTGGAGATATATGACTAAGTACACGGATTTCAATTTCAAATCGCTCTTAAGGGCAGTGTCGACCGTCATGCTGTTCGAGGGCTTTGCGATGCTGCCTTCGCTGATCTACGCCTATTCGGCAGGCGAGTACAGGATGGCTCAGGTCTTCGCGGTCATGTCGTGCGTACTCATCCCGGCTGGGGCTATAGGATACAGAAAGAGCAGGTTCAGACGCCTTCGCATGAACGTCAGGAACAATTATTTCCTCGTGCTCGCGTGCTGGCTCACCGTGATCGTCACGGGCGTTTTCCCGTACGCCTGCGCCGGAAGGGGATACTCCGTTATAGACAGCATCTTCGAATCCGTCTCCGCGTGGACGACGAGCTGCGCCACTGTAATAAACATCAACAGCATGCCGAGATCGCTCGTGCTATGGCGCGCCACTACGAACTGGCTCGGAGGGATGGGCGTGATACTCATCGCGCTTCTCGTGTTCAGATCCGTCGGACGGCGTTATTCCAACATGAACTCGCTCGAATTCGGCGATCTGCTCAGAGCGGAGCAGAGGCCTCGCGCGAGGGATACGGTCTGGCTTACTTTCAGGATCTATGCGGGACTATCGATAGTGGAATTTGCGCTGCTGCTGATAGGTGGGCTCTCGGTATTCGAAAGCGCAATAAACACGATGTCGTCGATAAGCACGTCCGGCGTGATAGACTACAGAAACGAACTCTCGAACACGTTCTCGCCGTACATCAAAATAATACTCGCGCTGTTTTCGCTCGCGGCCTCTTTCAACGTCATCATGTACACGAATCTCGCGCGGAAGAGATATAAGCACGCGACGAGCGATTACGAATCAAAACTTTTCCTGAAGGAGATATTCTTCTCGACTGTTGTGATAGGCGTGATACTGATGATCTCCGGCGGCAGAGATCCGGTCAGGGCGTTCGTGGACGCATTCGCCGGAGTCGTGTCGTTCGCGTCGACGTCCGGATTCCCGCTCGAGCGCGTCACGTTCTGGCCTTCGATATGTCAGATGATACTGCTGATCCTGATGCTTATCGGGGGATGCACGAACTCGACGAGCGGAGGGATCAAGGTGCTGCGCGTCGCCGTAGCCGTAAAAATCGCCAAGCGCGGAATGTATAAGAGGATACACCCTAATTCGGTCAAGCCGGTCATGACGGGAGGCAAGGCCGTATCGTCACAGCAGGCGACGTCCGTCTCCACGTACGTGCTTCTGTTCCTCGCGGTGTATCTGATGACCGCCGGGCTCATATCTCTGGAAAATTTTGACATGGAGACGACTCTGTCGGCTCCTGTGTCGCTTCTGACGAGCACGGGCGTAGGCTTCGGAAGGCTCTGGAACGCCGACTATTCGATCTTCTCACCTGTCGGACGGCTTTTCTGCGCATTCGTCATGATAGTCGGGCGCCTCGAACTATATACGATCCTGCTTTTGTTCTCACGTTCGTTCTGGAATTACAACAAAGCGCGGGTATAGCGCCTATACTCCGTAAAATGCGGAGACGAACATCGCCGCGAGGGGAAGCGTTATCATCGATGCGGCTGTCGTGAGTGCGACGCATTCGGACGCCAGGGAGTAGTTTTTGTTCTCTCTGGCCGCGACCCCGACGACGCCGACGGCGCAAGGGAAGCATGCCGCGAACACGGACACGGCTTTAACGTAGCTCGAGACGGGCAGCCAGTTCACCATCAGAAAGGTCAAAAACGGTATCAGGAGGATATTGATCAGCGACGTGATGACGAGGTCGCGGTTTTTCAATATCTTTTTTACGCTCGTCTGGGCCATCTGCAGCCCGACGATAAGCATCGAGAGAGGGACCGTGGCGTCGCCGACGATCGAGAAAAACTCGCCGACCGGCGCAGGAAGTTTGATCCCGCAGACCATGATCACCACTCCGGCGATCGACGCGATCGTGCAGAGAGAGAATATCGATTTAAGCAGGCTGCGGCCCTCGCCGGCGCGCTTGTGGCCGTAGTTGAGCTGCAGCACCAGTATCCCGTAGAGATAGAAGTTCAGCATGATGTTCTCGATGATCATCAGGTAGAACATATAATCGCCGAAGATGGCTTTGGTGACCGGGAAGCCCATAAATCCGGTGTTTATCCCGACCATGCAGCCCATGAGGACGCTCAGATCCTCCTTAGGGGTATGCCTCAGCAGTTTTGACAGAGGGAAAGACAAGAGCGTGAACACCGTGAAATAGATGACGGAGAGGATTATGACAGCGATAGTGTCATCTTCCGTCTCAGTCGTAAATTCGGCGTTCGCCAGAGAGCCGATGATGAGACACGGGGTCGTGATCAGCATCAGTATGTCGATCAAAGGCTTATCCGCGCTTTTCGGGACTATTCCCGCCTTGCCGGCAATCACTCCGACCAGGATTATCGCGAAGATCACCAGCACCTTAGATATTATTACAAGCATTTCGCACCTCAGATAATATCTTGCGCCAAAACCGGGGTGCTTTCAAGTAGGTAAAAAAATGCCGGGGCGGGTGGCCGCTCCGGCAGTCGTTCTCTTCTCCTCAGATCGTGTATGACCAGAGACCGTGGAGATTGCAGTATTCGTAGACCGCGACAGGTTTTTCGCCGTCCGAGAGCAGGAACTCGGCTTTCGGCTCTTCGCCCGGGGCGAGGTCCTTCTTCTGGAATCCCTTGTTCGTCTCAAGTATCACGAACTGGATGTAATGCTCAGGGAGCATAGGATGCGCGACAGATCCGACCTGCACGCTTACCTTGTTTCCCTCGACCGTAACGGCAGGCACGTGCTTCTCCAGAGCCGCATCCTGCGTGTTCGGCTTTACCTCAGCCATCTCTTCGCCGCAGCAGCGAGGCGTGCAGGCCGTCTTAGGGGTGAGGAACACGACGAAGTTCCCGCATTTCAGGCATTTATAGAATTGCATTTCATGCTCCTTCCTTGCCGGCAGATCCCGGTCCGACTTCATCGGAAAGTCTGCTCTTCTTCAATATTCTTCAGTAATTCTCGGCGCGCACCTCAAAGTAAGCCTGCGGATGTTTGCAGACAGGGCAGACTTCAGGCGCCGACGTCCCGACGACGATGTGACCGCAGTTGCGGCACTCCCAGATCGTCACGTCGCCTTTTTTGAACACTTCGCCCTCCTTTACGTTGCGAAGCAGCGCGCGATAGCGTTCCTCGTGTGTTTTTTCGATTGCGGCCACTCCGCGGAACTGCACGGCGAGTTCGTGGAATCCTTCTTCGTCAGCCTCGTCGGCCATGCGGCTGTACATGTCTGTCCACTCGTAGTTCTCGCCGTCGGCGGCGGTCTCGAGGTTTTCCTCGGTGTCGCCTAAAAGTCCGAGCGCCTTGAACCAGAGCTTAGCGTGCTCCTTTTCGTTCTCCGCCGTCTTCAGGAACAGCGCCGCGATCTGCTCGTATCCAGCTTTCTTTGCCACCGACGCGAAATAGGTGTACTTATTGCGGGCCTGAGATTCGCCCGCGAAAGCCTCAAGAAGATTTCTTTCGGTCTTTGTTCCCTCGTATGGGTTTCTCTTGTTTTCAGCCATTTTTTTCTCCTTTCTGCAGGCACGCTCTCCTGTGCCTGAAATGCCGCTGCCTTGCGGCCCGACTGCAACGGATGACGCTGAAGCCTGACTGCGGCTGATGACGCCGAAGCCCGGCTGCAGCGGATGAAACTAGATAATCGAGACGTTGTCCTCCATAGGCCTGCGGTCGCCGTGCTGTCTGGAAGGGTGCGCTCCCTCGGCAGGGTATCCGGTCGGGAAGATCGCGAGCAGATCGCTTCCCTCCATCTGAGGGAAATTCTTCTTCATGACAGCCGGATCGAACCATCCGACCCACGTCGTCGCCAGGCCGAGGTCCGCGATCTCGAGCATCATCTGAGTCGCGGCGATGCATGTGTCGACGTCCGCGAAATTGCGTCCGTCGGCAGGGCGCACCCAGCCCTCGCTTTCGGAAGTTCCGACGACAAAAAAGAGAGGCGCGCCGAACGTACAGTTAGTCGCTTCAGAGACCTTTGCCGCCTCGGAAGGCGTTTTGATGACCCAGACCTTATACGCCTGATTGTTGTGAGCGGAAGGCGAAAACTTCGCAGCCTTCAGGATCTTATCGATTTTTTCCTGTTCGACGGGCCGGTCGGATATCTTTCTGCAGGAATATCTGGCCTCGGCGAGTTCTAAAAAGTCCATGGATGAGCAGCCTCCTTTACAAAGCGGATGACGACGCCAGTGTGTATATGGCGGCAAAATAAAGAATGAGCAAAACGATGACCAGCGCTTTCGGCGCGCCTTTATGGAAATACCTCAGCGAGAGCACCATGTCGGAGCCCCAGAACAGGATCGACGCGATGCCGAGCCTCAGCGAGACTGCCGTCACGCCCAGAGCCGCGAACGTGTTGAGGCCGAAGCCGAGAAACGCGCCGACCAGGAATGAGTACACCGAGATCGGGACCTTGTATTTCCCCGGATCGAGCATACCCATCTTCATGCCCGCGACGAGTATCAGGAACGTTATCGGCGAAAAGACCAGCGTCCACGAGATCGATCCCGCCGCGAGATAAAGGTACCGGCAAAGCAGGACGTGCGCTATCCCGAAGCTCAGCACGCCGCCCGAAAAATATGGGTCCCTGAACCTCAGGAACAGTTCGCCGGACACCGCCAGCAGCACGTCTCCTATAGTGCAGAAGATGAGTCCCGCGACGAGTGTCCCGTGTCCCCCGAGCGTTCCATTCCCTAGAACGAGCGCCGTTATTACAGCGCCGACGCTGATGAGGGTTTTGATGACTGTATATCTCGCGTTTGTTCTCTTTTCGTTTTCCGCCGCTGCGGTTTCCGCCATGAGCCTCGCCTCCGGTCACGCGCCGTGAGATACGGCGCCGGGTTTCTGCGCATATATTAAATTTATACTATCCAAAAGCGCTTGTCAAACCGCGCTGTATGATAAAATCAAAAAAAGATTTTCTACGGGAAACGCTTGACGGAAACGGAGGAGTCGAGATGGCAGAAAGAGAAAAAATAGTGCAGACCGCAGGGCGGGACGCGCTCGGGGATTTTGCCCCCGGATTCGCCGCGGTAAACGACGACGTGCTCTTCGGGGACGCTGTATGGAACGATACGACGCTCGATCTGAAGACGCGCAGCACCATAGTCATCTCTGTGTTCATGGGCAGGGGGCTGGCCGACAGTTCGCTCAGGTACCATCTGATGACGGCAAAGAAGAACGGCGTCACGCGGGAGGAGATCGCCGCGATCATCACGCATGGCGCATTTTACGCCGGATGGCCCGTTGGATGGGCTGTTTTCAATATGGCAAAGGAGATCTGGGACGACAGTGGCGAAGGCGGTGAAAAATCCGGGGCGGCGGAAGGACAGATACTTACCGGCAAAGAGAAGTTCCAGCGGGAGATCATGTTCCCTATAGGAGAGCAGAACGACGCCTACGCGAAATACTTCACCGGTCAGTCGTATCTATCCGTCGTTTCCTCCGAGCAGGTGGTCATCCACAACGTCACGTTCGAGCCCGGATGCCGCAACAACTGGCATATCCATAAAGCGTCAAAGGGCGGCGGGCAGGAACTCGTCTGCGTGGGAGGCCGCGGCTGGTACTGCGCCGAGGGCGAGGAGCCGGTCATGCTCGTTCCGGGTAAGGTCGTGAACATCCCGACGGGTGTGAAACACTGGCACGGTGCGGCAAAGGACAGCTGGATGGCTCATCTGGCGATAGCCGTGCCGGGAGAAAACGCGTCGGCCGAGTGGCTGGAACCTGTAACTGACGCGGAATATAACAAATTGAAATAAGCGCGCTAAGCGGCTTATTCTTCGAAAGCGAGTCGGCTTCTTCTTCGAAAGCGAGTCGGCTTATTCTTCGAAAGCGAGCAGGCACGCGCCGATCGCGCCGCAGAGTTGGGCGTAAGGGGATACAGTGATCTTTGCGTTCAGCTCTTTTCCCATGCACGAGACGACGCCTTTGTTCAATGCGACGCCTCCCGTCATCATGTACGGAGCTTTTCCGTTCATGCGCTTTACCATGGCGGTTATTCTCGATGCGATTGCTTTGTTCAGGCCGTGGATTATGTCCGGTACGGGTGTGTTCTGCGCTATCAGGGAGACGACCTCCGACTCGGCGAACACGGTGCACATGCTCGAGATATGGACGTCGTTCTTCCACTCGAGGCCGAGCCTTGACATATCCTCCATCGAAAGTTCGAGCGTACGGGCCATCATCTCCAGGAACCTTCCCGTGCCGGCGGCGCATTTATCGTTCATCGTGAAATTAACTACGCCGCCGTCGTCGCCGAGGACTATGACCTTAGAATCCTGGCCGCCTATGTCTACGATCGTCCTCACGTCGGGAGAGAGGAAATGCGCCCCGCGGGCGTGGCAAGTTATCTCTGTTATCGATTCGTCGCCGAGGCCGATGGTCGAACGCCCGTAGCCCGTAGAGACGACTTTTCCGACGTCGCCGCGCGAGAGGCCGGCTTTCGTCAAAGCTTCGGCAAGCGCGCGTTCCGCACCAGCCGCCGCTCCCGAGCCTGTGCTGATCACGCTGCACGCGACGATGTTTTTATCGCGATCCATGATGACGGCCTCGGTGCTCGTCGATCCGCTGTCTATGCCTGCCGCGTACTTAATATCCTTTACGTCCATATTTCCTCCGGTCCGCCTTTCCTTTCCGATGCTCTCGGCAAAGGCTTCTATTCTGGTCTCGAGCTGCCCGCCGCTCTGCGCCGTGCCGTCCGTCTCTATCTTCAGTACTGGTCTGCCGTCGCAAGTCTGGACGGAAGCGTATTCGAATCCGTAATAGTCGCAGAATTTCATCGTGTGATAGATGACGCCCGCTGCGCCTTCGCTGATGCCGCCGCGTCCCGCGACGTCGTCCATCCTCATGCAAGGCGTCTGGCAAAGCAGGGCTTTTGCGTATCCCGCGAGGAAATTGTCGGCCGAAGCCGGTTTTTCGAAGTCTGCGCTGACGAACCGGTTCCCGCTGCAAGTGTCGTCGCGCACCGGGATAGTGAGGTGAGCGGCTATGCGGTCGGCGAGAGCGCTTCCGCCGTGCGCGCCAGAGAGGCTGATGAATGGAGTCCGGACTGGCGTGGATGCCACTCCTTCTGCCGTTGCCGCGACGCCTCCTGACGAGGCAGCCGCCATTTCCGACCTGCCTGCCGCGACGGCATCCTCGGCGTCGCCGCACGCTCCTACGTATTCCGCGCATCCGGGAGACGAATGCCAGGCGTCTCCGGCTCTGCTCTGAGTGAGCAGGGCGTCGTACGCGGCGTTGAAATCGAACGCTTTCCCGCTGTACGCGGAGTACTCGCGTATCAGGCGGCCGATCTCCGCTGCGAAACGCTTCTGATCCGCCGGTCCCCGCTTATGAGGAAGGTCCAGCAGAAAGATAAAAGAAGGCTTAAGTTCCTTCTTCAGTATGTCGTAGACGCGCCTGACCACATCGCAGCAGTTCACCAGGATGATCTCATCCATGTGCTCCGAAAAAGCCGCCTCGATCATACCTCTTCCGTATCCGCAGAGGTTCGGGTGCCCGAATGCCTCGGCGTGCGGAAAGGCCTCCGACGAGGGCTCGATCATCGCGTATTCCTCGCCGAAGCCGGCCAAAACCTCGACCGGCGTATATTTACACATTCCGTAGATCATTTTTTCTTCCTCGCCTCAAGCATTTCGATAAAAGCCTCAAACCGCGTCGCCGTCTGGCCGCTGCTCGAATTTCCCTCGTCGCAGCCATCTCCGTCGAGCACCAGGACCGGGTATCCGGCGGCCTCGATAGTCTCCTTTGCCAGCTGCGCCGCGCCGAGCGTCTGCTTGCATCCCCAGTGGCAGAAATACACGACTCCGTCGACCTTCTGCTTCCGGCACCACTCCAGAGCGCGGGAAATGCGCCTTTCGGACGGTCCGTTGAAACTGTCGTATACGAGGCGGCGCGCCATCGCGTCGTACGGCTTTTCCGGGTCCACGTCTATATATCCCGCGAAATTCATGTCGCAGGATATGATCTGGACCTTTTCGTTAAAGCCTGTGATCGAGCGGATATCCTTCTGGTAGAACGGGATCGTATGCATCCAGAGCAGGCTGATGCCGTCAAAATCGGGAAGGGTGTCTCCCTCCGCGGCGAGTGCGTATGAGAATTTTTCAATCTCTGGCTTTCCGAGAAGGATGTGATTGGCGAATATCTCGTAAAGCTCGTTCGTAGGGTCGTTGGAGAGGAACTTCCCGGCTTTCGCGTTCTGGAACTTTTCGAAATTCTTCATCGAGACGGCCGAGCGGGCGACGCACGCCTTCAGCTCATCCTCATCCAGTTTCCTGCAGGCGCATTCCTCCGCGAACGGGACGAACTCCCTGAGCTGATCGGCCACGTAGGCGACGCTGTCCTCGCTCACCTCATACGGGACGTCGATGTAAAAGTGCGGTACTCCGTAGTGCTTTGCCGCTGTTTTGAACGTGAGGTTGTTCGCGTCGCAGACGAATGACGTATTCGCTATGAATCTCGGCGTACCGATGATCCCGGAGAGGGCCTCGGCGAGCATGACCTTATGATATGAACAGAACGTCTCCGGTATGCCGCATTTCTCTGCGTAGGCGACGAATCCGCGGTCTGCTCTCGCTCCTGTCACGTAGCTTGCCATGGCTTCCGCCATGATCGGATGAATCCCGAGGACGTGCAGGATCTCGCACGGCATGAAAAGATTTACGAGCGCGGAATCCTCCGGGTGCGCCAGCCCGGCTATTATCGCTTCCATCGACGCCTCGGCGAGTATGTCGCGGGCGGGTGAAAGCCTTTTATCGGGGAAGTGTTTCAGTTGAACGAGCTTGCAGCGATAAGCCGCAAGGAGCAGGCGTCTCGCTCTGTCAGGCTCGTTCTCGACGCATCCGCCGACGTAATTTCCGAATTTCTCAACTATGTTTCCCATTTGTATTCCTTCGGGCAGCACGCCGCGATATATTTCAAAAACGGCGCCTGGCCTCCGTCAAAATTATATCACAAGCCGCAAAGCCCTAAAAACAGACAAAAACGCGGTTTTGTAACATTTGATTGAAACTTTTTTCTTGGTTGATTGTAAATTGAAGT